>NZ_JBEZFS010000001.1:0-309080 GCF_040649575.1 Nonomuraea sp. NPDC048916
CCCGCGCAACGCGCGCGACGGGCTTGCCGGTCTCCTTGACGATCCGCACCGCCCCAGCCCGGAACTCCGGATCAAAGCGACGCCTCGTGCTTCCAGCCACGACCAAACCTCTCCCGGTTCGATCTCCACGCTATGAGGGGAAGCTCAGTCCTAACTCTGGTCGAGCAAGCGCTGGCAGTGGCGAGGATTGATCCGTCATCGATGACGGATACCGAAAGAGAGGATCAGGTGGATTCACTTTCGGACAGAGATCGAGACTTACTCTTCGCTTTGGATAGCCAGTTCTATGACGCGGCCGATGAGTGCATGGAGAGATGCATAGAATTCGCGGACCGTAATGGTGTGGGTATCTAAATCTGTGATCGTGTACACATCACGCCTCTTTCTCGAACCATTCGTGCCTGTCACGTCGGGATCTGGCCGGGGCCTCTGACTCCAGGATGATCGGGGTTCCCAGACTGAAAGTGAAAGTGCGCGCGGCCGCGTCGTACTGACTTACTCGCTGCTCTTGGACTCCTGACCCACTCCGAGGCAGGCCACAACCATAGAGACGTCCATGGTGAGGAACAGTTGGAAGTGATAGCGGGGTTCGGCGCTCTTGGCGTAGCCGAGAAGGACTTCATCCAATCCACACGATTGAAGGCGTGAAACCGCCTCGGAGAACCCCAGAGATGGGGTGGCCCGCTGGCGGGTTAGGCGTTCGCGACGACGATAGATGTGCACAAGGTGATCGACGCGAACGCCGCCTTCCCAGATGCGGAAGTCGCCCCCGGCAAGGACCGCAAGGCGACATGCGGGGTCTGCTTCCCCCTGATACACCAGGAGTTCCGCAAGCACCAGCCGATCCATCACAACAGCTTCCCACAACAGCAAGATCGATGATCTTCCAAGTCGATGTCTGCGCGTGCCCGTTGCGTGCCCGTCAGAAGAGTGATCAAGGGGGACGCGCGGGGTATCACGGGCAGCCAGCATGCTCCACCGCAGGTCAGCATTGCCCAGCTCAGCACCCAAGCTCGTTAGAGACTTCCCAAGCTGACAGCGCGGGTTCGATTCCCGTCACCCGCTCTGACTATGAAGGCCCAGGTCAGGACCATGATCCCGCCCCGGGTAGTCGCCGCTCGAGTATCAAGAGCTCTTGGCGCCCCAGCGCCAGATCATCCTGGAGTAGCCACGGCTTCGCGCAGCGCGGCGTAGAGCAAGGCCGGGTCAGCGCCGGGCGGCCAGTCGCTTACCTGGCCGTCGCCGACCTCGATCACCCGCCTGACGCCGTCGACCCGCCGTACAAGGTCAGTGGTGACGAAACGGCACCCGAGCCGGCGCACCGCGGCACGCACATCGCTCAGGTCCCCGGGCGCTTCGAGGTCGGCTTCGGGGTTGTCGGGGTGCGCGCCGGCGAACACCGGCTCACCATCGACCCACCAAACTCGCAGCTCGCGGTAATCGAAGTCCTCGAACCGGCGGATGACCAACCCGCCGACCAGGTCCTCACCCTGAAGCTCGACGAACCTGGCCACCACATTCGGTAGCCGGGCCAGGTCCAGCGCGTAACAGGCGTCCAACCACTCGTGCTTGCGTGACTTGACATAGTCCTTGATCACGAAACCGCCATCGCTCCACCCGGCCACCGCCTGAGCCAACCGTTCCACACCCGGAGTAGGGGTGCCTTGCGCCATCGGCAGCACGACGGTCTGCGGCGTCAGGTGCCGGAAACAGTCGATCCAGCCGGGCAACTCATGCCCCGCCCGATAGTCCCGCGCGCTGACGAGCAGTTGGCAGCCGCGGGCGCGCAGCACCTCCTCCATCGCCCGGTACTGCTCGGCCCGCAGCATCCAGCCCCGATACCACGCCGGGCCGAACCCGCTTGGAACCCGCGCCACCGCCTCGGGGATCCGGCCGGCCACGACCGCGTCATGGTCGATCAGCGCCAGCCGTCCGTCCAGATTCCGTACGGCCTGCGCCTGCTGCTCGAAATGCGGATCGACCCGCCGCGGCCGGAGCGGATCGGCGCAGAACAGGAAACCCACCGTCATGATCGACAGGATAGAAGCCACCAGCCCACGTCTCATCCTGTTATTCGGTTGCCCGGGTTGAGCACGGCTCACCACTCTGGACGACATGAACGTGCCCTACCGGCAGATCCGTGGCGCCTATAACGCGCAGTCCATCACCGTCTACCAGGCCTACGACGCGGCCATTGCCAGCCCCGCCGTCGCGGCGCAGCGGTTCGTCCCGCCGTTCAAGCGCGAGCGGATGACCTGGATCAAGCCGTCGTTCTGCTGGATGATGTACCGCTGCGGCTGGGCCACCAAGCCCGGCCAGACCCGCGTCCTGGCCATCGACATCACCCGCGACGGCTTCGAATGGGCACTGGCCAACTCCTGCCCCAGCCATCCCGACCGCGGCGGTGACCCTACAGCGTGGGCGCAGCGGCTTCGCAGCAGCCCGGTCCGGATCCAGTGGGACCCCGAACGCGACCTGCACCTGAACGCGCTGCCGCACCGGTCCATCCAGATCGGCCTGTCCGGCCAGGCGGTGGACCGTTACGTCGAGGAGTGGATCCTCGCGATCACCGACATCACCTCCACGGTAAGCGCCCTCCATGCAGGCCGGGGCGCGACCGACCTGTTCCCGACTGAGCGCCCCTACCCAGTGACACCGGATCTCGCCCAAACCATCGGTGCCACAATGGGTGGCGGCTTGCCAGATGCGTGCCAAAACGTGCGGGGAATCGCGCTCACTCACGGGGATTCAAGGTCACCCGACCCACCCTGACCTGCGCCCCTGTTTTCCCAGCTCAGGGAAGCAAGATCAATAGATGATTCCCAAGCTGACAGCGCGGGTTCGATTCCCGTCACCCGCTCTCGACGAGCCCTGCTCGCCGACCTACTGGGTCGGCTTCGCGGGGCTCTTGTCCTGCTCGGGCGGACGACCCCCCGAGCCCCCCGCGTGCCACCCTCACCGATCGGCTTCTCATCTCAGGGCGCGGTTGCCGCTACACGTGTCGGCTTCGGGCCTGGCCGAGCAGCAGGGCGTTCAATACCCGCTCCGCTTCGCGGATGACCATGTTTACGTCTCGTGAACCGCTCCGTCCTTGCGCAGCGTACGGCGGATGTACGCGCGCTCCAGTCGCCTTGCTCGCGTCGGGATCCGCCGCTGGGTGAGTTGCTCACCAGCAAGAGCGAAGCGCTCTGCTTACAGGAGAGCACTGCCTGCGGATCGTCGTGCAATGAGCGTGCAACTGGACAGGTCGACGAGGGGGCAACCACTGTCACTCACGACCGGCCTCGACCGAACCGGGTCCTCATCACGTGGCCGAGCCTGCCCGACGAAGATCGCCGCCGATCTGAAACAGGAGGCAGCCGCCACCTTGACTCTCGGAAACCGTCCCTTCACCAGTCGCGCGCCGCGCGCCGGGGCAGCACCATGCCGGCCTCGTACGCGAGCACCACCGCCTGCACGCGGTCCCGCACACCGAGCTTGGCGAAGATGCGGTTGATGTGCGTCTTCACGGTCGCCTCGCCGAGATGCAGTTTCCCGGAGATCTCGCGGTTGGACAGCCCCCGAGCCAGCAACCGCAGCACCTCGGCCTCCCGGGCGGTCAGGTCGGTCAGCCCAGGAGCGCTGACCGGTGGCGCCAAGGAGGTGTAGTGGTCGATCAGACGGCGGGTGATCTCCGGTGAGAGCAGCGTGTCTCCACGGACGACGGCGTGCAGCGCACCCGCCAGTTCCTTCGGCGGAGTGGTCTTGAGCAGGAATCCGCAGGCACCTGCGCGCAACGACCGGTAGACGTACTCGTCGAGGTCGAACGTGGTCAGCATGACGACGCGGCGGTCGGGGCGGCCCGCGAGGATTCTCTCCGTCGCGGCCACACCGTCAAGCCTCGGCATGTGGATGTCCATCAGCACGACGTCCGGCTCGTGCCGGGCGGTCAGCCTCAGCGCCTCCTCGCCGTCCGTGGCCTCTGCGACCACCTCGATGCCGGGCTGAGCAGCGAGGATCATCCGGAGTCCGGTGCGTACGAGCACCTCGTCGTCTGCGATGAGGATGCGCGTCACACCGACGCTCCCGTACTCGACGGCATGGGGGCCGCGGAATTTCCGCTCAAGGGCAGCTCCACCCGCACCTCGAACCCACCGCCTTTCCCCGGACCGGTGGTAGCCGTGCCCCCGAAGAGCTCCACACGCTCGCTGATCCCCGTCAACCCGAGGCCACTGCCGTCGCTCCGGCGGACGATCCGCGGGCCGTCGTTGACGACGTGAATCCTCAGATCGGTGTGTCCGACATCGATCGCGACCGAGACTGTTACCCCCGGGGCGTGTTTGACCACGTTGGTCAGGGCCTCCTGCAGCACCCGATAGCCACTGACGTCGACGGCCGCGGGAACCCTGCCGAGGTCGCCGTTGGCGGTGACGTCGACCCGTACACCGGCGGCCCGAACTCCGGTCAGGAGCGGCTCGAGGTGCCGTAGCGAGGGCAGCCGCTCCAGACTCCCCTCACCGCGGAGGACGACGAGCAGGCGACGCAACTCGGTGACGACGTCACGACCGACTTCCTGCACCGCGTCCAGCGACTCATGGGCCTGCCGGGCGTCGGAGCCGAGCATGACCTGGGCGGCTCCGGCCTGCAGCACCATCACGGCGACGCCGTGCGAGACGATGTCGTGCAGTTCGCGGGCCACCCGGAGCCGCTCGTCGGTGCGCGCGGCGGTCTCCCGTTCGGCGGCCAGCGCGACCAGACGTTCCACCTGGGCACGCCGCATGCGTACGGCGTAGGCCGGTCCCATGACGGCGAGCGCGACGAAGGCGATGAAGGCCCAGTCGGGCTCGTCCGCGATCGTGGTCTCGATGCCGGCCGAGACGAAGTAGGAGACAGCGGCGATCGCCGGCCCGTGGCGGCCGCCCATGGCGACGCATGCGAAGCAGACGACGATCAACGCCGTGAGCGGCGTGGCCGGCGATTCGGGAAGGAGCGGCGTGAAGCTCTGCGCGATGAAGCAGACGCCGGCCAGGACCACTGCGACCCGTGGGTACGCGCCACAGGCCGCGACCGCGAGGCAATAGCCGGCGAGCAGCACGGTCAGCACGGCCATCCAGCCGTCGGACAACTCAGTGAGGTCGGGACCGTCGCCCTCGACGTACGGGGCGAGTGGCACGTAGATCTCGGCCAAGCCGAACCCGAACAGCGCGAGGCCTGCTGCGACAGGCCCGAGGTCACGCCGGCGCCGCCCAACGCCCCGGAGCCATCCCATGGCAGGGAGCGTATTCGAACCGCCCGCCGCCTGGCATCCACCCACGGGTGGAGCGGCGTCCTGCGGCATCAACCCGTCGATCAACATCCCGGCCGACGACCTGAGCGGTACGACGCTCCTAGCCTCTGCGTCGTTAGACGAATCATGACGGGAGATGTCGATGGATGACCAGACCACCAGGCCGTACGGCCTGCGTTTCGCGGCGATCGCGATGGCGGGCGGCGGCGTTCTCTACAGCGCCACCAACGCCTTCTACTGGGCGATGTTCCCGGACGAAGTGTCCGAGACCGCGGCGAACGTGGACGTGGCCGCTTCTGACCTCGGCGCCTGGCGAGTCGAGACGATCCTCTTCACGCTGACACACCTGCTGCTCCTGCCGGCGATGGCGGGTCTGATCGTGGCGGTCGGCCGCCGCAAGCGCCTGGTCGCCACCATCGGCGGAGCCTTCGTCGTTCCCGCTCTTTACTTCTCGGCGATCCACCTGTGGTACTACAACGCCTTCTTCGGGGCCCTCGCCGGAGGGGGCGTGAAGGTGGATGCGGTCCGGCCGGTCGTCGACGCCCTCGACAAGGACCCGCTGGTGGTGGCATCGTTCGTGGTCTGGATCCTGGGCTGGATGATCGGGCTCCTGGTCCTGGCCTTCGGTGCGTGGCGAGCCGGCCTCGTGTCCTTGTGGGTGCCACTCGTACTCACCGTCGGCAATGTGCTCGACTTGGTCTCCAGCGGCCTGGCGCCCAAACTCGTGGTGAGCGTACTGATGGCCGCCGGACTGATCGGGCTGGCGCAGGGCCTCCGCCCGAGACGCATGGAGAGCGTGGCCGCGGCCGTGCGCAGCTGACCGTGCCGATCTCGGCGAAGCAAGTGCGATCAGGGCTTCGACGAGCGCCGTGACGCTGTCGAACGACCCCGCGGAATCCACCCGGGCGGGGAGCACGACATCGGCGACGGTTTCTCGCCGTACTCCCACCCGACGCCCGATTGTCCGGGGCAGGCGGAACCGGTCAAGGACGGTTCGCCTGGTAAGAGACTCCGAGGGTCGGCCGGTGCTCGGGGCGATGACATGCCGGTCATGGCGGACTGGGAGCTTCGTCCGGCTTTGGTGGCAGACGTCGAGGTGGTGGCCGAGTTGCGGGCCGTGGTGCTGAGGCCGGATCTCGAGCGGCTCGGGCGATACGACGAACAGCGTGTGCGGCAGTGGTTGCGGGACGGGTTCACGCCGGCGCACACGTGGATGATCGAGGTGGATAGCGCTCTTGCCGGCTGCGTGGCGCTGCCGCCGGCGAAGGACGCCTACCGGATGGAGCGCTTCTACCTGGACCCGGATTCGCGGCGATCATCCGGCGGGAACCAAGCCGAGTGGGTTTCACAACGAGGACCCCGTCAACCAAAACCACGGCAGTTAGTTACAGATGTGCCCGTTGCATGCCCGTCCGTAGAGCGATCGACAGCAGACACGGGGACTCACGGTTACTCGGCCGACATCTGCCCAGGTCAGCCCTTCTCCAGCTCAGAAGCCATGCCTTGAAAGAGTTCCCAAGCTGACAGCGCTGGTTCGAGCCCCGTAACCCGCTCTCATTGTGAAAACCCAGGTAGGCCGATGGATTCGGTACCTGGGCCTTGATGTTGTCCAGGATCGTTGATCCCTGCGTGCCATTAGGTCGGATGGTCGGCCTGCCAGAACCAGCAGGCCAGGGAGCATGACTCAGACCTTGATGACGGTGACGCGTCCGCCGCACAGAGCAGCGAGGTCCTCGGGGTCGGAGGTAAGGACCGTGACGGGACCTGGGGCAGCGAGGGCGGTGGCGCTGAGCATGGCATCGATGGCGTACTTGTGCCCGTGCAGGCCGGCGTCGGACAAGAGCGTGGCGGCGTGGCGGGCGATTGGCTCGGTGACCGGCTCGACGACAAGGCGGGACAGCGTCCACTCCAGGGCCGGCCGGTTGACGCGGGGGTGGACCACCTCGACGAGGGTGGCGGCAGAGGTGATGACACGGAGGTCGTCGGCACGCGCGAGAGCGAGCCATGCAGTGACCGTGCGGTCGCGCAGGACGGCCTTGGCCAGTCCCTCGCTGTCGAGGACAAGGGTGCCGCCGGGAGTGGCAGAAGCACGGGTCACGCGGCCGCCCCACCATTGGCCTGTCCCCGCCGGGCCTGGTGGAGCTGGTCGCGCAGTGCCTGGACCTCGTCGTCGGTGATGGGGCCGTGCTCGGCCTCGGCGACCTGGATGAGTTCACTGAGGTTGTCGCGCTCGATCTGGCGGGCGACGGCGGCGGCGACGTAGGCGGACAGGCCGGAAGGGCCGCTCCGGGACCGGGCGGCCTCGGCGATGTCACGCGGCATGGTGATCGAATACTTGCCAGTAGGCTCGCTCATGCCCTCTATCCTACCTCTCATCCTCCCGAGGCGTCGCGGCCGCTTTGCTGGCGTTGGAGGACCGCCGCTGGTCAGTTGCGCACCGGCGAGAGCTGAGCGGTCTCCTTGCGAGCGAGGGTTACTGGTTTTGGTTCCAAGATGGCGATCGTGCGAACTCCTCTCGCGGGCTTGGTGCCTTCGTCACGCGAGAACACCAGCCGGGCCATTAGCGGGCCATTAAGAGAGGTAACGAGGGGTGAACCACGGCCACTCAGGACCGACCTTCTGTCCAGCTCAGTGCCCCAGCGGGCCGTGATCGATGCAGTTCCCAAGCTGACAGCGCGGGCTCGATTCCTGGCACCCGCTCTCAAAGCGAAAACCCAGGTAGACCGATGGATTCGGTACCTGGGCTTTGATCTTGTTTAGGGTCGTTGATCTCTGCGTGCCATTAGGGCATGTCCCTCGGATCTTGTCAGCCAGGCCGGAAATTCTGTCGATCGAGGCCGGTGACGGGCCTAGCCTGAGCGCATGGCTCATGCGAAGACGTCATTCGTCTGCCTGCCCTGCCGCGCCTCGTACAAGCAGCCTTACCCGACCCGCGAGCACAACGACCGGTTGTGCCCGCGCTGCGCCGAGCCGCTGATTCATGTTGGTTCCGCCTTCGCGGCCCCGCGTCGGCGGGACACCGCAGCCTGGCGAATGCTCTCGCTGCTGCTGCACGCGGGTGTCCGCTTCCACAAGAGTTGTTGCGGCGGCCCCGGCTACCGCCCGCGCACACTCGGCGAAGCACGCGCGCGGATGGCATACGCACGAGCCACCGGAGAGCCGTTCGCCAAAGTTCTGGTTCGCTACGAAGTGCCTTAATACGGCGGTGGTCATGCTCTGATCGCCGTCGATGAGTGCGGGCGGCGGGTGCAACCGGGCCGCCTCGCCCAAAAGCGCGCGCTCGCGGGCGATCGCCACCGGCGTCATCGAAGGCGCCTGCCGCCACCTGATCGGCGACCGGCTCGACATCACCGGCGCTCGGTGGGGTCTGGCCGGAGCCGAGTCCATCTTGAAGCTTCGCGCCCTCATCGCCAACACCGACTTTCCCGCCTACTGGCGATTCCATATTGATCAAGAGCACTACCGCGTTCACCACGCCCGCCACCAAGACGAGCACCACCTCGCCGCCTGATCACCCCTTCTGGACAGGGGCGACATCGACAGGAACCCGGGACCGGGTAGCCGCCAGTGCCCGCGTTAAGGACCGATCAACCGCGTCTCCCACTCTTCGAACGGGGGATCGATCACGTAGGTGGGGTCGCAGTATCGGCGGATCCATTGGGCTGCCCGGTACTGGGCGTATCCGTCGTTCACCTGGCCGTTTTCATCGATCTCCAGGACGTTGGTGTAGATGGTGAAGACCATCTCCAGCGTGGAACCGAAATCCATCAAGGCCGGTCGGTAGTCGATGTCTTCAAGTAACTCCATGTCCAGAGTGCCGTTGGCAAGGTAGAAAGCGAAGAAACGCAGGCTGGAACGGATTTCTTCAGAAAGCTTGGCCACATTCCATTGTCGGGTCAGCCTGGGCAGGCCGGTGCCGAGTCGACCACGGCCTCCCCGGGCGTGGCGTCGCCGGAATCGTCGGAGTGACCGGAACGACCCGGGCCTCGGCCGCAGGACGTCCTTGAGGATCCGCTTGGTGCGCCGCTTGATCAGCCCGGTCCCTCAAGAGGAGCCGCACCCTATTCGGCTGCCCGGGTTGAGCGCGGCTCACCACTCTGGACGACATGAACGGTGCTTCGGGCGAGTCGGCCGCAGTGGCTGCCTTCAGGATCCGTGCTTGTGCGTGAGCACGCCGAGCATCGAACGGGCAGAAGCTAACGATAGGAAAGCGGCCTGACAGGGCGGACGCCCGCGTGCTAGGCAGGCCGGGGCACGGAGGCCCATTCAGGGAGGGTGAACCACCGGGGCACGGCGCGGCGTATCGCTTCGGGACCCTGCACCTCGACCGCGTGGAGGCGCAACGCATCCGACCAGCTCAGGTTGCCGCGCCAGACCTCGACCATGCTGCGCACACCGGCGGTCACCGTCACGGTCACGGCGTGGCCAGGGTCTGTGTCGCAGACGTCGACCTCGTCACATGTGATCACGAGCCACCAGCGGCGACTGTTGGGGGGCGCGTCCGGGAACCGGAACTCGATGACCGTCCGCCCGTCCGGAACGGCGGTCTGGTCGACGTTGCGGTGCATATCCCACAGCAGCAGCTTCGGGTCCAGGTCCTCGTCGCCCAGCTCGCCGATCCAGCGGATGCCCCAGGCGGCGAGTGCCTCGACCACTGGTCGCAGCTCGTGGCCGGCCTGGGTCAGAACGTATCGCACGTCGTTGTCCTTGACGTGCCTCTCCACGATGCCGGCATGTGTGAGCTGGTGCAGCCGTCGGGACAGCAGCGTGGGGGACATGCGCGGCAGACCGCGACGCAGCTCGTTGAAACGCTCGGTCCCACACACCAGTTCCCGGATGACGAGCAGCGTCCAGCGTTCGTCGAGTAGTTCAACGGCCTTGGCGACCGGACAAAACTGGTGATACGAGGACCCCATGCCCCGCAGTCTAGATTCAGCCGCCATAAACGCCAGCGGTCTCGGCCGGATGCCGGTACAGATCTTGTACTA
This sequence comes from Nonomuraea sp. NPDC048916, assembly GCF_040649575.1. Lineage (NCBI taxonomy): Bacteria > Bacillati > Actinomycetota > Actinomycetes > Streptosporangiales > Streptosporangiaceae > Nonomuraea > Nonomuraea sp. NPDC048916. The sequence goes on from NZ_JBEZFS010000001.1 coordinate 10,255, forward strand.
GATAGCGAATCCGTCCTTCCTTACCGTCGATTGCAGTCCACCGCAGATCACGATAAGGGAGCAGTACGATGACCTTTCAGAGCGACCCGCTAGAGGCCGACCGCGCCCTGAAGGCCAAGCATCGCGACATGTGGGCGCTGGGTGACTATCCCGCAGTCGCCGCCGAGATCATCCCCGATCTGGGCGCGATCCTGGTCGAGGCCTGTGGGGTGGGGCGCGGGGACCGGGTGTTAGACGTGGCCGCCGGGTCCGGGAATGCCGCCATTCCCGCAGCGCTGGCCGGGGCGAGCGTGGTGGCCGGCGACCTGACCCCGGAACTGCTGGAGGCCGGACGGGCCTTGGCCGCGCAGCGCGGCGCAGAGGTCGAGTGGCGGCAGGCCGACGCAGAGGCCCTGCCGTACGCCGACGGCGAGTTCGACACGGTCTTGTCCTGTGTCGGGGTCATGTTCTCGCCCAACCACCAGGCCGGCGCCAACGAGCTGATCCGGGTCTGCCGCCCGGGCGGCACGATCGGCCTGCTCAACTGGACGCCGGAGGGGTTCATCGGTCAGATGTTCGCGACGATGAAACCGTATGCGCCCCCACCTCCGCCCGGCGCGCAACCCCCTCCGCTATGGGGCAGCGAGGGTCACGTCCGTGCACTGCTCGGGGACGCGGTCACCGATGTCATCGCGCGCCGGCAGACGGTCACGATCGACCGGTTCGCTCACCCCAGCGCGTTCCTTGACTACTTCAAGGCCAACTACGGCCCGACCATCGCCGCCTACCGAGGGATAGCCGGGGACCCCGACCGGGTCGCCGCTCTGGACCACGCTCTCACCGAACTGGCCCGCGGCCATCTACAAGGTGAGGAAAAAGCGGTGATGGAATGGGAATACCTCCTCCTCACAGCACGCAAGCACGACTGACGGCAAGAACCGTCAGCGGAAGCCCGGTTGCGTCCGACACAGCCGCTCACATCCACACTCGTCCACTAGTACTCGCTGTCCAGCCGTACGCCGTTCGAGGGCCAGCGTGAACCATGGCTGCGACAGCACCTCAAGCCGCGCCCTGACGCCGCCGTGTGGCGTGTGGCGACAGGGCGGCCACACTTCACAAGATCGAGGGCGGGCAAGCGACTACGCTCGAAGGCGTACGCATGCGTCCAGTTGATCAGTGGCTGGGACCTTTCAGCCGGAGGTGGCAACGTGACGGCTGAGGCGTACGAGCCGGTGATCGCGAGGGCTCCTGATCGTCGAGTCGCTGAACGGTGATCGGAGTCCTCGTAACATCCGTGCGACCCCCCGGGGAGGTCTGCGTCACCAGGCCGCGAGCATCTCCTGTTGTGACGCATTGGGTGAATCCGCATGGATGAGGACGGTGGTACGGCCGCCGTCCAATCTGCTCAGCGGATGAACATTGCCCTTGATCAGCAGATGTCGTCCAGTGGCGTCGTAACGGATGAGAGTCCACTGGGCTGCGGTGCTTCCGGAGTGGTCCGCGCCGAACACCGTGCGAATCCTCCTACCGTCCGTGACGGAGTACTCCTCGATCGAGTAGCGTCCCGATCGCTCGCCACTGGGCGAAGAGGCATCGCCGATAAGGATCATGCGGCCGTCCGGGCTGATCGCCATCCCCGTTGGAGTCAGCATGTCGCGCACCACGGTGTGACTGTTCTTGAGTGTCTCACCAGCGGCGGCCGTGTCGAGGACGCGAACCTCCGAATGGACCCCAAATCCGAGCGTGCGGCCGTCGGCTGCCCATGACAGGTCCCAGATGTTTCCGAAGGCGTTCGTCGTCCAGGAGCGCGTCGTCCTGCTGGGCAGATCTACGACCACGAGCCGCGCGCCCGGACAGAAGCGCAGTGTCCTGTCCTTGCCACACACCTTGCCGTCAAGGCTGTAGGCCAACCGGGTGCCGTCATTCGTCACTGCGATGGAGCTGACGGCATCTCCGATCACGGGAGCGATGACATCCCGCGCCACTTCGGCGACCTGCCCCCGGTCGTCCACCCGGAGCCGGTAGAACCACGTGGTGCTCACCATCGTCGTGTACGACTTCACGCTCTCAGCCACATAGAACGTCGTCCCCCTTCCGGTTCCCGCCAGCAGATATCCACCAGGAACGCCACGGGTGATTCCCTTGGGAGTCGAAGGCATTGCGACCCGCTCGGTGATCTTTCCGTCGCGCGCGTCATGGATCGCCAGGCCGTCCTTCCCCGCGACCAGCAGATAGCGCGGAGCGGACGTCGAGCCGGCCTCCCCCGTACGTGCCGGAGGCGGAGCACCGAACCCGGCCACGACGGCGAAGCTCACCACCACTACGGCTAGAGCGGCCACCACCGGAACCAGCACGAGGAACTTACGGGGACGCGCGCGGGCTTCTGGCCGCAAGGCACCGTCAGCCGGACGCAGCGCTTCAACGCGCACGAGTTCTGCGCCAGCGGCGAAGGCATCCCGGAGTTGCTGTTCGATCCGCTCGGTCATCGGCCCTCCTCAAGTTTCACAGCGAGCGCTCTGAGCGCGCGGGACACGGTGGACTTCGCTGTTCCGCGGCTGACTCCCATCACCGCAGCCGTCTCCGCCTCAGAGAGGTCGAGGTAGTAGCGCAACACCACAGCCTCCCGCTGGCGACGCGAGAGATCACGAACTGCCGAGAACACCTCACGCCGGGTCTCCCCCAGCAAAGCCTGGACTTCAGCGGACCAGAACGGCGCCTCCCGTTCGACCCCGAATCGCCGGGCGATAGCTCTCCGACGGTGAACCGCGCGACAGCCGTTGAGCACCGCGGTACGGAGATAGGGCAGTAGCTGATCGTGATCGGCCAAACGTCTCCATCGGCGGTGCACGGCAGCAAAGGCGTCCTGAACGATGTCCTCGGCCGTCTCCTGGTCTCCCACCAGAAGAAAGGCGAATCGGACGAGGCTGAGACGGTGTGCCGTGAATAACTCGGCGACGGTGACATCCGCAGGAGGCTCCACTGCGGGGAACTCCGGTGGAGGGTCCTCCATCACGTTTCTGATCTCACTCTGCATGCTCACTCCATGCGCAGGTGCGCCAGGAGGTTGCTTCAGGACGCCAACTTTTTTGCCGATCGAATGGGCCGAGGTTGTGGCAGCTACTGCTCGGCTCGAAGCTGCGGCGGCTATCTATCATCCGCTCCATGAATAGAGCGAACAGGCCTAAGCACCCGTTCGGAGAACGTGGTTTCGCCACCTACGCAGCCCTGGATCGGCAGCGAGGAGGTCTATCCTGTCCGCGTCGAATGGGGCAGGGGCATCGGTTCTGCCGTGCTGAGCAGGTTGCTGGAATGGTGCGACCGCGAAGACGCCGTGGTTCGATTGAACGTGCTGCAGGGCAGTCCGGCTCGCCGGCTGGACGAGCGGGACGGGTTCATGGTCGAAACCGAGGACGAGGTGGACGTGTTCATGGTGCGCCACCCGTCTTCGCCTGGCGATGGGGATCACTCGGCGGGGACCAGGCCGGGTGGGTCGTCCTCGTCATCATCGCCTGCCCGCTCCGACTTGCTCACGGATCCGCTGCGCATGCTCGTTTGGAGCTGAGAAGACGACGGAGGGCCCGGATCGCGTTGATCCGGGCCCTCCGTCGTTCGGTGTCGCCTGTCAGCCGGTGACCGGGATGTTGGTCTTCACCGGCGTCGGGGTGGGCGCGGGCTTGCGCTCCTCCTGCGTCAGCGTGACGTTCTCGTCCCACTCAAGCCAGTCGTGGGTCACCGTGCCGTGATCACCCTTACCAGGGTGGGTGGGGGTCGGCGTGTTGCTCGGCGTCGGCGTCGAGGTGGGCGTCCGCGTGGGAGTGGAGGTCACCGTGGGCGTGGAAGTCGGCGTGTTGCTCGGCGTCGGCGTCGCGGTGGGCGTCTGCGTGGGAGTGGGCGTCACCGTGGGCGTGGGGGTCACCGTGGGCGTGGAAGTCGGAGTGGGCGTCGGGGTGGGCGTGGGCTCACACTCGACCCAGAACACCTTCTGCTTGGCCGCGCCGTTCTTCCCCGCGAAGGTCCAGAACAGCTTGTAGTGCCCGTTCGGCAGGGTCATGTCGACGGTACGGCCATGCCCGTCCCCATCGAGCACGAGAGCGCCGCTCTTCACGGTGGTCGTGTCGCCCGTGGGCGGCCAGGACTTGATCTCCCAGCTCACCTGCTCGGCCGCGTCGAAGTTGAACCCGACCAGATAGAACACGCAGACGCGCGGCTCGTTGCGCTGGTCGTCCTCCGGCGTCGTCCACTTGTGGATCTTGACGTCGCCATTGTCGCCGGGCGGCTTCCCCTGGAAGGCTCCAGCTGAGGCCGTATTGGAGATGGCCAGCACCGCGAACGCTGCCACGACGAGCATGAATGCCGCTGTTGCCCAGCGACGGACTGAAGAGAGTCTGGGGGGTGTCACGACCGCACCTCGGGATGTATGAGAGAGCTTGAGCCTCACCAGGCTCATCTGTGTAAAAATGGCACATCCGCTGGCCAAGGGTCTTCGAACGTTCCAAACCGTTATCTAGCGGGGCCAGATGGTTACACACTCGTGTCGTATGTGCCATAGAACATCAGGAGCCGATCGTGCCGCTCGATGCCCCCTGCCGACTCATCGGTGCCGCGCTCGTCGCCATGAGCCTCGTCGCCTCGACCCCCGCCGGCGTCGCCGCGTCGCCCGTCACCCTCGCCGCCGGCGCCTCGGCCACGGCGAGCGCACTCCCCAAGGCCACCACGTTCACGGAGTTGAGCGGCCTCCCGCAGGACACTGACGCGTACGGCAAGCTGAGCGGCATCGTGGTTCACCCCGCACGCACGGTGGCCGTCTACGCCCTGCCTGGCGGCAAGCCCGCGGCCACCCTCCCGGCGAAGCAGCTCGGCAGCCAGACCTGGGTGCCGGTGGTGGAGGCGCGCAAGGGCTGGTACCGCGTGCTCCTGCCCAGCAAGCCCAACCACGTGACCGGCTGGATCAAGGCCAAGGGCCTGACGAAGGCGCGCAGCCGCTACCGCGCCGTCGTGAAACTGGGCACCAGGCAGCTGACCGTGATGAACGGGAGCAAGAAGCTCGGCACCTGGACGGTGGCAGTCGGCGGCCCTGAGACGCCCACCCCGGTGGGCAGGACCTTCCTGCTGGCCCTGATGTCGCCGAAGAAGAAGACCTACAGCCCGCTGATCCTGCCGCTCGGCACGCACTCGGCGACGCTCGACACCTTCGGCGGCGGTCCCGGCACGGTCGCCTTCCACGGCTGGCCGGACCGGAAGGTGTTCGGCAAGGCGGTCACGCACGGCTGCATCAGGGTGCCTGCTCGCGCGCTCAAGGTGCTGGCAGGACTCCCTCTGGGGACTCCGGTTCTGATCACTCCCTGAGGATGAGCGCGACGGCCAACGGGCCCTCGCCATGCACCAACGTGAGCTTGTCCTGTGCCGGGAAGAGGCGACGGCGGCTTCGGCGACGAGCAGGACGCTCGCGGTCGTGGGGTGCCGGATCCAGCGGTCAGAGCGCGTGTCACTCTCTGACCGGTTGAAGTCACCCTCCGACACAGCCAGGGCGTAGGTGACCGGAGGCAGGACCCTTCATGGAGAGCGCTCTGTCTCCGGGATGCTCGAAAGACCGCACCGGCAACCTCACTACCAGGCAACCCGAGGTCCACTCCTGGTGATCGCTGCAGTTCCCAAGCTGACGGCGCGGGTTCGATTCCCGTTACCCGCTTTGCCTGTTTTAAAACGTTTGTACTTATGGGGCGGCTGATGCGAGACTTACCCGGTTTACGAAGGTGGCGTCACCCCCTGGAGGAATCGTGCGCCGAGCCGCCATGACTTTACTCGCGCTGATCGCTGCGACCGCCGCTACGATCGCGACGACCCAGCCGGTCAACGCTCAGGTCTACAACACCTGCCGCCCCGACTACTGGACGAACAAGTGCGCCAGTGGCTACACGCCCGCGAACCACACCCTTAATCGAGTATGGATCGGGATCGACAGCACCAGCATCGTGGACTGGGAGGTGTGGGACAGGGAGACGGGGGCTCGCGTCGGATCAGGACGGGTGTCGCCGGACAAACAATTCCGTCACGGGATCTACGGACTGTACGGCAACAAGTACCAGCTGGTCATGAAGGGGTCCTGGGGCAACTACGGCTTCATCTGCGACTGCTAGAGCGTTTTGACGGGAGACTTCGCCGCAGCGGGAGTCGCGTCGGCAGTGCCCGAACTCCTGCCGGTCCGGGCGGCGGAGAACGGCTCCGAACGATCCTGGAAAACGTTCGGAGCCTGGCTAAGACAGCACGACTGAAGGCCCGGGTCAGGATGTGAATCCCGATCCGGGCCTTGATCGTTTCTCATGGTCGCGACGGCCAGGTGCCCGGCGGTCTGGCGGTCTGGCGCATGCCCAGCAGGCCCGCAACGAGCAACGGCGTGGCCAGCAGCAGCTGCGGGCGCCTCTTGAGAGACTGCATGAGCCGATGGTCCTCGATCGACGGCCGGCAGCCATCGTGCGTGGGAAGACTCCTGTGGCTACCGCAGCGAGCGCATGTTCGTATGGATCTACGTCGCCGAGAGCATTCACCGTTAGACCCGGAGGACGAGGCGGCTCGCAGGTCCAATCGGGCTACCGCCAGACGCCGACGATCGTGCCGAGCAGCAGCAGTTTCACCAGCCAGTCTCCGGCGTGGATCGCCGCGAGGCGCCAGGGGGTCTGCTCATGGACGATGGCGCCGGCCCACAGCACGGCCGGAAAGCCGATCCACAGGAGCAGCCCCAGCACCAGGCCACCGATCCAGGTGTCGATCCGGGCCTGCACGGCGAGGCCGGTCACCACGCCGGCCAGCACGAGGCAGCGGACGACCTCGACCGCGAGCGTCCACGATGATGGCTTGGCCGGTGAAGCGTCCGCTGGGGCGGCAACCTCCGCACGCGCTGCCGCCAACCTCCCACTCAGGATGCCGTAGTAGAGCGCGCCCACCGCGAACGTCACGACGGTCGCAATCGGAACGAGGAGGAACGTGGACTCAGGCATCGACGCCCTCGCTCTCCAATGCCGACGTCAGCATGGCCATCCGCTGACGCCACCACTGCCTCGCCTTCTCGGCCTCGTCGGCGTCCGCGAGTCGTACATGCTCGACCGTTACGGTGCTGCGGCCGTCACCTTTCGCTACGAACGTCACGTTGACCCGGGTTCCGTCCTCACCCCAGTCGAAACGCGCCGACCGGGGCCTGGTGGCCGTGCGCTGCCGCAGCCGCGCGTCGGGCAGCCACAGGCGGCGCTCGGCCTCGTCGACGAAGGCGGTGAAGAGCCGGTCGACGGGAGCACCCACGGTCCGCGACACGCTGATCGCGAACCCGTCCGATCGCTGGCCGACGGCACGTCCGCCGCGGACCCGCTCGTAGCTCACGGTCACCGCCTGCGCGGTCCACGCCAATGGAACGACACCCTGCGACTCGGCGACCCATCGGGCGATGTCTCGATGTGGTCGCCGCGCCATCCCGGCCGCGTCGAGCAGGTCGAACCACTCCTCCCAGCCACGCCCGGTCCGCTGCCGGATCGCTTCGTCGGAGGTCGCCAATGCGGGGGCCGCGCCGGCTTCGAGACCGTCCGGCGGGCGAGCCGCCAGCAGCGCGGCGCGCGCCGCGGTGTAGCTTTCGCCCGTCTTGGTCATCCGTGTCCGGACGAGCTGTTTGAACGACCGTCGCACAGTCACCGTCTGCTCCCATCCACGGCGGCGATCCGCGACTCACGCTCGCGCGACCCCGCCGGAAAGGGCGTACGCTGACCGGCGTCCCAAGGGCTCGAACCCCTTTTGCCCCCGCACAGCCGGTGGCGTGAGCACCGGAACCGGGAGTTGGGCGCAGGACGGCGCCACAAGCGAATCTACCCGGCGGGCTGATCGGCGTCCACCGTGGGCGCGGAGCTCTTCACTCATGTGCCGGCATGGTGCGGAATCGGTGCTCGCCGTGGTGGATGACCATTGACCGTCTGCCATCGCCCGTGCCGGCACCGGTCGCGACGGCAGGTCGAGTGCGCCCCACGGCCTTTCCGACGAGGCCTGGCGACGAACCGGAAATCTCATGTTCGAGGCCCAGGTTGGGGATGGATCCGACCTGGTCCTCAGTCGTCATGGAAGGTCGCCTGCGCGCATCCACTCGATCAGGTCCAGATATTCACGAGTGTTCCACAGATAGTTCTGCTGGAACTCCCCCGCATGATCTGACGCGGATCGCCTTTTCCGTTGAGCACGGTCGCCCCGTCCGTGGCCGAGTAGGAACTACCCGCGCCACACCGGCCCCGGTCGGTCCCCCAGGCGAGACCGATCCGGCGCTGCCCACGTGGCGACGGCCCGCTACGCCGGTATCCGGACGCGCAGGGCCTGGATGAACCAGTCGAGCACCGGTGTCAGATTCTCCGGGGCCGACCATCCGTTGATCACCGCGAGCAGCTGAAGGTACCGCTCCCTGCGAGGGTCGTTCGCGCTCTCCAGCCGGGCCAGCAGCCGGCGCCGAAGGCCGGCGTCGTCGGGACAGGCATAGACATGCGCGTATTGAGCCGTGACCGCCGCGACGACCGGATCGGCCTCGGCCGAGGCCGGATCGACGCCGGCCGTCAGGGCTGGCCCGACCTGGTCACGAACCATTGCGACAGAGTCTCGGCGCAGGGCCGCGGTGTCGCCCAGGGCACGCTCGGCCGCATGGTGCTCAGCCATGCGCCGCACGCCGGCGCGGAAATCGGGGTCCTGAGACAGTTCGGCCAACTCCACCCACGCCTCGACCTGCTCGGCCTCGGGATTGTCAGGCAGCTCGGGCGTCATCGAGCGCATGACTCCCACGAACTCGGGGTTGTCGCCCAGGTCACCGAAAGCGGTGTCGAGGAAATCGCCGATCAGACGCCGACGTGCGTCCTCGGAGAGCTTGGCCAGCTTGTGCATGAGATCCATCTCCTCAGGGGTGGACCCGCGTCTGGCCACCGTCGTCAGCACCGCACGCCGCAGGCGCAGCATTCGGATCTGCACTGCCAGTGCTTCGGCGTGCGCCGCGGCGACCTCGGTGAGCGAGATCTCCTGATCCAGGACCTTCCGGATCGTGGGAAGGTCCAGGCCCAGGTCGCGCAGTGTCCGCACGAGGTCCAAGCGCGCGACGGCGTCGATGCCGTAGAGGCGGTGGCCGGCCGGGCTTCGGTCGGCCGGCGGCACGATCCCGCGGTCGGAGTAGAACCGGATGGTCTTGACCGTCAGCCCGGTCCGCCGGGCCAGATCACCGATCGAGTAGAGCGTGCCGCCGTCCATACCCTCACCCTCGCGCCTCCCCTTACTGGAGACTCAACCCCACCCCCGTCGGCGGCAGACCGGTCGTGATCCTGGCCCCCACCGAGCTCTCAATCGGCGGGGAGCACGGATCCGGAGGGGCGGCCGAGGTTCCCGCCGGGAGGCCGCGGGCGGAGGTCGGGCCGGCCGGTTCGCACCGACCGTGAACTTCTGGACCCTCCGCACGGGAGGGTCCGTGGTCATTCCTTGATGATGTCGTCGCGAGGGCCGCCGTAGACGGGGTTCCTGTCGTAGCGCTTGTCGGTGACGAGCAGGCGGATCACTCCGTCCTCTCGGGTGGATTCCTCCGCTTCCCAGACGATCCAGTCATCCCCGACGGGGGTGTCCTGCGTGCGTAGTTCGCCGTAGCCGCCCGGGTTCCCGGGCGCGATTCCCATGATCAGGAATTTGACCTTCAGTCCGCGCTTCTCGAGCTCCGGCAGTACCTCGCCCACGGTCTTCTCGTCCACCCGGAGTCCGGCGAGTGTGCGGTCCTTGAGGGTCGCCACGCGGTAGGGCGGGTTCGTTTCGACCTTCCCCCTGGTGTCGTCGGGGACGAGGACGCAAGGCGCCACCGGCCCGGTCATGAGGATGGTGCTGGTGCTGCTGCCGCCTGGGCTGTCGGTGATGGTCCAGACGAAGGTCTGGCCGGGCCGGAAAAGCTTGGTGTCGATCCGCATCCGCCACCCGGGCCCCCGCGCCTCCCCTGGAATGTTCTCGGGCACGGAGTAGAGACCGGCGGGGATCTGTTCCACGTACGTCCCGCGCGGCTCCTGGCACTTCTGACCGTGGGGGGCGTGGTCGACGATGGCCGGGACGCCCAGGTCCCGCAACTGCCTCCGCAGCCCGGCGGCGTCGCTGAAGTCGCGGACCGTGACGTACACGATCCCGTTGGAGTCCTTGGTGACGGCGTACGAGGGTGTCACGCCGGAGCCGTCCTCCAGCAGGCTCGGGCCGACCACGATCCCCGTGGCGAGCACGGCCGCGGCCGTCAGTCCGAGGAGCAGCCTCCGGGGGCCGGACCGGCCGGCGTGACGCGTTGCGGCGATGGGGGCGCCGCGATCCTCGGCCAGGATCGCGGCCCGAAGCTCGCGCGCGCCAGGGCTGTGATCCGGCGCCCGCGGTGCGGGATCGATGGCCCTTACCAGGTTGTCGATGTCGTTCATGCTTCTCCCATCACGGGCGCCGGGAAGGACTGTTGCTGTAGCGACGCCGCCAGGCGTTTGCGGGCCCGGTGCAGGCGGGTGCGGGCGGCGACAGCCGTGCATCCCACGACGTTGGCGATCTGGTCGCCGGTCAATCCCTCCCAGCAGGCCAGTGCCAGCACCTCGCGATCCCGCTCGGGCAACGCGTCGAAGGCCGCGCGCACATGCCGCAGCTCGACCGGCGTCGTCGGCCGCTCGGTGGCCAGCTCGTCACGAAGCCGTTCGGCGAGCACGGCCCGGCGCGAGGCGCCGCGCTGCTGGTTGGCCAGCACGCGGCGGGCCACGCCGTAGAGCCACAGCAGCGCGCGTTCCCCCTCGGGGACGTCGCCGATGCGCCGCCACGCGGCGAGGAACGTTTCCGAGATGACGTCGGCGGTGTCGTCGGGGGAAGCGGTACGGCGGGCGGCGTACTGATATATCGCCGGGTAGTACGCGTCATAGACCGCTTCGAAGCGATCTCGCTCTGTCACAGGGTCTCCTAGCCGAAGGTGCCGGACATCTTGGTACATGTCCGGCACCCTGCGATCTGTTGCAGATCGCTGTGACCAGGTGGCGTGGCAACGGTCCTCGGTCCTCGGTCTCGTCCCGTACCGGTCACCAGATCGTCTCGACAACGAAGCCGGCCAGGCGGATCGTCACCGCGATCAGTACGGAAGGATGGGCCATGCCCGTGACGCGACGGGCGAGCGTGCCTTACCGCACCGGGGAGAGGCGGGCCCCCGCGGCCGGTGGGCGGGCCGGGGCAGTCGATGAAGCTCTTGAGCGGCCGGCCTCCGGCCGTCGGCGCCGCCCGCGTCGTGACCGATCGCGGGTCCGACTCAGTTGCCGCCGTTCTTGTTGGGCGTGATGTTGATCTGGCCGGTGTCGGAGACGATGATCTGGACGCGGCCGTCCTTGACGGCCTGCCACATGACCGCGCCCTGCGCGCCGAGCACGTCCCTCAGCGCCTTGATGGCCTCCAGCTCGGTGCGGGCCTTCTCGTTCTTCGCCTTCTGCGCGGTGTTCTCCTCCTGGGCCTGCTGGACGGCCGCCATCGCCTCACGCACCTTCAGCGGCGGCTGCGGCTGCTGGAGCGTGACCGAGAACTTGTCGAAGAACTCGGCACCGCCCTGCTCGCGCAGGAACAGCCCCATGTACTCGGCGACCTTCGCCTCCCACTGCTGCTTGGCCTGCGGGTCGAGGTAGGTCAGGTCGCGCCAGGCGAACTCCTTGCTGGCCGCGTCCAGGGCCCGGTCGAGCGGCTGGCCGATGTAGACGCTGAGCAGCTTGTTCCAGCCGGCGTCGGTGTAGGCCTGGTACTTAAGCCCGATCTGCTCGTGGAAGAGGCGCAACGTCTTGCAGTCGGCGGTGAGGGAGAACGTGGCGACGCCCGACACGCGCATCTCCAGCGGGTCCTTGGTCCACATCGTGAGCGGCCCGGCCTCGGCCGCCGGCTTCGTCTGGACCCCCGACGGGTCGTTGGGGTCGGCCGCGAACTCGAAGGTGCGCTGGCCGGCCGGGTAGACGTAGCCCTTGTCGCCCCAGCCGGACACATCGCGCACACCGGGCTCGACGCAGTTCTGGAAGGTGGTGTCGGAGAACATCCCCGCGTCGTAGACGATGCCTTTCTGGTCTGGTTCGGGGGTCGTTATCGAGCAACCGGTCACCAATAAGGCGGCGGCCAGCGACGCGACGGCGGTCCTGTGGTTCATCGAATCTCCTCTGTTTGCCGACGATCAAGCCATTCTCACGTGCGCCGTCGCGTGATCTGCTACAGCAGCCGTAGCTCATTGAGTGCTACGGCATGGTCACGTGATCGCCGCTGCTGTCACCTCGTTCCACCGCCGGTGACATTCGTGATGGGTCGGCGGCGTACGGATGGAGGGCGAGGTGTGCGGATCCGCGCGCAGGTCATCCGTCCGCCCTGGCGGCCTGTTCCTGCCGCCCAGGCCGTCCAGTACACAGGCTGAATGCGTAGAGTATCCAGATCGTGACGGATATAGAACAGTCCGTCCGGCTGAGCCGGGCCACCCCACGGGCGTGGGGAGCACGAGGCCGGTGCCGGGCGCTGGAGGACATGAACGGGTCACCCCCCACGGGCCCCGCTCCGCGTGTGGCTCAGGACATGAGGTCGTCCAGCGTCGGGTTCGCCAGCACGGGGTGCGGCTCGGCCCCGACTCCCACGTCCTTGAACCCAGCGGACGTCGCGACACACACCACGGGCCCGTCGAAGGAGCGCCCCAGCCTGCGGTACCCGGCCAGCCCGGCCGCGCCCGACAGCTCCTGCCACATCCCCCGCAGGGCCAGGTCTTGACGCGCCAGCCGCATCTCGTCGTCGGTCACGACCACCGCCTCGCCGCCGCTGTCCCGCACGGCCAGCACCCCCCGGTGCCCGCCGACCCCTCCGGCGATCCCGTGGGCGTCGCTGGCCCCGACTGTGACGATCGCGGCGGGCGCGCCCGTGGCCAGCGCCCGGGCGTGCGGCCCGCCGGCGGCCGCCTCGCAGGAGAACATCCGCGGCACGGAACCGGCCAGCCCCAGCGTGCGCAGCTCGGTGAAGCCCTTCCAGATCCCGTAGAGCAGCTCGGCGTAGCCGGTGGGCGAGAAGACGGCCGCGGGCACCGTGCCGAGCTGCAGGAACAGCTCGTACGCGATCGTCTTATACCCTTCGGGCCCGAACGGGTGCCCGGTGTGCGTCACGGTCTGGTTGCTGACCGGGTGATAGCCGAGCCGGTCCACGACCTCCCTGAGCAACGGCCAGCGCGCCTCGGTCGGCACGGAGAAGACCTTGGCCCCGTACGCGCGCACGAAGTCCTGCACGGCGGGCGGCGACTGCGCCGAGGACAACACGATGGCCGGCAGCCCGGCCCGCGCGGCGTAGGCGGCGGCCGACGCGCCGTGGTTGCCGGAGGAGGCCACGACCACGCCGGGCGCGCCGGAGGCGATCGCGGCGGAGACGGTGACCCGGTTGAGGCGGTCCTTGTGCGACCAGGTCGGGTTCTGCGACTCGTCCTTGACGTACACGCCGTCGAACTCGACCAGCGGCGTCCCGCCCTCTCCCAGCGTGGGCGCCGCCAGCGGCGGCAGCAGCGGCGACCACCGCGCGATGTCGGCCCCTGGCTCCTGCTCGAACAGGCCTTGGTCCACCCGGCCGTAGTCGTAGACGACGTCCAGCGGGTAGGCGATCTCGTCGGTGCTGGTCTTGGGGCAGCCTCGGGTCAGCGGCGGGAACAGCGGGAACTCGGTCGAGGGGTCGCCGAGCGAGCGCTGGCGGAGGGCAAGCGAGGGGCCGTTCACGTGCAGCGACCCTATCCGACGGGCGATGCCCGCAACAAAGAGTGATACCCGCACACTCCGGAGGTCCTCGCCTCCGAGCTCCTCAACGCGAGCAGCACCACCCGCCCGGAACGACGAAAGCCAGGTCAGGGGTTCTGATCTGGCTTTCGAGCTTTCAGAGGTAGGCGTCCGGCTACTTCGCCGTGGCGGTGGGGCCGTAGATCGCGAACACCTTGTTGGAGTTGAACACCGCGGTCTCCACGAACTCCGACCACACGGGCGCCGGGTGTCCGAGCTCTTCCATGGCGGCCACCAGCGGAAACCAGTTGAGGAGCTCCTGCTGGCCGGCCTCCTCGATCTCCCGCAGCGGGGTTTCGCGCCACGTCTCCAGGTCGCCCCCGGCCAGGGCCTGGTAGAGCCGTACGTCGCTCGGGGTGTCGGGGCGCAGCCGCCAGGTGCGGTCGCAGAGGAACGCGTGCGACCAGCTCGACGAGGCGACCAGGGCGATCCGCCACGGCGATTCGGCGCACAGCCGGGCCACCTCCGCGCCCACCCGCATGAGCCGCCGCGGCGTGGGGGACGGCGGGTCGAGCTCGCGCACGTCGTCGACCTCGCTCATGAACCCCCGGTAGCTGACGACCCGCCTGCCGTAGCAGTTGATGGGGAAGGGCACCACGGGGTAGTCGAAGCCGGTGCGGTGGTAGTCGAGGTAGAGGACGGCGTTGAGGAACGCGTGCGGCAGGCCGGGGTGATGCGCGGGCTTGTAGGCGTAGGCGACGTCGATCTCCCGCTCCAGCAGGCCGGAGGCGAGGTACTTCCCGATGTCCGGGCGGCCGTGGACCCGGAAGGTGGTGCTGTGGTCCTCGCCCCAGATGTTGGGCCGGTCGCGCATGTCCGACGAGCGGTCGGCGTGCGCCCAGGGCTTGAGGTCCATGGTCGGGTACGCCAGCACGGCGTAGGGCGGGATGATGTCCTCTCTGAAGTTCTCGTACTGGTCGTCGCCCCAGATGACCAGCGCGTCGGGGTTGAAGTCGTCGATGGCCGCGCGGACCTGCTCGAATCCCCTGACCAGGGCGGCGCGGTGCTCCTTGGCCGCCGCCCGGCCCTCGTCGTCCGCCCATTCGCGGCGGGCGAGCTCGGGCCAGTTGGCCACGTCCTTCTCCTCGGCGGGGATGCCCGGGTCGGTGAGGGTCCGCTGTAACAGGCCGGCCATGTTCTCGTCCAGCCCGCCGAACAGGGGATAGTGAGACAGGCCGACGCCCAGTACTTCTGCCATGACCGCTTCCTTCGCTGCAGACGCTGCGCCGTCGACGCCGTCGCCGACGCGGAGCCTCAAAATAGATGTGGTCCTGTATTATCGTCAACCATAAATATCTTGGATCCAAGTAACTGGCCGGGTCGCCGATGGAACCGACAAACGAGCTGGAGGCGGGCGTGTCCCACGACACCGATCCCGAGGAGTCGACGGTCGAGTGGCAGGTCGCCCGGACCCAGGCCGAGCACGGGCCCGACTTCGACCCCGACCTGCTGACGCTGACCCTCACCTTCTACCGCGCCATGTCGGCGTTCGACCGGGCGGGAGCGGCCGAGCTCGCCGTGCACGGGCTGTCGGTCAGCCAGTTCAACATCCTCAACGTGCTGCACCGGGCGGACCGGCCGCTGAACATGGGCGAGCTGGCACTGGCGATCTCCATCCGGCCGGCCAACCTGACGAGCGTCATCGACGGGCTGGTGCAGCGGTCCTTCGTGGAGCGGCGGATCAACCCCGACGACCGCCGCTCGTACCTCATCGCCAACACCGAGACGGGTGAGCGGTTCCTGGCGGAGTTCCTGCCGTCGCACTGGCGCTATCTCGAGGCGCTCATCTGGCGCCTGGACGGCGAGGACCGCCGCACGCTCACCGCGCTCCTGGCGAAACTGCGCGACTCCATCGAGACCGCCCGGGTCGACAAGGGACAGGTGGTGTCGACGTGAGCGGCGCCGGCCGGATCGACGTGCACGCGCACGGGATCCCGAAGGAGTTACCCGACCTGGCCGCGAGATACCCGGGAGCCTGGCCGAACATCCTGCCCACCGGGCCGCGCACGGCCGACCTCCGGCTCGGCGACACCTTCTTCCGGGCGATCGACGACCGGTGCTGGGACACCGCGCGGCGGCTGGAGGAGATGGACGCGGACGGCGTGTCCGCCCAGGTCGTGTCGCCGATTCCGGTGACTTTCGGCTACGGGCTGCCGGCCCGGGGCGCGGCCGAGCTGGCGCGCGTGCAGAACGCCTGGATCGCGGCGCTCGTCGACACGGCACCCGCACGCTTCGCCGGGCTCGGGACCGTCCCGCTCCAGGCGCCGGACGTCGCCGCCGCGATGGTCGCCGAGTGCGTGGCCGACCTGCGCCTGGCCGGCGTCGAGATCGGCACCAACGTCAACGGCGGCCCGCTCGACGACCCCTCGCTGGACGAGTTCTACTCCGCCTGCGCCGAGCACGGCGCGGTACTGCTCCTGCACCCCTGGCAGGTGCTGGGCGGTGACCGGCTCAGGGAGCACGGGCTGCTGTACGCGGTCGGCATGCCGGCCGAGACCGCCGCGGCGGCGGCCACCCTCATCCTGGGCGGGGTCCTCGACCGGCATCCCGGCCTGCGGATCGTCCTGTCCCACGGGGGCGGCGCGCTGCTGCCCCTGCTGCCGCGCCTCGAACGCTGCGTCGAGACGCTGCCCGGGGTGCGGCCCCCGAATCGGCCGGTGCGCGACTACCTGCGCCGTTTCTGGTACGACTCCCTGGTCTACGACCCGGCCACGCTGCGCGCGCTCGTCGAGACCGTCGGGGCCGATCGCGTCATGGTGGGCACCGACTATCCCTTCCCCATCGCCGAGCGCCCCGCCGGGACGGCCGTGCTGGACGCGGGCCTCGACCCCGAGGCGGAGCGCGCCATCCTCTCGGGCACCGCCGCCGGCCTCTTCGGACTGGCCCGGGGTGATGGCACCTTGATGTCCTCGCCACGCCCGAACTAGTATCTGCCCATAAATATCTTGGTCCGGGATAGTCATACTGCATGGCTTTCCGGGCCGCGCTCATCGCACGAACAGGTGGAGGGAATGTGGACCCTGGACGACGCGCGTCCGCCGCGGGTCTCCTGCTGGACGCGTACGCCTCCGGCAAGCCGATCGAGCCGTTATCCGAGACCTTCCAGGACCTGACGCTCGAGGACGCGTACGCGATCCAGCTACTCCAGATCCGGAGCCGGCTCGACGGCGGCGCCACGATCAAGGGACACAAGGTCGGCCTGACCAGCGTGGCGATGCAGCGCCAGATGGGGGTCGACCAGCCCGACTACGGCCACCTGCTCGACGACATGTTCCACTCCGAGTACGAGCCCATCCCGATCGGCGCCTACCTGCAGCCGCGCGTGGAGCCCGAGATCGCGTTCGTCCTCAGGAGCCCGTTGCGGGGTCCCGGGGTCACGACCGCCCAGGCCGCCGCCGCCGTCGACTTCGTGCTGCCGGCCATCGAGCTGATCGACAGCCGGATCCGCGACTGGCGGATCGGCCTCCTCGACACGATCGCGGACAACGCCTCCTCGGGCGGCGTCGTCCTGGGCCGGAACCCCACCCCTCTGAGCGAGGTGGACCTGCGGCTGAGCGGCTGCACGGTGCACGTCAACTCCCGGCTGGCCGCGACCGGGGCCGGCGGGGCGGTGCTCGGCTCGCCGCTGAACAGCCTGGTCTGGCTGGCGAACACCGTCGGGGCCCTCGGCGTCACCCTCGAAGCCGGTCACGTCATCCTCCCCGGGTCCGTCACCGCCGCCATCCCCGTGGCGGCGTCCGACGTCGTCAGCGTGAGGTTCGCCGGCCTGGGGTCGGTCAGCGCGCGGTTCGGCGCGGGAGAGGGCGGGGTGCCGCGATGAGCGCCTGGACCGTCGAGCGGGCGGCCATCGAGCTGCTCAGGTGCGAGGACGAGCGGACCGACCGAGAGCCGATCACCGACGAGTGGCCGAAGCTCGACGTCGCGACCGCGTACGCCGTCCAGGACGCGACGCTGAGACTCCGCCTCGAACGCGGGGAAAACCTGGTCGGCATCAAGCTGGGGCTGACGAGCCGGGCCAAGCAGGAGCGGATGGGGATCTCGTCGCCCCTGGTGGCCTGGCTGACCGACGCCATGGAGCTGCCCCCCGGAGATCCCGTCCCTCAGGACAGGCTGATCCATCCGCGCGTGGAGCCGGAGATCGTGTTCGTGATGGGCAGGCGGCTCGCCGGGCCCGGTGTGACCACCGCGACCGCACTGGCCGCCGTGGAGTCGGTCATGGGCGGGGCCGAGGTCATCGACAGCCGCTTCCGCGACTTCCGGTTCCGGCTCCCCGACGTGATCGCCGACAACGCCTCGTCGGCGGCCTACGTGACCGGATCGGTCGCGATGGACCCCCGGGAGCTGGACCTGAGCCTGGAGGCGGTGCTGGTGGAGGTCGACGGCCAGGTGGTCGACTCCGCCACCGGGGCCGCGGTGCAGGGGCATCCCGCGAGCGCGCTCGCCCTCGCGGCGAACGAGCTCGGGGCTCGCGGGCTCGCGATCGAGCCCGGGTGGATCGTGCTGACCGGCGGGATGACCGACGCGGTGTTCGCCCCGCCCGGCGCGTCCATCGCGTGCCACTTCACGCGTCTCGGTCCGGTATTCGTCTCAGGCGGTGCGCATGCCTCTCGTTGAAGTCACACTCACCCAGGGCCGGACGGCGGAGGGCATCCGCGCGCTGATCTCCAGCCTCACCGAGGCGGTGGTCAGCTCCATCGGCGCGCCCAAGGAGAGCGTGCGCGTCGTCGTACGGGAGGTTCCGGCCACCCACTGGGCCGCCGGTGACGTCACGATCGCGGAAAGGTCGGCAGCGGAATGACCGATTACTACGGGCACGTCATCGACGGCCGTGAAGTGGATTCGCTCGACGGCCGGCGGTTCGCGAGCGTCGATCCCTGGACCCGCGAGCCCTGGGCGGAGGCGGCCCTGGGCGATCCGGCCGACGCCGCCGTGGCGGTGGCCGCGGCCCGGCGGGCCTTCGACGAGGGGCCGTGGCCCCGGATGGGGTTCGCCGAACGCGGCAGGATCCTGCACCGGATCGCCGACCTGCTGGAGGAACGCCAGGCCGAGATCAGGCGGGCCGACACGCGTGACATGGGCAAGCCGGTCACCCAGAGCGGCCACGACGTGCAGCGGGCCGCCGCCAACTTCCGGTTCTTCGCCGACCACGCCCGCCTCTCGACCGGCCGGCTCCTCCCGATGGACTCCGGGCACCACGCCTACACGCGTTTCGAGCCGTCGGGGGTGACGGCGGCGATCGCGCCCTGGAACTTCCCGCTGATGCTGGAGAGCTGGAAGGTCGCTCCCGCTCTGGCCTGGGGCAACACCGTCGTCCTCAAACCGGCGGAGGACACTCCGGTCTCGGCGACGCTGCTGGGACGGCTCGCCCTGGAGGCCGGCATGCCGCCCGGCGTGCTCAACGTGGTGCACGGGTTCGGTCCGGAGTCCGTGGGTCAGGCGCTCACCGAGGACCCCCGGGTCGACCGCATCACCTTCACCGGCGAGTCGGCGACCGGCCGGGCCATCGCCGGGGCCGCGGCGGCCAACCTCACCCCGGTCAGCCTGGAGCTCGGCGGCAAGGGGGCGAACATCGTCTTCGCCGACGCCGACCTGGACAACGCCGTGCACTGGTCGATCGAGGCCATCTTCCGCAACGCCGGGCAGGTGTGCCTGGCCGGCAGCCGGCTGTTCGTGCAGCGCGCCGTCTACGACGAGTTCCTCGACCGCTTCGTCAAGAAGGCCGAGGCACTGGTCTGCGGCGACCCGTCCGATCCGGCCACCGAGCTCGGCCCGCTGGCCGGCGAGACGCACTTCGCCAAGGTCAGCTCGTACGTGACGGACGTCGGCGAGGGCACGATCCTGACCGGGGGGCTCGGCGAAGGCTGGGCGGTCAGGCCCACCGTGATCGTGGGCCTGCCGCCGTCCGCCCGGCACTGCCGGGAGGAGATCTTCGGGCCGGTCGTCGTCGTACAGCCCTTCGACACCGAGGACGAGGCCGTGGCCCTGGCCAACGGCACCCCTTACGGCCTCAACGCCATGCTCTTCACCGAGAACGTCAACCGGGCGCACCGCGTCTCGGCCGCGCTCAAGGCCGGCACGGTCTGGCTGAACTGCTTCTTCATCCGAGACCTGCGCGCTCCCTTCGGCGGCGTCGGCGACTCGGGCATCGGCCGCGAGGGCGGTGACTTCAGCCGGGAGTTCTTCACCGAGCCCAAGGCGGTCGTCATGCGGATATCGCACTGACGGGCACGCCGGGCACGCCGGGGGTCACGAGCTCCGGCTTCCGGCGGCGGAAAGCCAGGTGGAGACCGGCTCTCCGAGCTCGGGGGCCGATCTCCGGCCGAGGGCGGAAGACCTAGGTGGAGACCGGCTCTCCGGGCTCGGGGGCCGGCTCCAGGTCGACGCTGTCGCGAAGCCGGGTCGGCTTGAGGAAGAGGGTGGCGATGACGCCGAGGGCGGCGATGCCGGTGGAGACGAGGAAGATGTGCCCGGTGGCGTCGCCGTAGGCGGCGCGCACGACGGCCCTGACCGGCTCGGACATCTCCGCGAGGTTCAGGGTGCCGCTTCCCCCCGAGGCCGACGGCTTGACGCCGGCCTTGGCCAGTCCTTCGGCGATGCCGGCCGCGACCTGGTTGGCCAGGATCGCGCCGAGCACCGAGACGCCGATGGTGCCGCCGAGCGAGCGGAAGAACGTGATCGCGCCGCTGGCCGCGCCGAGCTCGCGCAGCGGGACGGTGTTCTGGATGGCCAGCACGAGGTTCTGCATGGACATGCCGACTCCGGTGCCGACCAGCAGCATCGCGGCGGCGACGAAGAGCAGCGGCGTCTCGTGGTCCAGCGTGGACAGCCCGAGGAAGCCGATGGTGAGCACGACGGCGCCGGTGACGATGTAGGGCTTGACGTTGCCACTCTTGGAGATCATGCGGCCGGAGATCGTCGAGGAGAACAGCACGCCGATCATCATGGGCATGGTGAGGAGCCCGGCCTCGGTCGGGCTGTAGCCGCGGCCGATCTGGAAGTACTGGCCGAGGAAGACCGCGCCGCCGAACATGGCCATGCCGACCGCGAGACTGGCCAGGATGGCCAGGGCGGGGGTGCGGCGGCGGATGACGTGCAGCGGCACGACCGGCTCGGCGACCCGCGTCTCCACCCAGGTGGCCAGCACCAGGATCAGCGCGCCGCCGCCGGCCATGGCCGCGGTCTGCCAGGACAGCCAGTCGAAGGAGTTGCCCACGAAGGTCACCCAGATGAGCAGGACGCTGACGCCCAGGGCGATCAGGGTGGCGCCGACGTAGTCGATCTTGACCTCGGGGCGGCGCACGGTGACCACGTGCAGCGTCTTCTGCAGCAGCGCGAAGGCGATCACGGTGAACGGCACCGAGATGAAGAAGCACCAGCGCCAGCCCAGCCATGAGGTGTCGGCGATCAGCCCGCCGAGCAGCGGCCCGCCCACCGTGGCCACGGCCATGACGCCCCCGAGATAGCCGTTGTAGCGACCGCGCTCCCTGGGGCTGATCATCGCCGCGATGATGACCTGCACGAGCACCTGCAGGGCCCCCATCCCCAGCCCCTGCAGCGCCCGGAAGGCGATCAGCTGGCCGGTGTCCTGCGCGAACCCGCAGGCCACCGAGCTGACCATGAAGATCACGATGGACACCTGGAGCAGCAGCTTCTTGCTGAACAGGTCGGCCAGCTTGCCCCAGATCGGCGTGGAGGCCGTCGAGGCGAGCAGCGAGGCGGTGACCACCCACGTGTATTGCGACTGTGTGCCGTCGAGCGCGCCGATGATCTGCGGCAACGCGACCGAGACGATCGTGGCGCTGATCATCGCCACGAACAGCACGAGCAACAGGCCGCTGAGAGCTTCGAGCACTTGCCGATGGGTCATCGGCTCAGAATGCGCGGCCGTGGCCGTGGGTGCGCTCACGCGTGTACTCCCCCTGGTGATCTACCTGAACGACAAGGGGTCAGCATATCTGCCCATTGGGAAACTTTGCGCATTGGGCATAAATCGCTACATGCCGGTAGACTAATACGATCATGGACATCCAGGTGGGGCTGCGCGAACGCAAGAAGGCCGAGACCCGGCAGGCCGTGCACGAGGCGGCGCTGCGGCTGACGGTCGAGCACGGCTTCGACGCCGTCACCGTAGAAGCCATCGCCGACGCGGCCAACATCTCCCGGCGCACCTTCTCCAACTACTTCGCCGGCAAAGAGGACGCGGTGCTCTACGGCGAGGAGGAGCTCATCCGGGTCCTGGTCGAACGGGTCCGCGCCCGGCCCGCCTCCGAACGTCCCTGGCAGGCCATGCGCGGCGCCATCCACGACGTCTACCGCGAGGTGGGCACTCCCGACCAGGGGTGGGCCGCGCGCACCCGGCTGGCCCGGAAACACCCCTCGCTCCTGGCCAGGCAACTAGCCAACCACGCGGCGCTCGAACGCGAGCTCGCCGAGGTCGTCACCGCACGCGCGGGGACAGGCGACACCGGCGGGATCCAGCCCCGCCTCATGGCCGCCGCCTTCCTGGTCACGCTGCGTGTCTCCACCCACCTCTGGATCGAGGAGCAGCAGGCACGCCCCCTGAACGAGGTCATGGACGAGTTCCTCGACCAGATGGCCCTGCCGTTCGCCTGAGGACGACACCCCGCCCTACGGGCCGGGGCTGGTCCGCCCTCGGCGTGACTCAGGAGCTCCGCCCCTCGCCCTCGTCGTACGCCTCCGGGGAGGTCGTCCCCACCGGGCCGACCCAGCGCAGATCCGGCAGGTTGACGACGATCGCCTCCTGGGTCGTACGCGCGATGACGACCACGGCCTCCTCGTCGGGATCGGGGTTCTCCTCGCGGTGCGGCACCCACGGCGGAACGTAGACGTAGTCGCCGGGGCCGGTGCGCAGCACGATCTCACGCGGCCCGCCCTCGCCGCCCTCGCCGGTCTCGTCGGTCTCGTCGGTCTCGTCGGTCTCGTCGGTCTCGTCGAGGAAGACGAACCGAGGGTGGCCGCTGACCACGTAGATGCCGGTCTCCGACCTGCCGTGGTGGTGGTTGGCGGAGGTGGTGGCCGGGGCGACGCGGGTCTCCCCCATCCACAGGCGCTCCGAGCCGACGGTCCGGCCGGACAGCGCCTCCAGCCGCCGCATGCCGCCGGTCTGCGCCGTGTCACCGGACAGCGATGTGCGCTTCACCTGGTGCAGGGCGCGGTGGAATCCGTCAGATGGTGTGGTCAAGCCGGCCTCCTTCGACAGCGTCCACCGTACGACGCCGGAGGCGGGTCAGGTCAGGCCAGCCGCTTGACGATTTCGGCGATCGTCGCCTTCTGCTCGGTGATCAGCTTGCCCGCGAGGTCGGCGGTCGGCTTGTGCGTGCCCATGGTCTGCACGGCCTGGGCCATCTCGACGCCGCTGTCGAGGTGCCTGGCCAGCAGGGTCAGCCACGTACGGTCGAACTCCGCGCCGGACTGCCCCTCCAGCACCGAGATCTGCGCCGCGGAGATCATGCCGGGCATGGCGTGCCCGTAGTCCGCGTCCTCCGGCGGCACCTGGGCCTGCCAGGACCGCAGCCACGACTCCATCAGCTCGATGTCGGCGCGCTCGTCGATGATCAGCTTCTCGCCGAGCTTCCGCACGTACGCGTTGGTGGTCCGGTCGGCCACCAGCTCGGCGATCCGGATGGTCTGCCGGTGATGAGGGATCATCTCCTGGGAGAACTGGACGTCGGGGTTCACCTCGGCCGCGACACCGGCGGCGGCGACGGGCTCCCCGCCGGCGGGCGCGCAGGCGGCCAGGACCGGGACGCACAGCGCCACGGCCACCACAGTCCACAGGATCTCCGGCAGCCGCCGCGCGCTCCACCGCATGATCGCCCCTCTCTGGCCGGCAAGGGCTGGTGATTACTGGGGGATACGCGGCATGGCGCGGGAAGGTTCAGACTCCGACACCGGGCAGACAACGGAAAACCCGTGGAGGATCCGTACGAAAGGGACGATGATGCTGAACAAGCGGATCACCGGGAGAGGTGGCTCCCGACGAGTGTTCCCCGCCGAAAGACAGGGCATTGACGGGTAATCGCGAAGACCTCACGCAGGCGGACCGAGTCCTCGAGATCGCCTGCGACGAGTCGGGCTCCGAGGGGCAGAAGCTCATCGGGGGCAACACCGACGTCTTCGCCCATGCCAGCGTGTCCCTGAGCACCGAGCTCGCGGCCCGGTGCATCCAGGAGACGCGCGACCGGGCGCCTTCGCCGACCGTGGAGTACAAGTCCGGCATCATCCAGCGCTCCAAGCACCGGGAGACGCTCACGTGGCTGCTCGGACCGCGAGGGCCGCTGCTCGGCCACGCGCACGTGCACCTGACCGACAAGACGTTCTACGTCGTCGGCAGGCTCGCCGACCTGGTCGTCGGGGAAATCCCCTACACGCCGGACATCGGCCTGCGCCAGGATCCAGCGGCCAGGGCCATGACCGTCCGCCTCTATCACGAGGGTCCGCTCGCGTTCGGGGCCGAGCAGTGGAACACCCTGCTGGGGGCGTTCAACGACCTGATGCGGGCCCGCAACAACCGGGGCGCGCCGGTGTCCGGCGACTCGTTCTTCGACCTGGTCGACGACCTGCGCCGGTCCGGCGCGCGGAGCCCGGCCGGCGAGACGGCGGAGCTGCTCTGGCGGGCCAGGCCCCGCGTGGACGCCTTCCGGGCGCACGTGCTCGCCAACCCGGGGATGATCCCGGCCCTCGACACCCTGATCCCGGCCATCGTCCGGGCGGTCGCCTACTGGGGTGAGGGCAGCAGGCCCGTCGCGGTCGTGCACGACAGGCAGACCCTGCTGACGGAAGAGCGCGTCGTCCAGCTCAAGGAGCTGTTCCACGCCCGTTCGCCTGGAGGCCGGCTGACGAGTCTGACGCTCGTCCACTCGCGCTGGGATCCGCGAGTCCAGGTGGCCGACCTGCTGGCCGGCGCGGCGCGGAAGATCGCGTCGGACGAGCTCAACGGCCGGGGCGACGCGGAGCTCACCGCGCTGCTGCGGCCGTACGTGGATTCGCTCTCGATCTGGGACGACGACCCGGGCCCGGGGGCACACTCCTTCCACCGAGGACAGTCCATCAAAGCGGAACCGGAGACGGACCGCGGACATCCCGCGCTCGCCCCGTTCGCCGACGGGGTGTGGACGGCCGGCGACAGATGACCGCGAACGGGCGTCAGCGGCGCGGGTCCACATGGATCTTGGGAGCGTCACCCCAGTCGGGCCGGCGCCGGCCGGCCAGGACGGCGGCCACCTCGTCCAGCGCGACCGTCGCGGCGACGAGCGGGCGCGGATCGACCGCGCCCGAAGCGTAGAGCTCGACGGTCTCGGCCAGGCCGGCGGAGGCGCCGAGCACGCCGACCACGGTGACGTCCTTGAGGGCGACGGCGCGGGAGTCGACCAGACTCGGCGTGCCGGCCAGCCCCACGAAGACCACCCGGCGGCCCGGCTCGACCAGGTCGACGGCGAGCGCGGGCAGGCCGGGCGCGTTGGAGGCGTCCACGACGGCGTCGTAGCGCAGGCCGGGCAGCGTCTCCCGGGTCCACACGTGCTCGAAGCCGATGGACCGGGCGAAGGCCAGAGAGCTCGCGGTCAGGCCGAGCAGGTGCACCTCGACGCCGCGGGCGGCGGCGATCTGGGCCACGAGCAGCCCGATCGTGCCGGGGCCGAGCACCAGCAGCCGCTCGCCGGCCGA
Organism: Nonomuraea sp. NPDC048916; assembly: GCF_040649575.1. NCBI lineage: Bacteria > Bacillati > Actinomycetota > Actinomycetes > Streptosporangiales > Streptosporangiaceae > Nonomuraea > Nonomuraea sp. NPDC048916. The sequence goes on from NZ_JBEZFS010000001.1 coordinate 35,730, forward strand.
CAGCTCCGCGCTCCGCACGGCGCGCATCGCGTTGCCGCCCGGCTCGACGAGCGCGCCGAGTGCCGGGCCGACGGGCTCCGGCAGCGGGTGCAGCGCCGTCACGGGCACGGGCAGCCGCCCGGCCAGGGCGCCGGGCCGGCCGCCGCGGATGCCGATCTCGTACCGGTCGGCGCACACGTGCCCCCGTCCGGCGGCGCACCGGGCGCAGCGACCGCAGCCGAGCATGGTGTCGCCGGTGACGCGGCGGCCGAGCCAGGACGGGTCGACTCCGTCGCCGGTCGCGCACACGGCGCCGGCCCACTCGTGCCCGATCCGGAGGGGGTAGGCGGCCTGGCCGGTGTGCAGGTAGGACATCGTGCCGCTGAAGAGCTCCATGTCGGTGCCGCACACCCCGACCCGCTCGACGGCGACGATCACCTCGCCGGGGCGCGGCTCGGGCGGCTCGACCTCCCGCACGCCGGCCTCGCCGGGCGCGGTGATGACGAAGGCGCGCATGGGCCTATTCCGCGAGCAGCCGCAGGAAGTCGGGGTGTCCCTGTACGGCGGTGCGCTGCATGTAGTGCGTCAGCGCGCGCAGCCCGCCGAGCTCCTCTCCCCCGCCCGCGCGTCCCGGGCCGCCGTGCAGCATCTGCGGCATGGCCACGCCGTGGCCGGTGGACTCGGCCGCGTCGTCTCGGTCGAGGACGAGCAGCCGGCCGTGCCAGGGGGCGAGCCCGGCCACCAGGCGGGCCGCGACCTCCCGGTCATGCGTGACGATCGAGCCGGTCAGGCTGCCGTCGCCGAGCGCCGCCGCGCCGATGACCTCCTCCAGGCCGGTGTAGGGCAGCAGCGTGCTGACCGGACCGAACGCCTCGACCTCGTGGACCGCGCCGGCACGCGGGTCGTCGCAGCGGAGCAGCACCGGCGACAGGAAGGCGCCGCGTTCGGGGTCGGCCCCCGCCACCTCCACCCGGCCGGGGTCGCCGAAGACGAGCTTCGCTCCGGCGGAGAGCCTGCCGATCGCGGCCCGTACCTCCTCGCGCTGGGCGAGGGCGGCCAGCGGGCCCATGTCCGTGCCCGCCTCACCGGGGTGGCCGACGGTGACCCGGGAGAGCCGCGCCGAGACCGCGTCCGCGACGGCGTCGGCGAGCGGGGCGGGGACGAAGGCGCGCCGGATCGCGGTGCACTTCTGCCCGGCCTTGACGGTCATCTCGGTGACGAGCTGCTCGACGTACAGCTCGAACTCGGGGTCGCCGATCGACACGTCCGGACCGAGGACGGAGCAGTTGAGCGAGTCGGCCTCGGCGTTGAACGCGACCGAGCGGCCCGCGACGACCGGATGCGTGCGGAGCGCGAAGGCGGTGGCCGCCGACCCGGTGAAACCGAGAGTGTCCTGGGAGCCGAGGCCGTCGAGCAGCCCGGCGGGCCCGGCGCAGAGCAGCGACAGCGTGCCCTCGGGCAGCAGGCCGGACTCGACGACGCGCCGCACCACCAGCTCGGTCAGGTAGGACGTCTGGCTCGCCGGTTTGACCACCGACGGCATCCCGGCGAGGAACGCGGGCGCGAACTTCTCCAGCATGCCCCACACCGGGAAGTTGAAGGCGTTGACCTGCACGGCGGCGCCCGGCTTGGCGGTGAAGAGGTGGCGGCCGGCGAACGTGCCGCCCTTGCCGAGGGGTTCGAGGCCGCCGTCGGGCAGGGTGGTCGCGTCGGGCAGCTCGCGGGCGGCCCGGCTCGCGTAGACGGCCAGCGTGGCGATGCCGCCGTCGACGTCCACGGCGGTGTCGCGGCGGGTCGCGCCGGTGCGGGTGCTCAGCTCGGCGAACTCGTCGAGGTGGCCGGACAGGTGCCTGGCGAGCGCCTTGAGGATGGCCGCCCGCTGCTGGAACGTCAGCGCGCGCAGCGCCGGGCCGCCGACCTCGCGGGCGTGGGCGAGCATCCGCGCGGGATCGGGCCCCCTGGCCGGGATCGTGGCCACGGTCTCGCCGGTGGCCGCGTCGAGCAGCGGCCGGGACTCGCCGTCGCCGTCGTGCCAGGCGCCCTCGGTGTAGCTCTGCAGTGGTCGGGTCATCGGGATCTCCGCTCCAGGAACGCCGTCATGCGGGTGTGTTTGTCCTCGCCGTCGAACAGCAGCGCTTGCGCGGTGATGTCGAAGGTGGTGGTCGCCGGCCGCTGGCTGCGCAGCGCGAGCTTGGTGAGCTCCAGCGCCCGCCACGAGCGTTTGGCTATGACGCCGGCCAGGGCCCGGCCGCGCGCCTCCAGGTCGTCGGTGACCTCCTCGACCAGCCCGGCGGCCAGCGCCTCGGCGGCGGTGAGGCGTGCGCCGGTGTAGAGCATCCGGCGGGCGGTGCCGATGCCGACGAGCTGCGGCAGCCGCCAGTTGGCGCCCGCTCCGGCGAGGATGCCGAGGGAGAGCTCCGGCTGGGCGAACACCGCGTTGGGCGAGGCCAGCCGGAAGTCGCAGGCCAGCGCCAGCTCGCAGCCGCCGCCGAGGGCGGGGCCGTCGATCAGCGCCATCGTGGGCCACCGGTGCGCTTCGAGCCGTTCGAACAGCCCCGCGTTGATCGCCAGCAGCGCCGAGTCGGCGCCCCGCTCACGCAGCTCGGCGATGTCGGCCCCGGCCGCGAAGACGCCCGGCGTGGTGGAGTGGACGACCAGGATGCTCGGCTCGCGGCGGGCTTCGGCCAGCACCTCGTCGAGCTCGTCGACCATCGCCTGGTCGAGCGCGTTGTGCTTGGCGGGGCGGTCGAGGCCCACCCACCAGAGGTGCTCCTCCCGGCGGACGCGTACGTGACTCGTCGAAGGGCTCATCGAGGGCTCGCAGGACGACTCACGGGAAGGCTCGCGGGAGGGTTCATCGGACGCGCTCCAGCAGCACGGAGATGCCCTGGCCGACGCCGATGCACATGGTGGCGACGGCCCGGCGCGCGTCGGCGCGGTGCAGCTGGCGGGTCGCGGTGAGCACCAGCCGGGCCCCGCTCATGCCGAGCGGGTGGCCGAGGGCGATCGCGCCGCCGTTGGGGTTGACGTGCTCGGCGTCGTCGGGCAGACCGAGGTCACGCAGCACGGCCAGCGCCTGCGCGGCGAACGCCTCGTTCAGCTCGACGAGGTCGATGTCGGCGACGCCGAGCCCGGCGCGGTCGAGCAGCCTGCGGGTGGCCGGGACCGGCCCCAGCCCCATCACCCGGGGCGAGACACCGGCCGTGGCCGCCGACACGACCTCGGCGAGCGGGGTCAGCCCGTGACGTTCGACCGCCCGCTCGGAGGCGATCAGCAGGGCGGCCGCGCCGTCGTTGACGCCGGAGGCGTTGCCGGCGGTGACCGAGCCGCCCTCCCGGAAGGCCGGCCTCAGCCGGGCCAGCGCCTCCAGGTCGGTCTCGCGCGGGTGCTCGTCGCGCTCCACCAGCACCGGCTCGCCGCGCCGCCGCGGCACCGGAACGGGCGTGATCTCCTCGTCGAACCGGCCGTCGGCCTGAGCCTTGGCCGCCCGCTGCTGCGACCGGAGCGCGAACAGGTCCTGGTCCTCGCGGGAGACGCCGTGCTCGGCGGCGACGTTCTCGGCGGTCTCGCCCATCGAGTCGGTGCCGTAGACGGCGTCGAGGGCCTTGTTCACGAAGCGCCAGCCGATGGTCGTGTCGTAGATCGTGGCCGAGCGCGCGAACGCCGACTCTGCCTTCGGCATGACGAACGGGGCGCGGCTCATGCTCTCCACACCGCCCGCGATCACGAGGTCGGCCTGGCCGGCCCGTACGGCGCGCGCCGCGATGGCGACGGCGTCGGCGCCCGAGCCGCACAGCCGGTTGACGGTCGTGCCGGACACCGTCTCGGGCAGCCCGGCGAGCAGCAGCGCCATCCGCGCGACGTTGCGGTTGTCCTCGCCCGCCTGGTTGGCGCAGCCGAGCACCACGTCGTCGACCTCGGCCCAGTCGACCGCGGAGTTGCGCGCCACCAGGTCGCGCAGGACGTGTGCGGCCAGGTCGTCGGGCCGGACCGGGGACAGCGCCCCCGCGTAGCGGCCGATGGGGGTGCGGATGCCGTCGACGACGAATGCTCGGCTCATGTCAGGGCCTCTCCGGTCAGTGCGCGGCGGCGCAGCAGCGGGCTCGGGCGATAGCGGGGATCGCCGTACCCATCCTGCAGCGCGACCAGGATCGCGTGGACCGTCGCGGCGCCCCAGCGGTCGTCCCACGCGAGCGGGCCGACGGGGTAGTGGGTGCCGAGCCGCATCGCGGTGTCGATGTCCGCGCCGCTCGCGACTCCCTGGTGCAGCGCGTCGACCGCCAGGTTGACCAGCATCGCGACCGTACGGGCGACGACCAGGCCGGGCACGTCGTCGATCACGTGCACGTCCAGCCCGGCGGCCTGGAGCAGCCCCGCCGCCTCGTCGCGGGCGCGCTCGGGGCACCCGTCGGACACCGCCACCGCGATCGCCGTCGCCGTCGCGTCGTCGAGAGTCCGGTCGACCACGACCACCGGCACGCCGTGCCCGGCGGCCAGCTCCGTGGCGGAGGTGCCGGAGCACCGCACGAGCAACGCCCCGCTGGGCAGCTCGACCGTGCCGTGATCGTCCTCGCCTTCCAGGACGGCGACACCGGACCGGCGCAGCAGCACGTCGAGGTCGGCCGCGCCGTGGGCCACGACTTCGAGTGGCGCCTTCCGCGCCTCAGCCGGAACCGCCACCGGCGCCGTGCCTCCGGCGTCGTGGCGGACCGCCACCGGCGCCGCGCCTTCGGCATCGTGGCGGACCCCGTCGTGCGCCGTGCCTCCGGCGTCGCGCCGGGAACCGGCTCTCCGTCCCGCGCTGGACGGGTGCGCGTAGACGCCGTGGCCGGTCTTGCGGCCGAGGCGGCCGCCCTCGACCAGCGCACGCTGGGCGAGGGACGGGGCGAAGCGGGGGTCGTGGCCGAAGGCGGTCCACACCGTACGGGTGACCGCCTCGTTGACGTCGTGCCCGATCAGGTCCATGAGGGCGAACGGCCCCATGCGGAAGCCGCCGGCGCCGGTCAGCACGGCGTCGACGACGGCGGGCTCGGCGGCCCGCTCCTCCAGGAGCCGCCACGCCTCGGCGTAGAACGGCCGGGCGATCCGGTTGACGATGAAGCCCGGCGTCGCGGCCGAGCGCACCACGGTCTTGCCCCACGCCGCCACGAGCTCCCCGGCCATGGCGATGACCTCTTCGGACGTCTCCAGCCCCGGCACCACCTCGACCAGGCGCATCACGGGGGCCGGGTTGAAGAAGTGCAGGCCGACGATCCGCGAGGGGTGCCGGGCTGCGGCGGCGATCGCGGTGGGCGACAGCGAGGAGGTGTTGGTCGCCAGCACGCAGTCGGCGGCCACATGCTCCTCCAGGTCGGCGAAGAGCCGCCGCTTCACCTCGAGGTCCTCGACGACGGCCTCGACGACCAGGCCAGCCGGGGCCAGCTCGGCCGGCGTGCCGACGGCGGTGAGCATGAGGTCGTCCGGCCGGACGTCGATCCTGCCCTTGTCCGCCAGTGCCCCGACCCGCTCCCGGACGCCGGCCACGGCCCGGGCGGCGGCACCTGGCGCCGCGTCGAACAGCAGCACGGGGTGCCCGGCCACCGCCGCCGTCTGGGCGATGCCCGAGCCCATGGTGCCCGCACCGACCACCGCGACGACCATGCTCACGTGGGACGCTCCTCGGCCATGTCGTTCCCCTTTCAACGGATCAACCTCAACAAATCAGCCGACGCGTCGGAGCTCGGTCCGGTAGCGCTTGGCCAGGCCGTGGTAGAGGCCGACGGCCTCGGCGACCCACGCGCCCAGCTCCGGGGCGGGCCGCGGCCGGGCCGGCACGCCGAGCGCGACGTGCCCGGCCGGCACGACGGCGCCCTCCGGCACCAGGGCGGCGGCTCCCACGGCGGCTCCGGACTCCACGGTGGCGCGGTTCAGCACGACCGAGCCGGAGCCGATGAGGCAGTCGTCGCCGATCGCGCAGCCCTCGATGTGCACGTTGTGCCCGACCACGCACCGGGCGCCCACGAGGGTGGGCCACTGGGCGGTGGTGTGCACGACGGTGCCGTCCTGGATCGAGGTCAGCTCGCCGACCTCGATCCGGCCGTAGTCGCCACGCAGCACGGCGGCCGGCCAGACGGAGGCTCCGGCGCCAATCATGACCGCGCCGATCACGACGGCGTCGGGGTGGACGAAGGCTTCCGGGTGGATGTCCGGGGTCAGCTCGCCCAGAGCGTAGATGGGCATCAGGTCACCGATTTCAGGTTGTAGACGCGGGCCGCGTTGCCGGCCAGCACGAGCCCGGCCGTCTCCTCGTCGGGGCAGAGCGCGGCCACCGCGCGGGCGTTCCCGGCGATGCCCGGCACGCCGGGCCAGTCCGTACCGAAGATCATCCGTCTGGTGAGCCGGTTCCAGTTGTGCCGGGCGTAGTACTCGCGCAGCCGCGACGGAGGCAGCCCGGACAGCTCGATCCAGACCCGCTCGCTGGACAGCGCCATGAACGCCGCGGCGTCGTACCACCAGCCGCGACCGCCGTGCGCGAGCGCGATGTTCAGCCGGCGGAAGTCGCGCAGCACGTCGTCGAGCAGGATCGGGTCGGCGAAGGCGTTGGAGGAGCCGGGGAAGGTGCTGGTGCCGCAGTGCACGACGAGCGGGATGCCGGCCGACTGGCACAGCTCGTAGGCGGGGTAGAGCGCCCGGTCGTTGGCGGCGACGCCGGCGTGCACCGGATGGAGCTTGCAGGCGACCGCGCCGAGGTCGAGCTGCCGCTGGAGCTCCTCCTCGACGGGATAGTGCAGGTGCGGGTTGATGTTGGCGATCGGCAGCACCCGGCCGGAGTGGGCGGTGAGGGGCAGCAGGTCCTCGATCGGCTGGATGCCGGTGGCCTTCGGGCTGTACTCCGACAGCACCAGCGCCACGTCGACACCCTCCTCGGCGAGGTAGGCGTCGAACCGCGCCGGGTCCACGGTGCCTTCGGCGTCGTAGACCCGTTCCAGCAGCGACGCGTCGCCGAAGTCGTGCGCCCACCGCCGCCAGGCCGGCTTGAGGGTGGGCAGCCGCGCGGCGTGCACGTGGACGTCCACTAATGGGCGGCCGTCGAGCATCGGTTTCTCCTTGAGATCGGACGACGGTCGCGTTCGATGACGGTCATGACAGCGTGGCCTCCGCGTCGAGCAGCACGGTCGCCGCCTGGGCGCGCAGCTCGACACGGCGGATCTTGCCCGTGGCCGTGGTCGGGTAACCACCGACGAAGACGATCTTTCGTGGCCGCTTGACCGACGGCAGCCCCGCCCGGCAGAACTCGACCAGCTCGTCCTCGGTCACCGCGCTCCCGTCGTTCAGGACGACGTAGGCGACCGGCTTCTCCAGCCCGTCGAGGTCGGGCGCGGCGACGACCACGGCCTGGGCGACGGCCTCGTGGGCGAGCAGCCGGTTCTCGACCTCCGCGGGCGACACCCAGATGCCGCTGGCCTTCAGCATGTCGCCGGTGCGGCCGAGGCAGACGTAGTAGCCGTCCTCGTCCTGGACGTAGGTGTCGCCGGTGCGCAGCCACTCGCCCTGGAACACCTGGCGGGAGGCGTCGTAGCGCGACCAGTAGCCGGTGGCGGTGGAGTCTCCCCGTACGAACAGCGTGCCGGGGGTGCCCTGCGCCACCTCGCGCCCGTCGTCGTCGAGGATGCGCAGGTCGTAGCCGGGCACCGCGACGCCGGTGGTGCCCGGCCGGACCGCGCCGGGCCGGTTGGACAGGAAGATGTGCAGCATCTCGGTCATGCCGATGCCGTCGAGGATGTCGACGCCGAACCGTGTGGTCCACCGCTGGTAGAGCGCGGCGGGCAGCGGCTCGCCGGCGGAGGCGGCCAGCCGCACTCCTGACAGCGCCTTCTCGGGCAGGCCGGCGCGGAGCATGCCGGCGAAGAACGTGGGCCCGGCGAAGAACAGGGTCACGCCGTGCTCCTGGACGCGCTCGGCCAGTGTGTCGGGTTTGGACGGCGCGGGTTCGAGGACCGTGGCGGCGCCGGCCGCCAGCGGGAAGAGCACGGAGTTGCCCAAGCCGTAGGCGAAGAACGCCTTGGCCGCCGACAGGCACAGGTCGTCGGGCCGGATGCCGAGCACCCGCTCGCCGTACGTCTCGCAGACGACGCGGATGGATCCGTGCCGGTGCATGGCGGCTTTCGGCGTGCCGGTGGTGCCGGACGTGTAGAGCCAGAAGGCCGGTGAGTCGGCGCCGGTCGGGTAGATCTCGCCGCCCGGGTCGCCGCCCCGGTCGGCGCCCCCGTCCGCGCCCGGGTCCGCGCCCCGGTTCGCGCCCGGGTCCGTGGCCGCCAGCTCGGCCAGGGAGTGGACCGGGAGGCCCACCGCGACCCGCGCGCCGTCGCCGGCCAGGACGCCGGCCAGCTCGGGCGCGTCCACCGCCGCCCGCGCGGCGACCTCGGCGAACTCCCGGGTCACCCCGAGGAACCTGGCCCGCGAGTCGCGCAGTAACTCGGCCAGCCCGTCGGCGCGCAGCATCGTGGAGACCGGCACGGGCACCGCGCCGATGCGCATGGCCGCGAGGAACACGGTCACGAAGTCGGGCGAGTCGGCCATGAACATCAGCAGCCGCTGCTCGGGCTCGAGCCCGGCGGCGCGCAGCCCCGCCGCCGTGCGCCGGACCCGGTCGTGCAGCTGCGCGTAGGTGAGGTCACCGTGCGCCCCGGTCAGCGCCAGGCGTGCCCCCCGCCCGCCGTCGACATGCCGGTCCAGCAGGTACACGCTTGCATTGAACAGATCAGACAAGGTCAACCGTCCGGGTTCTAGACGAGGCGCACGTAGTCGTAGTCGAAGGGCTTGCCGTTGATGCCCTGGCGCGGGGGCGCGATCCAGGCTGCGATCTTGCCGCGTTCGTGCACCGGCCGCATCAGCGAGCGGACGTGCGCCTTGTCGACGTCGGTGGGCAGCCAGGCGCCCTTGCGCCGCTCCCACTCCTCGGCCGTGATCACCTCGCCCTGGGGTGTGACCTCGATGCCGGCGAACGCGCCGACCCTGCGGTTGAACGCGCGGTGCGGCAGGAACAGCCGCTGCGGCATGCCGGCGTCCTCGAGGATCTTGTTCCACCGGTTGACGCCGTTCTGGCAGTCGCCGATGTACTCGCCGCGCAGGTCGGTGTTGAGGCCGACCAGCGCCGCGACCTCGGTCTGGCCGATCCGGCCGTCGTTCACCGAGTCGACCATGATCGAGTCGTCGGTCAGCCGGTGGTCGTCCCTGCGGCGCTCCTCCGACCAGCGGCCCTTGAGGCCGGCGGTGAAGTAGTTGGCCACGTTGGTCGAGGTCTCCGAGCCGAACAGGTCGAGCGAGACCGAGTAGTGGAAGTTCAGATATTTCTGGATCACGTCCAGCGGGATGCCGCCGTGGCCGACGACGTCGTCGGTGTCGTGCTCCCGCATCAACTGCACGGTCCGCTGCACGACTCGGTCGATGCCCGTCGTCCCCACGAACATGTGGTGCGACTCTTCCTTGAGCATGAACTCGCAGGTGCGCGACAGCGGGTCGAACGCGCTCTCCTTCAACGTGCCGAGCTGGTACTTCCCGTCGCGGTCGGTGAAGTAGGTGAACATGAAGAACGACAGCCAGTCGGGCGTCTCCTCGTTGAAGGCCCCGAGGATGCGCGGTGACTCCTCGCTGCCGGAGTTGCGCTGCAGCAGTTCCTCGGCCTCCTCGCGCCCCTCACGGCCGAAGTACGCCTGCAGCAGGTAGACCATGGCCCACAGGTGGCGTCCCTCCTCGACGTTGACCTGGAACAGGTTGCGCAGGTCGTACAGGCTGGGCGAGGTGGCGCCGAGGTTGCGCTGCTGCTCGACCGAGGCGGGCTCGGTGTCACCCTGGATGACGATCAGCCGTCGCAGGTCGGCGCGATACTCGCCGGGCACCTTCTGCCAGACGGGCTCGCCCTTGTGCTGGCCGAAGGCGATGCGCCGGTCGCGGTCGCGCTCGGCGAGGAAGATGCCCCACCGGTAGTCCTTCATGGCGACGTGCCCGAAGTGGGCCCAGCCCTCGCGCCCCACGTTGACGGCGGTGCGCAGGTAGACGTCCCGCGTGGGCAGGGTGGGGCCCATGGACTCCCACCAGTCGAGGAAGTTGGGCTGCCAGGACTCCAGGGCGCGCTGCAGCCGGCGGTCCTCGTGCAGGTCGACGTTGTTGGGGATCTTCTCCGAGTAGTCGGCGGTGCTGGTCATGGTCAAACTCGCTTCTTGTCGAAGTCGGCGCGCTGCCCGGTGCCGAACTTGCGCAGCGCGCCGTCGGGCCCGGAGGCGTTGGGACGGTAGAAGATCCAGTTCTGCCAGGCGGTGAGCCGTCCGAAGATCTTGGTCTCGATCGTCTCGGGGCCGGCGAAGCGGTAGTTGGCCTCCAGGCCGGTGAGCGCGTCGGGGCTGAAACTGGAGCGTTCCTCGATCGCGATGCGCACCTCGTCGGCCCAGTCGATGTCGTCCGGCGCGAACGTCACCAGGCCGAACCGCTCGGCCTCCTCCGCCTGCAGGGGCCGCCCCGCGTGGGCCTCGGCCGCCGCCAGGGCGTCGTCGTCGCCGTGGAAGCGGGTGCCGAGCCGGGTCAGGCCGTTGCCCATCGGCAGCGGGCCCCGGTTCATCGGGCCGACGGTGATCGCGGCGGGCTCGGCGTCGGAGTCGACGTCCTCGAACACGCCGAACAGCTGGAAGGAGCGGTCGGCGGCCAGCGCGAGCTCCAGCAGCGAGCCGGCGAAGCAGCTGCCCGGCTCGGCCAGCGCGATCAGGCTGCGGCTGGTGACGTCGAGCCGCTTGAGCGTGCGCTTGAGGAAGAGCACGATCTCGCCGGCCAGCCAGTCGTCGCGGTGCTCCAGCAGCAGTGCGTCGTAGGCCAGCACCCGCTCCGCGTCGCCCAGGGTGCGGAACACCCAGGTGCCCAGCTCGGTCTCGTTGGCGCGCAGGTCGAGGATCAGGTCGTCGAGCTCCCGCGTCACGGCGAGCGTCCAGAACTCCGCGCCCTGCTCGTGGATCCCGGCGGCGTCGCCGGGCGGGCCGGTCTCGGGGCCGCGCACGGTGATCTCCACGCAGCCGCGCCCGTGGTCGAGGGTCGCCGTCACGTGCCGGTACGCGATCTCGTCCGCGGTGCGGGACTTGGCCAGCGGGGTGAGCTCGATCCCCGTGGCCCCGTCGGGACGGGTGGAACGGGCGGCGAACTCGGCCGCCCGCCGCGCCACCGTCTCGTCCCAGCGGGAACGGGGCACCGCCTCGTCCACCAGCCGCCATCCCACGGCCTTCTTGCCGCCCACGCCCTCGGACCTGGTCGAGAAGTAGTCGGCCAGGTCGCGGCGGACGTGGCGCTTGTCGGACACGCGGGTCAGGCCGCCGGTGCCCGGCAGCACACCGAGGAGCGGCAGCTCGGGCAGCGACACCGCCGACGAGCGGTCGTCGACCAGCATGATGTGCTCGCAGGCCAGGGCGAGCTCGTAGCCGCCGCCCGACGCGGTGCCGTTGAGCGCGGCGACGTAGGTCTGCCCGGAGTTGGCGGAGGCGTCCTCGATGCCGTTGCGGGTCTCGTTGGTGAACTTGCAGAAGTTCACCTTCCACGCGTGTGAGGAGGCGGCCAGCATGTGGATGTTCGCGCCGGCGCAGAAGATCTTCTCCTTGCCGCTGGTCACCACGACCGTGCGCACCTCGGGATGCTCGAACCGGAGCCGCTGCACGGCGTCGTGGAGCTCGATGTCGACGCCGAGGTCGTAGGAGTTGAGCTTGAGCTCGTAGCCGGGCACCAGCCCGCCCTGCTCGTCGACGTCCATCGTGAGCGTGGCCACCGGGCCGTCGAAGGCGAGGCGCCAGTGCCGGTAGCGGGACGGGTGGGTCCGGAACTCCACTCGCGCCTGCGCGCCCTCCGACCGGGCGTCCGCGGGCACGCTCGGCTCACTTGCCAGGGTGGTCATCAGGCCGTCCTCCTGCTGCTGTGTCGACTGCCTCAATACTCCACATGGTTTTCGCCTACCGTCAAGAATCAGTAGCATTTTGTCCTGTGATCGTCGGTAGCCGACCTACGCGGGGTTATCCTGCGTTCACCCGAGTCCACAAGGAGGGGCGCACATCCCATGCCCCGCGTCGCACCCGAGCCCGCGGCCAAGCCGACCTACACCCGCCGCCGCCAGGCCGGATCGGGCAGCGCCAGGTCCCTGATGCTCACCGTGTTCGGCGAGTACGTGCTGCCGCAGGCCGAGCCCGTATGGACCTCGACCCTGCTGCACGTCCTGGGCGGCCTCGACGTGGAGGAGAAGTCCACCCGCCAGGCGCTGGCCCGCATGGCCGCCGACGGCTGGATCGTCGCCGAGCGGCGCGGGCGCCGGGTGCGCTGGGCGCTGACCGGCCACGGCCGTGAGCTGCTGTCCGAGGGCGCCGAGCGCATCTACACCTTCGGCCGCGACCGCGACTCCTGGGACGGCCGCTGGCTGGTGCTCCTCGCCACCGTGCCGGAGAGCAAGCGCGACCTGCGCCACCAACTGCGCACGAGGCTCACCTGGGCAGGCTTCGCCAGCCCGATCCCCGGCGTGTGGGTGAGCCCCCACGCCTCCCGCGAGGCCGAGGCCAAGCAGGTGGTCGAGAGCCTCGGCCTCGACATCACGGCCTTCTCCTTCAGCGGCCCCTACGCCGGCGTCGGCTCCGAACGCGCCATGGTGGAGCAGGCCTGGCACCTCGGCGACCTCGCCACCGCCTACACCGCCTTCGTCCAGGAGTTCGCCGGGCTGCGGCCCAGCCCTGGCGACCCGGTGCTGTTCACGCAGATCCGCCTGGTGCACGCCTGGCGGCGCTTCCCCATGCTCGACCCGCAGCTGCCCCAGGAGCTGCTGCCGCCCGACTGGATCGGCGTCCGCGCCGCCAACGTCTTCAACGACCTGCACCAGGCCTGGCACCCGCCGTCACAGGAGCACTGGACCGAGCTGTCCGCACGCGGCTGACGAGCGCCCTTGACGAGCGCCGTTGACGAGCGCCGTTGACGAGCCCACCGTTGAGAGCCCGCGATCGGCTACCCGGCTACCCGGCTACCCCCAGGAGGTCGCGGGCGCGGCCGGCGTCGGCCCGAAAGTCCGTCACCGAGCCCTCGTGCACGACGCGGCCCTTCGACATGACCAGCACCCGGGAGGCCACGGCGAAGGCCATCCGGAGGTTCTGCTCGACCAGCAGGACGGCCATGCCCCCGGCCACCAGGTCGAGCAGGAGCTCCTGGACCCGGTCCACGATGACGGGAGCCAGGCCGTCGGACGGCTCGTCGAGCAGGAGCAGCCGCGGGTCGCTCAGCAGGGCCCGGCCGATGGCCAGCATCTGCTGCTCGCCGCCCGACAGGTGCGAGGCCAGGTGGTCGCGCCGTTCGGCGAGGCGCGGCATGGTCTCGTACACGCGCTCACGGGTCCAGGAGCGGCCGCGCGCGGCGATCGCGAGGTGCTCCTCGACGGTGAGCGTCGCGAACACCCGCCGGCCCTGCGGGACGATCGCGACGCCCGACCGGGCCACCACGTTGGGCGCCTGCCGGCTCACCTCACGCCCGCCCACGCGGACCGAGCCCTGGCTCGGGCGGACGAATCCGGCGACGGCATGGATCAGGGTGGTCTTGCCGACGCCGTTGCGGCCGAGCAGGGTGACGGCCTCGCCCGGGGCGACCGTCAGGCCGACCCCGTCGAGGACGCGACCGCCGTCATAGCCCGCGACCAGGTCCCGGACTTCGAGCAGGGCCGTCATGACGCCTCCGTGAACAACTCGTCGGTCGAGTCGGCGCCGAGGTAGGCCCGCTGCACGTGCTCGTCCGCGCGGACCTCGTCGGGGGTGCCCGAGGCGATGACGCTCCCGGCCGCCAGGACGGTGACCTGCCGGGCCAGCCGGAAGACGACGTCGAGGTCGTGCTCCACGATCACCATCGACAGCTCTTCGGGCAGCCGTTCGACCAGCTCGGCGAAGCGGTCGGTCTCGGCGGCCGACATGCCCGCGGTCGGCTCGTCGAACAGGACCAGTGACGGCTCGCAGGCCAGCACCATGGCCACCTCCAGCTGGCGACGTTCCCCGTGCGACAGCGAGCCCGCGAGGTGGCCGTGCCGGCCCGGAAGCCCGGCGGAGGCGAGGTGGGCGTGGGCCCGTTCGGTGACTTCCGCGTCGCGTCGCCTGCGCCGGAACGGGCGCAGCGGCCGGCCGTGGACGCGCTCGGCGGCCAGGCGCACGTTGTCGAGCACGGTGCAGCCGAGGAACAGGCTGGAGTGCTGGTAGGTGCGGACCAGCCCGCCGGCCGCCCGCCCGGCCTCGCTGACCTCGGTCACGTCCGCGCCGTCGAACTCGATCCGGCCGGACGTGGGAGGCCGGATGCCCGCGACCACCGAGAACAGCGACGACTTGCCCGCGCCGTTGGGACCGATCAGGGCGTGCCGGGCGCCTTTCGGCACCGACAGGCTGACCTTGTCCACCGCCGTCAGCCGCCCGTACGCCAGGGACACCGCGTCCAGGCGGAGGATGTCGCTCATGGGAATCCCTTCTCGCGGGCGCGTAAGCGACCGAGTACGGCCCGGACGCGTGGCAGCAGGTAGACCCCGGCGACGAACACGATGCCGAGGAGCAGCGGGCCGCGCCCGTCGACGTAGTCGGAGACCTCGTCGCGGACGAGGATCACCAGCGCCGCCCCCAGGCACGGCCCCCAGAGGCTGCCCGCTCCCCCGATGACCACGCTGAGCAGAGCGAACGCGGCGACGTCGAAGCCGAGGTCGGTGGGCGAGACGAACCTGGCCTGGGCGGTCCACAGGGTGCCCGCGGCCCCCGCCACCGCTCCGGCCAGCCCGTACGCGGCGAGCTTGGCGGAGTAGGTGCGCTGGCCGAGCGCCCGCAGGCGCGGCTCGTTGTCGCGGATGCCGCGCAGCGTGCGGCCGAACGGCGCCCGCATCGCCCGCGCCACCAGGAGGAAGACCACGACGAAGACGGCCAGCACCCACCAGTAGACGAATCCGGACAGGGTCAAGGCGGGCCCGCCCGGCAGCACGCTGATCGGCGGGATCCCGGCCAGGCCGTTGGTCCCGCCGACCGCCGTCCAGGAGGCCGCGACCTGGTGGGTGAGCTCCCCGACCGCGAGCGTCACCATGAGGAAGACGATGCCCTTGGTCCGCACCACGATCGCGCCCGTGGCCAGGGCCAGCGCGGTGGCGACGAGCACGCCGGCCAGGAGTTGCACGGCCGCGTTGCTCGTCCAGTGGATGCCGACCAGGGCCGCGGTGTAGGCGCCGGCGCCGAAGTAGGCCACCTGGCCGAGGGTGGGCAGGCCGGTCACCCCGGTGAGGATGTCGACGCTCACCACCAGCAGCGCGAAGGCCAGCACCCGGGAGGCCAGTGTGATCGGGTAGGCGCCGAGGACCAGCGGCAGGGCGGCGAGCACGACGACCACCGCCAGCGGGACCAGCAGGCGCCCGGCCCGCCCGCGAACGACCGATGGGACGGCCATGACGGTTCTCATGGAGGCAGCCTTCATATCGGCGGCGTTCGTGTCGGCACGGTTCGTATCGGCGGCGTTCGTGTCGGCGGCGTTCGTGTCGGCGGCGTTCGTGTCGGCGGGGCTCATGCGTGCGCCGGCCCTCGCGCCGGGAGGAGGCCCGCGGGCCGGAGCAGCAGCACCGCGGCCATCGCGGCGAACAGCAGGAAGGACGCCTGGTCGGGCAGCAGGGCCACCCCGAGGGCCTGCACCTGCCCGACGAGCACGGCACCGAGCAGCGCGCCGCGGACCGAGCCGAGGCCGCCGATCACCACCACGACCAGGGCCAGCAGCAGGACCGTGTCGTCCAGTCCCGGCTGGGCGCCGAGGACCGGGCCGGCGAGGACGCCGCCGACGGCGGCCAGCGCGGCTCCGGCGGCGAAGACGCTGATGACCAGCCGGCGGGTGCGGATGCCCATCGCCTCGACCATCTGGCGGTCGGCCACGGTGGCCCGCAGCGTCGCGCCGATCCGGGTCCGCTCCAGCAGCAGGTGCAGCCCGACCGCCACCACGACCCCGACGACGACCAGGGCCAGCCGGTAGGCCGGGTACGCCTGGCCGAACAGGCCGACCGAGGCGTCGAGCCCGGGGGGCGGCGCGACGGAGCGCACCTCGTTGCCGAAGAACTCGCTGATCAGCTCGGTGATGATCAACGCTGTACCCAGGGTCAGCAGGGCCTGGTCGAGGTGGCCGCGTACCGGGATCGACATGCCCGCCAGCGCCGCGCCCGCCAAGCCTCCGACCAGCGCGGCGACGAGCACGGCGGCCACGAACCCGGCCACCGAGGCGTGGCCCTCGATCAGGGCCACGGCCACGTAGGCGCCGACCAGGTAGACCGCGCCGTGGGCGAGGTTGAGCACGTCCATGATGCCGAAGACCAGCGAGAGCCCCACGGCGATCAGGAAGAGGATCGCGCCGAGCGCCAGGCCGTTCAGGACGGTGACGGCGTACTGCATCGAGCTAGCCCTTGGCCAGTTCGCTGACCAGCGCGTTCACGTAGGCGCCCGAGCGCTCCTCGACCTTGCGCAGGTAGTAGGGCTGCTCGGGGTCGTGCTCGGCGTCGAAGGTCCACGTGCCGCGCGGGCTGTCGACGGCGCCGATCTCGGCCAGCGCCTTGGAGATGGCCTCGCCATCGGTCGTGGCCGCCTTGGCCAGGGCCGCGTCGAGCACCGCCGCCGCGTCGTAGGCCTGCACCGCGTAGACCGTGGGCGCCTCCTTGAAGGCGGCCTGGTAGGCGGTGACGAACTCCTTGTTCTTCGGGGAGTCGATGAGGTCGCTGTAGTGCAGGGAGGTCTGCGTGCCCACGGCCGCCGCGCCCTGCGCGTCGAGCACGGCGCCCTCGGTGACGAACCCGGTGCCGAACAGCGGGAGGTCGCCGGAGAGCCCGAACTGGTCGTACTGCTTGACGAAGCCGACCGCCTCGGCGCCGGCATAGAAGCAGAAGACCGCCTTCGCCCCGGTGCCCTTGATCTTGCTCAGGTACGGCTGGAAGTCCTTGGTGGTGCCGAACGGCGTGTAGGCCTCGCCCGCCACCTTGCCGCCGGCGTCCTCGAACGCCTTCTTGAAGCCGCCCACCATCTCCTTGCCGGCCGCGTAGTCGGCGGTGATGAGGTAGACCGGCTCGCCGCCGACCTGCTTGGCCACCTCGGCGCCGAGCGAGGCGCCGACGGCGTTGTTGGTGAACGAGGTCCGCCAGATGTACGGCGATCCGCCGCTCGTGGTGACGTCGTCGGCGCCGGCGTTGGCGATGATGAGCGGCACCTTGGACTCGATGAAGGTGTCGCGCAGGCCGAGCGCGGTCGCGGAGTTGACGATGCCGACGACGGCGCCGGCCTTGTCCTGGGTGACCAGCTTGGTGGCGGCCGGCACTCCGGTCTGCGGGCCCTCGCCCTCGTCGGAGACCTTCAGGTCGATCTCCTTGCCGCCGAGCTTGCCGCCGTGCTGGTCGAGGTAGAGCTTGAAGCCGTTCTCCATGTCGGCTCCGAGCGGGGCGTAGACGCCGGACTTCGGGACGACCAGCCCGATCGTGGCCGGGCCGCCGGCCGCCTGGGACGCGGGTTGTTCCCCGGAGATGGCGGAGCCGCCGCAGGCGGTCGCGAGGCCCGTGAGCAGGGCGGCGATGACCATCGAGCTGCTTCGCCGGCGGGCGCGTGACGACTTGGGCATGGGGACGTCCATCCGATTCTGCTCCTTCTCGGGCACCCGACCGCCCCCAGCGCGAATGCCGTGACCTGCGTGCTTGCCCGGCAAAGGCGGTGGGGTGACTCACATCGGTGACTCACGTCACCCTGCACCGCCCGAAAGTCCCACATCATGGTGACGAGTGTCAACGATTCCGTAGCAAGTCACACCGGGGCGACGATGTACGGCGACGGCGAGACCGCGTGGAGCGACTCGACGAGGTGCGCCCGCCGGGCGAGCACCCGGCGCTGGTCACGCAGCCGCCGGTCACAGGACCGAGCGGACGGCCTGCTCGGTCCGCGCCACGACGGACGGCCCGTCGGCGGCGGTGATGATGGGGCGCTGGATCAGGATCGGATGGGCGGCCAGCGCCCGGATCCAGCGGTCACGGTCGGCCGGGGTGCGGGACCAGCCGGCCAAACCGAGCTCGGCGGCGGCGGGCTCGCCGAGCCGGGTGATGTCCCAGGGTTCGAGCCCCAGCCTGGCCAGCACGTCGCGCAGCTCGTGCTCGGCGGGCGGGTCTTCGAGGTAGCGGCGGACGGTGTAGTCGGCCTGCTCGGCGTCCAGGATCGACAGCGCGGACCGGCACTTCGAACAGTCGGGGTTGATCCAGATCTCCATGCGTCCTTCAGGGGTTCGGGCGTCCGGTGAGGGCGAAGAACTCGCCGCGCGAGCGAGCGTCGTCTCGAAGGGTCCCCAGCAGGGTAGAGGTGACCGTACGGGATCCGGGGGCCTGGACACCGCGCAGGGTCATGCAGGTGTGGTCGGCTTCGATGACCACGCCGACCCCCCGGGGATCGAGCCGGGCCTGGAGCCAGTCGGCGACCTGCCTGGTGAGACGCTCCTGCACCTGGGGGCGGCAGGCGAAGTGCTCGACGATCCGGGCCAGCTTCGACAGGCCCACGATGCGCCCGCCGGGTAGGTAGCCGACGTGGGCGACACCCGCGAAAGGCAGCAGGTGGTGCTCGCAGACCGAGCGGAGGGGGATGTCACGGACCAGGACCAGCTCGTCGTAGCCCTCGTCGTTGGGGAAGGTGGTCAGCTCGAAGGGCCGCGGGCTGAGCATCTCGGCGTAGGCGCGGGCCATCCGCCGGGGCGTCTCGCGCAGCCCCTCGACGTCGGTTTCGATGCCGAGGGCGGACAGGAACCGCTCGGCCGCGCGTTCGGCCTCGGCCAGGTCGATTCCGTCGGCGGAGCGGATCGGCGCTGGGGCGTGTCGGTGTGTCACGACGGACTGGATGGCGTCCACCTCCTATTTAACCAACCAAGATTAGTTATATAGCGACAGTAGCGCAGGATGTAGCTATTTAGCTAATGGTGATAGGTGTTAATCTGATGAGGTGAACATGGAGGACCCGACCCGGGCGGCCGTCGCGGCGCTCAGTGACGACCTGCGGCGCCGCATGTACGACTTCATCCGGCGCTCCGACGGTCCGGTGACCCGCGACGAGGCCGCCGAGAGCGTCGGGATCTCCCGCAAGCTCGCCGCCTTCCACCTGGACAAACTGGTCGACGTGGGGCTGCTCTCAGCCGGCTACGGCCGGCCGGGCGGGCCGCGCCAGGTGGGCCGCGCGCCCAAGGTCTACCGGCCCACCGGCCTCGACGTCCAGATCAGCATCCCGCCCCGGGAGCACGGCCTGCTCGCCGACATCCTGCTCGACGGCCTACGCGCCCAGCGCCCGCAGGAGAGCGGGCTGGACGCGGCGCTCCGCGTGGCCAGAGCCCGGGGCCACGAGCTCGGCGCCGCCGAGCACGACCGCACGAGACCCGGACGCCTCGGCCCCGAGCGCGCCCTCACCTGCGCCGGCCAGATGCTCGAAAGCCACGGCTTCGAGCCCGTGCGCGTCACCCCGACCCTGGTCCGGCTGCGCAACTGCCCCTTCCACCCACTGGCCGCCAAGGACCCCGACCTGGTCTGCGCGATCAACCACGCCTTCCTCGCCGGTTTCCTCGACGGCCTCGGCGCCACCGGCCTGTGCGCCACCCTCGCGCCCCGGCCCGGCGCCTGCTGCGTCGAACTCGGCACCAACCCGACAGGAGCCTGACCCATGACATTCGTGATCGCAGGCGGCGGCCTGGCCGCCGCCAAGACCGCCGAGGCCCTGCGCGAGCAGGGTTACGACGGCCGCCTCGTGCTGGTGGGCGCCGAGCCCCACCTGCCCTACGAGCGGCCACCGCTGTCCAAGGACTACCTGCAGGGCAAATCCGAGCGGGAGAAGATCTTCGTCCACGACGCGGCCTGGTACCGAACCCACCACGTCGAGCTGCTTCAGGGCACCCAGGTGACCGGCATCGACCGCGCCGGCCACCGGCTCGACCTGTCCGGCGGCGAGCGCCTCGGCTACGACAGGCTGCTGCTGGCCACCGGCGCCACGCCCCGCCGCCTGCCCGTTCCCGGCGCCGACCTGGACGGCGTCCTCTACCTGCGCACCGTCGACGACAGCGAGCGGCTGCGCGACACCCTGGCCACCGCCTCCCGCGTCGCGATCGTCGGCGCCGGCTGGATCGGCCTGGAGGTGGCCGCCGCCGCCCGTGCCGCCGGCGCACAGGTCAGCGTGCTGGAAGCCGAGCGGCAGCCGCTGCTGCGCGTGCTCGGCCCCCGGATCGCCGCCGTCTTCGCCGACCTGCACCGCGAGCACGACGTAGACCTGCGGCTCGGCGTGCAGGTCAGCGAGATCACCGGCGAGGGCGGCAGGGCCTCGGGGGTGCGGCTGGCCGACGGCACCCACCTGCCGGCCGACGCGGTCATCGTCGGCATCGGCGCCGCCCCCAACACCGGCCTCGCGGCCGAGGCCGGGCTCAAGGTGGACGACGGGATCGTGGTGGACGCCGGCCTGCGCTCCTCCGACCCCGACATCTTCGCCGCCGGCGACGTGGCCAGCGCCTACCACCCGCTGCTCGGCACCCACATCCGCGTCGAGCACTGGGCCAACGCCCTCAACCAGCCCGCCGTGGCCGCCCGCTCGATGCTCGGCCAGGAGGCCGTCTACGACCGGCTGCCCTACTTCTACACCGACCAGTACGACCTGGGCATGGAATACACCGGCCTCGCCCGGCCCGGCCACAACGACGACGTCGTCGTCCGGGGCGACCTCGCCTCCCGGCGGTTCATCGCGTTCTGGCTCGACGACGGCAGGGTGGTGGCCGGCATGAACGTCAACATCTGGGACGTCACGAGCCAGATCCAGGAGTTGATCCGCTCCGGCCGCCCTGTCGACCGCGCCCGGCTGGCCGACTTCGACACCCCCCTCCACGAGGCCACCCTCTGAGGCCCCGCCGCGGATCGGCCATCTCCCGGCCGGTCCGCACCCCACCGGCCGGGAGATGGCCGGTCCACACCCACCGGCCACGCCATGGCTGTTCCACACCCCACCGGCCGGGCACTGGTGAGTCCACACCCCACCGGCCACGCCATGGTGGGTGTGTGAGCCACGGGCGCCTCTCAGACTTCGGCGATGGGGCGACCGTACGTGACGGCGTCGAGGACGGCCGCCGGGGTGGTGGAGCGAAGGGCGGCGTCGGGACGCGCGCCGAGCGCGGCGTTGACCGTCGAAAACGCGATGCGCAGCGCGACGAACACCGTGATCGCGAAGATCTGGGCGTCGTCGAAACCGGCCTCGCGCAGCGACCGCACGTCCTCGGCGCAGGTCCCGCTCGGATCGCGCGCCACCTTGCGCGCCCACCGGGCCATCGCCCGCTCACCGTCCGTGAGCCCACCGCCGTCCGCCAGCCCACCGCCGTCCGTGAGCCCACCGCCAACCGCCAGGTCGCCGCCGTCCGCCAACCCAGCACCGTCCGTAAAGCCACCGCCGTCCGCCAAGCCACCGCCGTCCGTCAGGTGGCCGCCCGCTGTGGGCGGCTGCTTGAGGGACAGGTGGTCGTCGTCTTCGCGGAGGACGGCGGAGGCGGTGAGCGGGTCGGTCTCCGCGGCCAGCCGGCCGCCCCACACCAGCGAGCAGTACGAGTCGCCGAGGGCCGAGGCGCAGGCGGCGACGAGGACGCCGCGCCCGCGCAGGTCCAGCCCGTGCACCCGGCCGGTCTCCCCCATCAGGTCGAAGAGCCCGTTGAGGAGGGCGGGCCGGTAGGCCCACAGCCTGGACAGGTTCATCACGTAGCCGACCTCGGCCACGTCCTCGTCGAACACCTGCCGCCCCTCGGCCGTGGGTGGCGGGACGCCGAGGAAGCCGGTCACGACGGGTCGCCGGGACGGAAGGTCACCGGGCGGCCGTCCGCCTTCCAGGCCGTCAGCCCGCCGTCGAGATGCGAGACGTCGGTGTAGCCGAGCTCCTGCAGGGTGCTCGCGGCGAGCGCGGACCGGCCGCCGGAGGCGCAGTAGAGGATGGTCGGCGCCGAGGGGTCGAACTCCTCGCGGTGGTAGGGGCTGCCGGGGTCGGCCCAGAATTCCAGCATCCCGCGCGGCGCCCGCACCGCTTCCGGGATGCTGCCCTCGCGCCGGACCTCGTCGGGCTCGCGGAGGTCGACCAGCGTCACGGCGCCGGTTTCGAGGGCTTCGGCCACCTCGGCCACCGACAGGTTGCGGACCCGGTCCCGGGCGCGTGCCACCAGTTGCTTGACGGAGTCGCTCATCGTGCCTGCCTTCCGGTAAAGGGGGGTACCCGGTCATTGGACACCGGGGCCGTGATCGCCCACATCCGTGCTCAGTACGGAAATGACGGGATACTCCCCTCATGGAGTCCGATCCGCTGCGGGCGGCCGGGGTGACGCCACGCGAGTCCCAGATCTTCTGGCTCGTGGGCGACCGCCTGCACAACCGCGAGATCGCCGACAGCCTCCAGGTGTCGGAGCGGACCGTGGAGAGCCACGTGTCGTCCCTGCTGCGCAAGCTCGGCGGGTCGAGCCGCCTGGCACTGGTCGACGCGGCGGTGCGGCTGCGGGCCCGCCGGGAGCCCGGCACCGTGCTGCCCAGCCCGCTGTCGTCGTTCGTCGGGCGGGCCCGGGAGACCGACGACCTGCTCGGGCTGGTCGGAGCCCACCGGCTGCTGACGCTGACCGGTCCGGCGGGCACCGGCAAGACCCGGCTGGCGCTGCGGCTGGCGCAGTCGGTGACCACGTTGCCGCCGGCCGTGCTGGTCGATCTCGCGTCCGTGCCACCCGGGGACGACGTGGAGCGCGCGTTCGCCGACGCCCTCGGCGTCTCCGGCGACGAGCGGAGGCTGCGTTCCCTGATCCGCGAGGCGCTCGCCGAAGGCCGCCACTGGCTGCTGGTCGACAACTGCGAACACGTCACCGGCACCGCGGCGGCGCTGCTCGCCGACCTGCTGGCCACCACGGGTCACCTGCACGTGCTGGCCACCGGTCACGGCCCGCTCGGTGTCGCCGGGGAGGTCGTCTACGAGATCCCGCCGCTGCCGCTGCCCGAGGAGGTGGACGACCCGCCGGCCGTGCTCGGCGCGGCAGCCGGACAGCTGTTCGCGGACCGCGCGGCCGCGGTGTCGCCCGGCTTCGAGGTCACCCCGGGCAACGCCCGGCACGTCGCGATGATCTGCCGCCGGTTGGACGGCCTGCCGCTGGCCATCGAACTCGCCGCCGCCCGGATCCGGTTCTTCTCCCCGGCCGAGCTGCTGGCCCGGCTGGACGACCGGTTCGCGCTGCTGACCGACGGGGCGCAGGGGCGGCACCGCACGCTGGAGGAGGCCCTCCAGTGGAGCTACGACCTGCTGGGCGGCGACGAACGGCTGCTGTTCGAGCGGTGCGCGGTGTTCCCCGGCGAGTTCGACTACGACACCGCGGCGCAGATCCTGGCCTATCCGCCGCTGGGCTCCGCCGATCTCGTCCGGCTGTTCCCGCGCCTGCTGGACCGTTCGCTGATCTCCCGCCGCCGGCGCGACGAGACCACCGAGTACCGGCTGCTCGACAGCGTCCGCCAGTTCGCGCACCGGCGACTGGTGTCGCGCGGCGCCGCCGGCACGGCCCGCGAGCAGCACGCCCGCCACCACCTCCGGCACGGGGTGGCCCTCCTGGCCGACCTGCGCGGGCGGGACCAGGCCGGCGCGATGCGCTGGTTCGACCGCCACTGGGCCGACCTGCGGACCGCGATGCGCTGGGCCCTCGATCGGCCGGACACCGTGGCCGCCTGGGAGTTCCTGGCCGGCGTCGGGACGGGCTGGGAGATCCTCGGCGCCCGGGGCGAGCTGTTCGGCTGGATCGACCGGCTGCTCGAACGCCCCCTCCCGGACGGGTCGCTGGGGGTCCGGGCGGCCGTCACGTGCTCCGTCCTGCTGGCGTACCAGGACACCGGGCGCGCCCTGACGTTCGCCGAGCAGGCGTACGAGCGCGCCGGGGACGACACCGGGCCGGACCGGGCCCTCGCCCTGCTCGCCCTCGGCTGGGTGAAGATGTACGGCGAGCGGCGCGCGTCCGCGATCGGCCACCTGGAGCTGGCGGTGTCGAGCTTCGAGCTGCTGGGCGACGACTGGCACCGGGCGCTGACGATGTCCGCGCTCGGGCACGCCACGGCCGGCACCGCGACCTGCCTGACCCTGACGGCCCAGGCCGCCGATCTGTTCGGCCGGCTGCGCGACCACGTGAAGCGCGCCAACTGCCTCAACCAGATGGCGATCCGCGCGATCGAGGACCACAGCCGTCTCGACGACGCCGCGCTCTGGTTGGCCGAGGCCGGCCGGCTGGCCCGGCTCAGCGGCAACGAGCACGAGCGGTTGCACGCCGAGGTCTTCCGGGCCCGCCTCGACCAGCACCACGGCGACCACGCGACCGCCCGGACCGGCTACACCGCCCTCCTCGGGCAGTTCCGGCGGATCGGCGACCGCCGCTGCACGGCCCGCTGTCTGCTCGGCCTCGGCCGCGCCGCGGCATCGGACGGCGACCACGGCCTGGCCCGTCGCCACCTCACCGAGGGCCTCGAACTGGCCGTCGGCCTCGGCGACCCGCGCGCCGTGATGACGGGCCTGTGCCTGCTCGCCGAATGCGACCACGCGACCGGCCGCTTCGAGCGCGCCGCCACCCTGCTCGGCGCCGCCGAACGCCTCGACCCTGAGCTGCGCGCGCACCTGTTGCCCGGCAACGCCCTGCACGCGTCCCTCCGCGACGAGCTCGGCGCCGCCGCCCTCGCCGCCGCCCTCGCCACCGGCCACCGGACCCCCCTGCCCGACCTGCTCTCCTCTGAGCGCATCGGACGCTGAGCGCATCGGACACCCCACCCGCCTGCTCACCCCGCTGAGCACACCGGACGCTGAGCACATCGAACGCCCGCACCGGCTTGTTCTCGGCTGAGCATGCGGTCCTGCCGGGCCGGGGAGCCGGTCGCCGGCCGCAGTGCGGGGCGCGATGGCGGTGGGCGACAATCGGCGGATGACGGCATCCCTGGCCGGTGCGATCCGGCTGCCCGACGGTGTTCCGGT
Organism: Nonomuraea sp. NPDC048916; assembly: GCF_040649575.1. Classification (NCBI taxonomy): domain Bacteria; kingdom Bacillati; phylum Actinomycetota; class Actinomycetes; order Streptosporangiales; family Streptosporangiaceae; genus Nonomuraea; species Nonomuraea sp. NPDC048916. Next base: position 60,734 of record NZ_JBEZFS010000001.1, read on the forward strand.
GCGGGGTCGCGGGCTCCGCGATCCGGCCCCCACCGGCCCCGCCCCCGACTTCGGGCTCTACCTCGGGCTCGACCGGCTGCGACGGCGTCACCAGGACGCGCTGCACTGGCCGTGCGAGTGGATCCGCTGGCCGGACTTCCTGCTGCCGCTGGACCGCCACGCGGCCGCGCGGTCGATCGTCGACCTGCACGAGCGCGCGCGGTCGGGGCTGGCCGTCGAGGTGGCCTGCGCCGGCGGCGTGGGCCGGACCGGCACGGTGATCGCCTGCCTGGCCACCCGCGCCGGGTTGTCCCCCGAGGAGGCCGTCCGGTGGGCCCGCGAGCACCACCACCATCGGGCGGTCGAGACGCCCTGGCAGCGCCGGTGGGTGGCCTGGTTCGCGAATCACCCCGAGTCGTGACATATGGCTGGGATCCTCTCGTAACGGACTAGAAGGAGAGCATGGACATGCACGTGGTGAAGCGGGTCGCGAGCTGGCTGGGACTGGCCGGTCACCTCTGCACGCTGCCGTTCTACCTCTCGAGCGGGCTGGCGGCGCCGCTGTGGGCGATCGTCGTGCTGCTCGCGCTCTGGCTGGCGCTGCTGGGCGTCTCCATCCTGGCCGTACAGGCGCGCTCGCCGTGGGGGCTGCTCGTCCCGGCCGTCGCGGTGGGAGCCTGGCTGGGCGGCGTGTCGGCCGGCGAGGCGTTCCTGGGCTGGACGGCCTGACCCGCCGATGTTGACCCGCGCACCGCGAATCGGCAGGGTGGGGCGGGTGACCAGCGATGAGACGCGGGACGGAGTGTCGCTGACCAATCTCGACCAGCCGCTGTTCGACGAGGCGAACGCGACGAAACGAGATCTGGTCGACTACCTGGACGCGGTCCGTGACCGCATCCTGCCGGTCCTGCGGGAGCGGGCATTGTCGGTGATGCGCGTGCGGCCGGGCCAGGCGCCGTTCATGCAGAAGAACGTCCCCAAATACGCCCCCTCCTGGGTGCGTACGGTGTCCGTCTGGGCAGAGGCCTCGCACCGGCAGGTGTCCTATGCGCTGTGCGACGACCGCCGGACCCTGCTGTGGTTCGCCAACCAGCGGGCGGTCGAATACCACCCGGCGCTGTTTCGCGGCGAGCACCCGACCCACCTCGTGCTCGACCTCGACCCGCCGGTGGACGACGCGTTCCCGCTGGCCGTACGAGCCGCCCGGCTGGTGCGGCAGGCCCTGGACGACGCCGGGCTGGCGGGCGCGGTGAAGACCAGCGGCGCGAAGGGGCTGCACGTGTTCGTGCCGGTGGTGGCGGGCACCGCGATGGACGACCTGGCCGCGGCCACCCGCGCCCTGGCCGCCCGCGCCGAGGTGCTCGACCCCGGGCTCGCCACCACGGCGTTCATCCGCGACGACCGGGAGGGCAAGGTGTTCCTCGACTCCACCCGGGCCGGCGGGGCGACGGTCGTGGCCGCCTACAGCCCGCGCATCCGGCCCGGCACTCCGGTGTCCTTCCCGGTGGCGTGGGAGGACCTCGACCGGGTGACGCCGGCCGACTTCACCGTCCACACGGCGGCGCGGCTGCTCGGCGACGGCGACCCCTGGGCCGAGCGGATGCCCGAGCCGCAGCGCCTGCCCGCCGACCTGGTCGAGCAGGGGCACACGATCCCGATCGCCCGCGTCCAGGCCATGCACGAGGGCAAGCGCCGCGCCCGCGCCCGCCGCGAGGAGTGAGCGCGTCGCCGAGAGAGGCGGGGAGCGGGTCAGCGGAGTTGTTCGAACCAGCGCAGCGCGATCGGGAGCGAGCGGAACGCGGAGGTCCGGTGGTCGACGTCGCCCACGTCGGTGAGTGAGGCGGTGGCGCCGCCGGCGCGGAGGTCGCGCAGGCAGTTGCGCGAGTTGAGGATCGTCACGTCCCGGTCGCCCCGCCCGGCGAACAATCGCACCGGCGCCTCGGGACGCCAGTCGGAGCAGGTGGTCGTTCGTGTCGAGCGCCTTCAGCAGCGAACCGGAAGGGCGCTGGAGCCGCTTCCAGAAGGCGGGCGTGACGAGCTCACGCGGCGAGGCGGGCAGCCCGGCCACGATCTCGTCGAAGCTGTGGTGGCCGTCGAAGAGCCGCTCGACCGCAGGTCGCGGAACGCCTGGGCGGGCGGCCGGTAGAAGCCGTGCAGGCGGTTCATCGACACGGTCCAGTACGCGAGGTAGAACGTCGAGCTGTGCGGGTCGAGCCGGCCGGCCAGCAGTTCGGGCAGCTCGGCGCCCCGCACGTCGTACGGTCCGGCGATCGGGGCGAGCCCGCGCAGCCGTAAGCCGAGGGAGGGGTCGCGCTGGATCTCGCGGCCGAGCGCCATGGTGGCCAGGCCGCCCTGGGAGAAGCCGGTGACCAGCACGTCCCCGCTCAGCGTGCGGTCCTTGGCGGCGGCCAGCTCGCGGGCGGCGCGCAGCAGGTCGGCCGACGCGGACGCCACCGTCGCGGCGTCCATGTAGGGGTGGAAGCCCGGCCCCTTGCCGAGACCCAGGTAGTCGGGCGCCACGGCGGCGAATCCGGTGGCGGCGAACATCACGGGGATGGCCCGTCCGTCGCCGTCGGCCACCGATCCGGCGTGGCGCTTGGTGGCCAGGGTGCCGTGCTCGTAGCTGACCGTCCACAGCCCGTCCCGGGCGTCGTGCGGCAGCGCCACGACACCGCTGGCCCTGGTCCGCCCGCCGGTCACGCCGACCGTGCGTAGAAGACGCCGAGGCCGAGCCCGCCCGGGACGTTCCGGACGAGGTCGCTGACCTTGCGGATCAGCGCCGTCTGCCCCTCGGGGGGGGCGGGGTGGCCGGGGTGCGGCTCGGCCGAGGTGATGATGTTCTCCCAGCCGTCCTTGTCGGCTGTGGTGAAGGGGTAGGCGGTCTCGGCCACGATCAGGGGCTTGCCGTACCTGGTGGCGACGTCGTTCAGGTTGGCCCGGAAGGCGTCCAGCGTGCCGTGCCAGTAGGGGTAGTACGACAGCCGATCACGTCGTAGCGGCCCCGCGGCCCGGATCGCCATCGAGCGGGCCATCCACGACGTGGCGGTGGGCGGGTTCGACGACTCCTCGGTGGCCATCGCCACCCACCCGCCGCTCACCACGGTCCGCCAGCCGCTCGGCGACGTCGCCCGCGAGACGGTGCGGTTGCTGCTCGCCCTCATCGACGGGGCCGGCCACCTCGACCCGGTGACCCTGCCCACGGAGCTGATCGTCCGCGACTCGGCCTGATCACGCCGCCCTGTGCATGGGGAGGCGGAGCACGAACTGGGCGCCCGGCTGGTGGTCGGTGATGGTCAGGGTGCCGCCGTGGGCGGTGGCGATCTCCCGGGAGAGCGACAGGCCCAGGCCGCTGCCGGCCTTGTCCTTGAGCCGGGCCTCCTTGAGGCGGGTGAAGCGCTCGAAGACGCGTTCGCGGTCCTCCGGGGCGATGCCCGCGCCGTCGTCTGTGATCGTGAGGACGACCTCCCCGTCGTCCACCTCCATCGTCAGGTCGATCCTGCTCTTCGCGTGCCTGGCCGCGTTGTCGAGGAGATTGGTCAGCAGCCGGTCCGTCTGGACGGGCGAACCCAGGACGGGCGCCGCCTCGCAGAGGTCGGGGTAGATCGGCACGCGACCGCCCGCGCGTCGCTTCACCTGATCCCTGACCTGGTCGCAGAGGTCGACGACACGGCGGTCGGTCGTGGCCCCGGCGTCGAGCCGCGCCAGGATGAGCAGGTCGTCGATGATGCCCGTGAGGCGGTCGGCGGCGGCGAGAGCGCGGACGCCCGTGGCCTGCCAGTCGGCCTCCTCCGGGTACGTGGCGGCGTACTCCAGTTGGGCGCGCAGCCCGGAGACGGGGCTGCGGAGCTCATGCGAGGCGTCGGCCACGAACCTGCGCTGGGTCTCGGCGGAGCGCTCCAGCCGGTCGAGGGTGTCGTTGGTGGTCGTCGCGAGATGGGTGATCTCGTCGCCGGTGTCGGGGACGGGCACCCGGCGGGTCAGGTCCTGGCCGGTGATCTCGGCCAGCTCCGCGCGGATGCGCTCGACGGGGCGCAGCGCCTGGCCGACCATGAGCCAGGTCAGGCCGCCCACGAGCACCACGACCAGCGGGGTGCCCGCGAAGACCAGGACGTACAGCCAGAGCAGGGCCCGCTGGACGTCGGTGAGCGACCCGACGCCGTAGACCGTGACCGGGCCGCGGGGGCCCCGCACCCTCATGGCCATCACCAGGTAGTCGCCGCGTGGCTCCTCGGGAGGCTTCAGCGTGCGCTCGGTCGTGTAGAGGGTCTCGTCCGTGGCCGGTCTGATGGCCGCCAGGCCCGGCTCGGCGCGCTGCCCCTCGCTGACCGCGAGGACCCTGCCGTCGGCGGAGACGACCTGGAGCAGCTGCACCCGGGCCGGCGTGTCCAGGATGCCGCTGAGCTGACCCGCGCGGACGTCGCTCGCCACCTTCTGCACGGCCAGCTCCACCCTGCTCTGCACGACCCCGCGCAGGTTGGCGGGCGCCGTCGTGAGCGTGAGAACGGCGGCCAGGCAGAAGACCACGGCCGCGACGAGAGTCGCGATCATGGTCAGGCGCGCCCGGATCGACCCAGGAAAGATCCATTTCACCAGCCAAGCCCCCAGAATCACTATTCGTGACCCCTACCCCGTTTTGACCTGCCGATATAACCAGAAGGGAGGGTCGGTGGCCGTGACGTTCCGCGATCCGATGCGCGGTTACGCTTCGAGCGATTCCGCTGAGGGCGTGCGCCTCTGGTGGGTGCCCGGCCGGCGCGCCAGGGTGGGGGCATGAGGCTGCTGGTGCTGGGCGGGACCGAGTTCGTGGGCCGGGCGTTCGTCGACGAGGCGCTCTCCCTCGGCCATGAGGTGAGCGTGTTCAACCGGGGCACCCACGAGCCCCCCGCCGGGGTGACGGCGTTGCGGGGCGACCGGTCGGCGCCCGGCGGGCTGGCCGCGATCGAGCGGGGCGAGTGGGACGTCGTCGTCGACACCTGGTCCTGGGCGCCGTCCGCCGTGCGCGACGCCGCCCGCCTGCTGAAGGGACGGGCCGGCCACTTCGTCTACGTCTCCACCCGTTCGGTCTACCGCTTTCCGACGCCGCCTGGCGCCGACGAGAGCGCGCCCCTGGTCGAAGGGTCGGCCGACGACGACATCGCGGAGGAGTACGCCCGGGTCAAGGTGGGCGGCGAGCTGGCCGCCGTGGCGGCGTTCGGCGACCGGGCGCTGCTGGCCCGGGCAGGGCTGATCCTCGGGCCACACGAGAACATCGGCCGGCTGCCATGGTGGCTGCACCGCATCGCCAAGGGCGGGCCCGTGCTCGCCCCGGGGCCCGCCGACCTCGGCCTGCAATACATCGACGCCCGCGATCTGGCCCTGTGGTGCCTGGCCGCCGCCGAGCGCGGCCTGAGCGGGGCCTACAACACGGTCAGCCCGCCCGCGTTCGCCACCATGGGCGAGCTCCTGGAGGCCTGCGTGCGGGCGACCGGGTCCGACGCCCGGCTCCGGTGGGTCGAGCCCGACGCGATCCTCGCGGCCGGCGTCGCGCCGTGGACCGACCTGCCGATCTGGCTGCCCGGCGAGAGCCACGGCGCCATGCACCAGGGCGACGTGTCCAAGGCCGTCGCGGCGGGGCTCCACTGCCGCCCGGTCGAGGAGACCGTGGCCGACACCTGGGCCTGGCTGCGCGGCCTGCCCGGCCCGGCTCCCACGCGGGCCGACCGGCCCGCCGTCGGGCTCGATCCCGACGTGGAGGCCAAGCTCCTGGAGCAGGCGCCGTAACAGCGCGCGGGCCCGCTGGGGCGTCAGTGCTCGACGCGCTCGCGGATCAGGTCGTAGACGGCGGCGGCCAGCGCGATCAACACGAACGTCAGCACCACGAGCAGCCCGTGCCTGAACGCCGTCGCCCACCCCTCGTCGACCGCGCCGAAGAAGGCCGAGCCCGCGGCGGCGATGCCGATCGACGACCCCAGCCGCTGCCCGGTCTGCAGCACTCCCCCCGCGCTCCCCCCGCCGGCGGGAGGCACCTCCGACAGCGCGATCGCCTGGTTGGGCGAGATCACCAGCCCGCTGCCGATCCCCGCGAGCAGCAGCGGCAGCGCGGTCGCCGCCCCCACGTACTCCCCTGGCACGAGGCCGGTGGCGAACATGGTCAGGGCCAGGCCGGCGGCCACCGTGACCAGCCCGAGCGCCACCAGCAGCCGGCCCACCCGCGCCACCAGGCGCCCGCCGACCACCGACGCCATCGCCGACCCCAGCGCGAACGGCGTGATCGCCAGCCCGGCCAGCAGCGCGCTGTAGCCACGGCCGCTCTGCAGGTACAGGGTGAAGATGAAGAAGATCCCGGTGAATCCCGCGAAGTAGAACAGCGCGATGATCGACCCCAGGCTGTACGTTCGCAGGCGGAACAGGGACAGGTCGATCAGCGGCTCCCGGCGGTAGGCCCGCTCCCACGCCACGAACCCGGCCAGCATGGCCAGCGAGGCCGGAATCAGCAGCCACTTGGCGTTGCCCGGCCACTGATGCTGCTGGATGAAGGGCAGCAACAGCCCCGCCACGCCCAGGCCCAGCAGGAGCACGCCTATCGGGTCGACGCTCTCCCGCCGCCGGGGCGGGGTGTCGGGCGCCGGCAGCACCTTCCAGGCCAGCGGCAGCAGGACGAACCCGATCGGCAGGTTCACCAGGAACACCCACCGCCAGCCCTCCATGTGCCCGAACGCCGTGACCAGCGCGCCGCCGATCAGCGGGCCGGCCGCCGTGGACAGCCCGATGGTGGCGCCGAGCGCGCCGAACGCCCGTCCCCGCTCGACACCGCGGAACATCTGCTGGATCAGCCCCGACACCTGCGGGTTGAGCATCCCCGCGGCCATGCCCTGGATCAGCCGCGACACGATCAGGACGGTCATGGTCGAGGCCAGGCCGCAGGTGGCGCTGGCCAGGGTGAAGATCAACGCGCCGACCATGAAGACGTTCTTGCGGCTGCGCGCGTCACCGAGCCGCCCGGCCGGGATGAGCAGCAGCCCGAACGTGAGCGCGTACCCCGACAGGATCCACTGCAGCCCGTCCTCCGAGGCGTGCAGCCCTTCACGGATCGAGGGCAACGCCACGTTGACGATGCTCACGTCCAGCCCCGACATGAACGCCGCCACCAGGCAGACACCGAGAGCCCGCTTGCGGTCGTACACGCGATCCCTCCCCCGGCTTCCCACGGGTACCGGCAGCGAGGACGAGCCGGCCGTACGACCCGGCCGCGGCGACCATGGTTCCCACTGAGCTACGAAATATCGCCTTTCGCGGTCAATGGTTTCTTTGCTGGGAGACCTGGCCGGCCTGCTCTACCTCGCCTTCACCCTCGCGTCTCCCCGCCGCCCCGGGCCGGCGAGGTGAGGAGTGAGGATCAAGGGAGACGATCACCGGGTGTGGATCAGGGCGTGACGATGGCGAAGTCGGGCGGCGGCCCGTCCAGCACGGCGACCAGCCGCCGCAGCACCCCGATGTCGCCCTCCCGCTCGACCCCCTCGACGCCCCTGCCGGCCAGCAGCCCGGCGAGCTGCGCCCGGGTCAGCCTCAACGTCAGGTCGACGGGCCCGCCGGGCGGGTCGAGCTGCTGCGTGAACGCCCCGTTGGACAGCGTCGTACGGTAACACTCCCCGAGATCGGTGACGTGCCAGTCGATGGTCAGGCACTCGTTCCACGCCTTCGGCCCGTGGACGCGGATGGCGATCGAGTCGAAGATCTGCTCGACGCCCAGCGCGGCCGCCAGGTCGGGCCAGGGGGCGCGCGGGCCGCCCGGGACGATGCCGTCGGCCAGTTCCAGCGCGCCCATCAGGTAGAAGTTGCGCCACGTGCCGTTCTCCGCGCCGTGCGCGAGCCGGGTGTAGACCTCGGCGAGCAGGTCACGCGCCTCCTTGTTGCCCTCGTCGGCGAAGACGGCGTGGTTGAGCAGTTGCACGGCGAAGCGCAGGTCGCCCTCCTCGATGTAGCCCCTGGCGTAGGCCACCACGGCCGCTCCGCCGCCCAGGCACTCCACGTAGCGGATGGCGCTCTTGCGCGGCGGATGCTCCCACAGGTGGGCCGGGTTGCCGTCGAACCAGCCCAGATAGCGCTGGTAGATGGCCTTGACGTTGTGGCTGACCGAGCCGGAGTAGCCGTGCGCGTGCCAGGCCCGTTCGAGGCCGGGGGGCAGCTGCATGGCCTCGGCGATCTCGGCGCCCGTCAGGCCCTTGTTCATCAGGCGCAGGGTCTGGTCGTGCAGGTAGGCGTACAGGTCGCGCTGCTGCGAGAGGAAGCGCGTGATCTCCTCGCCGCCCCAGGTGGGCCAGTGGTGCGAGGCGAAGGCCACGTCGGCGTGGCCGGCGAACATCGCCATGGTGCCGGTCAGGTAGCGGGCCCAGCCGCGGGCGTCGCGCACGGGCGCGCCGCTGAGGGGCAGGATGCTGTGCTGGTTGTGGGTGGCGCTCTCGGCCAGGCAGAGGGCGCGGCGGTCGGGGAAGAGGAAGTTCATCTCCGCCGACGCCTCGGTGAGCTGGAAGACCATGCGCACACCGTCGACGACCTCCTCCTGCCCGGTGCGGGTGACGAGGACCGTGGGCGTGATCAACGAGATCGTGCCCGTGGACGTGGTCATGCCCAGGCCCGAGCCGATCTGGCCCATCGGCGAGCGCTCCAGCGCGGGCCCGTACGTGTAGGCGGCCCGGCGGTTCATCGCCGGACCGGCGTAGACGTGGTCGGACACCACCCGCTCCAGGAACCCGCCGGGCGCCAGGATCGGCGCGCCGCCGTCGGTGACGCCCCGTACGCCGCCGAAGTGGTCGACGTGGGGGGTGGTGTAGACGACGCCGGTCACCGGCCGGTCACCGCGGTGGGCCCGGTAGAGGTGGAGCGCCGCCGCCGCGCACTCGGTGGACAGCAGCGGGTCCACCACGATGACGCCGGTGTCGCCCTCGATGATCGTCATGTTCGACAGGTCCAGCCCGCGCACCTGGTAGACGCCCTCGGTCACCTCGTACAGGCCCTGCCTGGCACACAGCTGCCCCTGCCGCCACAGGCTCGGATGCGCCGTGCCGGGACACTCCTCCTGGAGGAAGCCGTAGGAGTCGTTGTCCCAGATGACCCTGCCGTCGGCGGTCCTGATCACCGCCGGGGTGAGCTTCGCGATGAAGCCGCGGCCGGCGTCGTCGAAGTCGCGGCGGTCGTGAAATGGAAGGTCAGCCATACCTACGTGCATGCCCGCAGACCAGTACGGACACGGTCACGCGACAGCCTTCTTATCCGGCAATACGGACAAAACTCCTCGCGGGGCCGGCCACCCCGCCCGCGCCCGGCCGTGACACCGCGCGGAGCGTCGTCCGGACCGCCGGGCTGGTGCGCACTAGCGTCAGGTGTCATGGAGCTTGACGGTGCCCGCGTCCTGATCACGGGCGCTTCCTCGGGAGTCGGCGCGGCGACCGCGCGGGCGATGGCCGGCACCGGCGCGCGGCTGGTGCTGGCCGGGCGGGACAGGAAGCGGCTGGAGGCGGTGGCGGCCGAGACCGGCGGGCAGGCCGTCGTCGCCGACATCACGACCGACGCCCGCGGCCTCGCCAGGCGGGCCGGGCCCGTCGACATCCTGGTCAACAACGCCGGAGAGGGCTGGGCCGGACCCTTCACCCGGATGCCGCCCGACAGGCTCACGGGGCTGGTGTCGGTCAACCTGACCGCCCCGATCGAGCTGACCCGGCTGCTCCTGCCCGGCATGATCGAGGCGAACCGGGGCCACATCGTCTTCGTCACCTCGATCGCCGGCGCCATCGGAGTGGGGCGCGAGGCGGTCTACTCGGCGACCAAGGCGGGGCTCGCCGCCTTCGCGGAGGCGCTCCGCGACGAGCTTCGCGAGTCCCGGGGGATCGGCCTGTCCGTGGTGCTGCCCGGCGTGGTGGACACGCCCTTCTTCGAGCGGCGCGGCGCTCCGTACGACCGCTCCTGGCCCCTGCCCGTCCCGCCGGAGCGGGTGGCGCGCGGCATCGTGACATCGATCCGGCGCGATCGGCCCGAATCGTTCGTGCCGGGCTGGCTCCGCCTGCCGGCGCGGCTGCGCGGGGCCGCGCCCGGCGCGTTCCGCCGGCTCATGCGATGCTTCGGCTGACCCCAGCGGGTCAGCGGCTGCGTACCGCTCGGAGTGTCTGCTTGAGTGAGCCCAGCGTGGCGAAGATGGCGGTGGGCTCGTACCCGCAGTGCGCCATGCAGTTGGCGCACCGCGCGTCGCGCCCGCGCCCGTAGGAGTCCCAGTCGGTCTCCTCCACGAGCTCCCGGTACGTCCGGGCGTATCCGTCGGCCATCAGGTAGCACGGCCGCTGCCAGCCGAACAGGGAGTACGACGGGATCGCCCAGGCCGTGCAGGGGAAGTCGACCTTCCCCTCGAGGAAGTCGAGGAACAGGGGTGAGTGGTTGAACCGCCACCGGCGGCGGTTGCCACCGGCGAAGGCCTTCCGGAACAGCTCGCGAATCTCACGCACCCCGAGGAAGTGCTCCTGGTCCGGAGCCTTCTCGTAGGCGTACGCGGGAGAGATCATCATCTGGTCCACGGCCAGGTCGTCGTTGAGGTAGTTGAGCACGTCGACGACCGTCTGCGGGCTGTCGGTGCTGAAGAAGGTGGTGTTCGTGGTGACGCGGAAGCCGCGCCGGCGGCACTCGCGGACGGCGGCGACCGCCTCGTCGAAGACACCCTCCTTGCACACGGACGCGTCATGGCGCTCCCGCAGCCCGTCGATGTGCACCGTCCACGCGAAGTACCGGGACGGCTCGAACTGGTCGATCTTCTTCGGGATCAGCAGCGCGTTGGTGCAGAGGTAGACGTACTTCTTCCGCGCGATCAGCTCCCGGACGATCTCCGCGATCTGCGGATGCATCAGCGGCTCCCCGCCCGCGATCGACACCATCGGGGCGCCGCTCTCCTCGATCGCGGCCACGGCCTGCTCCACGGGCATGCGCTGCCGCAGGATGTCGGCGGGGTGCTGGATCTTGCCGCACCCGGCGCAGCCGAGGTTGCAGGCGAACAACGGCTCCAGCTCGACGAGCAGCGGGAACTTCGACTGTCTCCGCAGCTTGTTGCGAAGAATGTAGCCCCCGACACGCAGGCTCTGGCGGACCGGAATCGTCATCGAAGCACCTCCTTGGGAAGCGTGAACCTGATGGTCTCCTCGGCGACCCGCCGCTCCTCGACCGTCACCGCGCCCAGGCCGCCCAGTGCCGTCACGACGGCGTCGACGAGCGAGGGCGGGGCGGAGGCGCCGGCGGTCAGCCCGACGGTGCCGACGCCGGCGAGCCATTCGAGCGCGATGTCGCCCGGGTCGTCGATGAGATACGCGGGCGCCCGGCGTCCGGCGACCTCCACCAGCCGCTGGGAGTTGGAGGAGTTGGCCGACCCGACGACGAGAACGAGGTCGGCCAGGTCGGCGACCGCGCGCACGGCCGCCTGCCGGTTGGTCGTCGCATAGCAGATGTCGTCCTGCGGTGGTCCTTCCGCGTCCGGGAACCGGTGCCGGATCGCCGCGGCGACCTCCTCGGCCTCGTCGGCGGCGAGTGTCGTCTGCATCAGGTAGGCCACCGGCCGGTCGGCCGGCAACTCCGCGACCTCGCCCACGTCCTCGACGAGCACCGAGCCCGGAACCTCTCCCAGCGTGCCTTCGACCTCCTCGTGCCCGGCGTGCCCGATCAGGACCACCAGGCGGCCGCGCCCGGCGAACCTCCGGGCCTCGGCGTGCACCTTGGCGACCAGCGGGCAGGTCGCGTCGATCACGCGCAGGTCCCTGCGCCCCGCCTCCTCCCGCACGCTCGGCGCCACGCCGTGGGCGGAGAAGACGGTGACGGCGCCGGAGGGGACCTCGTCGAGTTCGTCGACGAAGACCGCCCCGCGTCGCTCCAGCTCCCGGACCACGTGCTCGTTGTGCACGATCTGCTTGCGCACGTAGACCGGCGGCCCGTGACGCTCCAGCGCCAGCTCGACGATCTCGATGGCGCGTTCCACTCCGGCGCAGAACGACCGGGGGGACGCGGTCAGCACCGTCCGGGGAGCGATGGCCGCGGCCCAGCGCGTCAGCACCGGGCCGACGCGGTGCAGCGCGCGGCGGGCCAGGTTCGCGCCGCGCAGGGTGGCCGGGCTCAGCAGCGGCGCGTCAGGGGTGTCGACGATGACCCGCAGCGCGGCCAGCGGCCGGCCGGCCACCGACGCGGCCAGCGGGCCGGTCTCCATGTCGACCGCCCGCGCTCCCGTCTCCGCGAGCCGCCCGCGCTCGGCTCCGGTCACCACGTGGTCGCAGGTCAGCAGCGGGCCGAGATGGGCGGGCAGGCCGGCGCGCGCCAGTTCGCCGGCGAGCAGCGGCGCCGACGGGCAGGGGAACACCTGCTCGCCGAAGCGGATCTCGCTCGCCACCAGGACGTCCCCCGGCCGCAGGCTCCCGTCGAGCGCGCCTCCGAAGCCGACCACCGCCAGGGCGCCGGACCCCGGCAGGCCGGCCGCCGTCCGCGCGGCGCGGTGCGGTCCCGGCCCGGTCTGGAGCACCTGTACGCCCGTCGCGGAGGCGGCGAGGCCCCGGCGGACGGCCGACGCCTCGATGCCCAGGGCGGTGCAGATCAGCAGCCCGGTCACGACGGCTCCTCCCGGCTAGCCGCGGCGTCATCCGCTCGGGCCCGTAGGTAGCGTCCGAGGGCGCTGATCGGGAAGACGAGCCGGTACAGGTGGTAGTTGATGTAGAAGTCGCCGGGGAAGCCGGTCCCGGTGAAGTGGGGCTCGTCCCAGGTGCCGTCCGGGCGCTGGTGCTCGACCAGCCACCCCACGCCCCTGTCCACCGCGGGCGAACGTTCCCCGGCGGCGAGCAGGGCCATCAGCGCCCAGGCGGTCTGCGACGGCGTCGACTCCCCGCGTCCGATCCACGCCGGGTCGTCGTAGGAGCGCAGGTCCTCGCCCCAGCCGCCGTCCTCGTTCTGGTGGCGCTCCAGCCACGTGACCGCCCGCCGCACGCACCGCGCCTCCGGGCGTACGCCGGCCGCGACCAGCGCGGGCACCACGGCGCCGGTCCCGTAGACGTGATTGGCGCCCCAGCGGCCGAACCACGACCCGTCCGCCTCCTGCGCCTTCAGCAGCCAGACGACACCGCGGCGCAGCGCCGGCGAACCGGCCGGCCGCTCGTGGGCCAGCGCCTCGACGACATGGGCGGTCACATCGGCCGACGGCGGGTCGATCACCGCGCCGAAGTCGCAGAACGGCAACCTGGTGCAGAGCGTACGGGTGTTGTCGGCATCGAACGCCGCGAAGCCGCCGTCGCGGGACGCCATGCCGGTCATCCAGCGCACGGCGCGGTCGATCGCCGGCCGCGCGTCCGGACGGCGGGTCCGGCGCAGGGCGAGCACCACCTCCGCGGTGTCGTCCACGTCGGGATAGCCGTCGTTGTCGAACTCGAACGCCCAGCCGCCCGGCGGCAGCGAGGGCCGCCGCACCGACCAGTCCCCCGGCCCCCTGATCTCCTCGCCGAGCAGCCAGTCGGCGGCCTCGCTCACCGCGGGGTGCCCGGCGGAGACGCCGGCGTCGAGGAGCGCGTTGACCGCGAGCGCGGTGTCCCACACCGGCGACTGGCAGGCCTCCAGCCTGCGGCCCCTGTCGTCGCGGATCGTGAACCGGTCGAGCCCCTGGATCCCCCTGCGCATGACGGGATGGCCGATGTCGTAGCCGGACAGGTTGAGCGCGATCAGCGAGTAGACCCACGGCGGCTGGATCCCGCCCCAGGAGCCGTCGAGTTCCTGCCTGGCCACGATCCACTCGGCGGCCCGCCTGAGCGCCGCCTCCCGTGGGCCTCTCACCGGTCGCCGTTCGTAGTGGTGCAGCAGCCGGTCGAGGCCGCTGAACACGCCCTCCCACCCCGGGCGCGAGGGCCGCCGTGCCCGTTGGCCGGTACGCAGCTCGGCCAGGTCGAACGGGAGCGGGCGCACGGGCCGGTGCGCGCTGACGACCGTGAGCGGGACGATCGTCTGCCGGGCCCAGCAGGCCCAGTCGTAGACGTTGAGCGGGAACCACGCCGGCAGGTACATCAGCTCGGGCGGCAGGACGGGCAGTTCCCGCCACGGCCACTGCCCGAACATGGCCAGCCAGATCCGGGTGAAGACCCGTGCCGCCTCGATGCCGCCGGACCGCTGGACGAAGCCGGCGGCGACGCGCAGGTGCGGGGCCTCGACAGGGTCGCCGGCCAGCCGCAGGGCGACGTAGGCCTCGATGGTGGTGGACAGGTCGGGCGGCCCGCCGTGGAAGTTGGCCCACGTCCCGTCCGCCCGCTGCTCGGACCGGATCCAGCGGGCCGCCTCGGCTGTGTCGTCCTCGGTCCGGATGCCGAGGAACTCCCTGAGCAGCAGGTCTTCGGCGTCCATCGTCACGTTGGTCTGCAGTTCGCCCTTCCACCACCCCTGCGGGGACCGGAGGCCGATCAGGTGGTCGCATGCGCTGTCGAGCGCCAGTTGGGCGCTGGACGCGGACGGAAGGGTGTCGACAGTCGTCATGTCAGTGATCCCGGGTTGTGATGAATCTGGCGATGTCCAGGAATTCCTCCCGAACGTCTGAGGGCATCCCCGCATGGGCGAGATGGCGACCGGCGGTGTCGAGCCGGTGTTTGGCCTCGGTCTCGGCCCAGGCCCGTCCGCCCGCCTCGTCCACCAGGCGGGCCGCCTCCCACAGGTCGTCCTCCGACAGCGGTTCCGGCTGAGCCAGCAGGCGGGCCAGGCGCTCACCCGCCGCGCCACCGCTGGTGAGAGCCGCGACGATCGGCAGGCTCTTCTTGCGCGCGCGCAGATCGGACCGCACCGGCTTCCCGGTCGCCTCCGGGCTGCCCCAGATTCCGAGCAGATCGTCGGCCAGCTGGAAGGCGAGCCCCGCCTCGGCCCCGAACGCCGCCAGCGCCTCGACCGTCTCCGCGGTCCCGCCCGCCGTCATCGCGCCGATCGAGCAGGCGCACGAGAGCAGGTCACCGGTCTTGCGCGCCGACATCCGCAGGCACTCGTCCAGGCCGACGTCGTCGCGTCGCTCGAATTCCAGGTCCATTCCCTGCCCGGCGATGAGCCCGCGGACCGCCAGGCTCAGCGAGCGCGCCGCGTCCAGGTAGCCGCCGGCGCCGCGTTCGACGAGCAGCTCCCCGGCCAGCGCCAGCAGAGCGTCGCCCGCCAAGATCGCCTCGGAAGGGCCGAACACCGTCCAGGCCGCGGGACGATGCCTGCGCATCCGGTCACCGTCCATGATGTCGTCGTGGAGCAGCGAGAACGCGTGCACGAGTTCCACCGCCACGGCGGCCGGCGCGCACCGCTCGGCGTCCCCGCCGGCGGCCCTGGCCGAGAGCAGGACCAGCGCCGGTCTCAGGGCCTTGCCCCCGGCCGGCGCGCTCCCGCCGGAGTCCTCGGTCCAGCCGAAGTGATAACCGGTCACCCGTGCCGTGATCGGGTCCAGCCGGGCGACCGCCTCGCGCAGGACGGGGTCGAACAGCTTCCGGGCCACCGCCACCACGGGCGGCACGACCGGAGTCATGAGACGGCTCGGGTCAGCAGGTGCCGTCTGACCAGTCCGGCCGCGTTCAGTCCGCTGCGCACCGCACCCTCCATCGTGTCGGGCCAGCCCGTGTCGGTCCACGCGCCGGCGAGGTACAGCCCTGGCCACCGGGTGGCGGCCGGCGGCCGGAGCGCGCCGCTGCCCGGCCCCTGGCGGAAGGTGGCGCGCCGTTCTCTGGTGACGAAGAAGTCGGTGAGGCGGGCCCATCGCGCCTCGGGGAACAGCCGCTGGATCGCGGGGACGAACTCGGCCCGGATCTTCGCGGTCGGCACGTCGATCCACCGGTCCGCGGCCGACACCGAGATCGTGAGGTACTGCCCCCTGGTCAGCCCCGCGACGCGCGTCTTGTCGAAGACCCACTGCACGGACGAGTCCACGGCGGCGGCGAACGGCAGGCCGGTGACCGGACGGTCGTACACGGCGTGCACGTTGACGATCGGGCTCGCGGCCAGGCCGTGCCAGCGGTCCCGGCCGGGCGCCGCCTCGACGGGGACGAGCCTGGCGGCCTGCTCGTGGGGGGTCGCCACGATCACCGCGGACACCGGAATCCCGTCGCCGTCCACGACGATCATCGGGCCCGGTTCGATGGCCGTGACCTTCGCCGACAGCCGCACCTCACCGCCGTGCCGTTTGATGGCGTCCTGGGCGGCGGTGCCGTGCAGTTCGCCGAGCGGCGCGGCCGGGATGCCGAGGTCGGCGGCGTCGGCCCGGCCGAGCAGGGCGGTCTTGAACACCTTCACCGCCGGCCCGAGCGCCGCGTCCTCGACCCCGACGTTCAGTGCCGCCATCGCGAAGAGCTCCCAGAGAGCCTTCCGCGCGGCGTCGCGCTGGCCATGGGCCGCCAGCCAGCTCGCCAGGTCGATCCGGTCGAGCGCCGGGTCGGCCGGGTCCAGCCTGGCCAGCGCGAACGAGCCGCGTATCACGCGCAGCCGGTCGGCCGGTCCCAGCAGCGAGTACGTCGCGAGGGCGGGCATGAGCTGGAACGGCCCGGGCAGCGCGGCCCTGCGCAGGCGCCCGGCCCGGCCTCCCGGGGTGAGCACCCGGATGTCGAACCGGTCCTGCAGCCGCACCCGGCCGGCGACGCCGAGCCGGTCGAGCAGCCCCCGGTAGGCCGTGCAGCAGCGGAGGAACACGTGCTGGCCGTTGTCCACGACCAGCCCGTCACGCTCGAACGAATGGGTGGCGCCTCCCAGCCTCGGACGCGCCTCGTACAGCGTCACCGCGTGTCCGGCCTCGCCCAGCGCGACGGCGGCGGCGATGCCCGCGAGGCCGCCCCCCACGATCGCGACCGGCGCCGCCGGTGAGCCGCTCACGTGCGGACTCCCGCCAGCGCGCGCGCCGCTATCGTCGTCTTCCGCCACGTGGGAAGCGACGACCGGGCGGCCAGGGCCTGGGCGGGCTGGGCGGCGATCCGGTCCAGCAGCGAGCGGTAGATGCCGGCCATCGCCGCGGTGCACGCCGCGCTGCGCCGGTCGAGCAGGGGCACCAGCCGTATCCCCTCGTGATACCAGTCGCGGGCCCGGCCGGCTTCGTACCGGACGAGCGCGGCGAGCCGGTGCGGCGCGTCGGTGAACCTGCCGGAGGAGTCGATGTCCAGCGTGCAACCGAACCGTTCCAGGTCCTCCGACGGCAGGTAGACGCGGCCGGCGAGCCGGTCCTCGCGCACGTCGCGCAGGATGTTCGTGAGCTGCAGCGCCACGCCCAGGGCGTCGGCCAGCGGCGCGGCGGCCTTGGGGTCATCGGCGCCGAAGACACCGAGCGACAGACGGCCGATCGATCCGGCGACGCAGCGGCAGTAGAACAGCAGGTCGTCGAAGTCCTGATACGTCGTGCCACGGACATCGGCCGCGCACCCGTCGATCAGCTCCTCGAAGGCCTCCAGCGGGATGGGGTAGCGCTGGGCCGCGTCGGTCAGGGCGAACAGGACGAAGTTGCCCTCGTCGGGGCGAGCCCCGCGCAGCGCGGTCCTCGCCTCCGACAGGTGGGCGAGCCGCTGCTCGGCCGGCCCGTCCGCGTCCCCGATGTCGTCGATCCGGCGGGCGAAGGCGTACACCGCGCTGAGCGCCCGGCGTTTCGGCGCCGGCAGCAGCCGGATCCCGTAAGAGAAGTTCCTCGCCCGGGTACGGACTATCTCCTCGCAGCGCCGGTATGCGTGGGACGCGGTCACCGGTTCTTCACCTCCATGTCGCGAGAATGCGGAGCAACGCGGCCAGCGAACGGCTGCGACGCGGGCGGATGGCGGGGCCCAGAACGTCATGAGCCGACCGTTCGAGTGCGGTGACGGTGGCGAGTCCTCCCGCGACGTAGCCGGCGACGGCCACGCGGGCGTACCCGGACAGCGAGGCGACGAGCGGGTGGCCGTCCTGCAGCATCCGGGCGGCCCGTCCGGCCTGAAGGGCCACCACGCGGCGCAGCCCTCCCGGGGTCGTGCCGCCGGCCAGGTCGTCTTCGGCACAGCCGAACCGGCGCAGGTCCTGCGCGGGCAGGTAGATCCGGCCCCGCGCGTAGTCCTCACCGACGTCCTGGCAGTGCTCGATGATCTGCAACGCGGAGCACACCCGGTCGGACAGGGTCAGCCGCCGGGGAGCCGCCGCGCCGAACACGTGCAGGACGAGGTGCCCGACGGGGTTCGCCGACAGTTCGCAGTAGCCGAGCAGGTCATCGAAGGTGTCGTAACGGGTGACCGTCTGGTCGCGCCGGTTCGCCTCCACCAGCAGGTGGAAGGGCTCGGCCGGAATCGAACAGGTCTCGACGGTTCGCGCGAGCGCCCGGACGGGTGGCAGCCGCGGGCTCGATCCGGCGTAGAGGCGAGCCAGGTCCGACTCGACGTCGCCGAGCAGCCGCAGCCGGTCGCCCGGCTCGGCCTCGTCGCCCAGGTCGTCGACGAATCGCGCGAACCCGTACACGGCCAACAGGTGCTTCCGGTGCGCACGCGGCAGCACCCTCAGGGCCACCGGGAAATTCTCCCGTCCGGCCTTCGATATGAAATTGCGCATGCAGTCCTGCTGCGATGCCATTGCTACGGAATCTCCACCGAACGGCGCCACAAAACAACGCCAACGCCATTCATCGGCATCTATTACGCCTTCTCGGTGCCGAATTTACGCATTCCAGCGACTTCTCTACCGCCCAGTCATCCGAAATCGCCCATAAGCGGAATATTGCCGTAATTGCTGTTTTATCAATACGGGCCGGCGGACACGGTGTTCCTGCACAGCACCAGGGAGGACCGCCATGCCCAGCCCACCGCAGCGCCGTCGCCCTCGGGCGACCCGGCGACCCTCCATGGACGTTGCGCTAGGTGGTGCCGGACCGGAGGCGCCTTCCGGGCGCTCCGCCCGCCCGAGTGCCCGCCCGAGCGCCCGCCCCGGCGACGCCGTGGTCACGCAGTGGCCCCACCCGCAGCCCCATCCGGCGGCAACGCGCCACCACCCCGGGCAGCGCGCCGAGCGCCGAGCGCCAGGCACCGGGGGCCGACGTGTGGTCGGAGTCGTGGAGCAGGACGGTCGCGCCGCCCCGCAGGCCGGGCAGCAGGGTCACCAAGACCGACGCCGGACTCGCCGAAGCCGTCCAGTCCCTGCCCCACACGGTCCACAGCACCGGACGGAGCCCGCGCAGCCGAGCCGCGGCCAGCGCCTCGGCGCTGAGCACACCATACGGCGGCCGATACCAGGCGGGGCGCACCCCCGTGACCGCCTGGACGAGGTCCGCCGCCCGGCCCATCTCCGAGGCGACGCCTCCCGGACGGGTGATCAGGGCGTTGACATGCCGCCAGCCGTGCACCCCCACCTCGTGCCCTTCGGCGACGATGCGGCGCCCCAGCTCGGGATGACGTTCGAGCATCTCACCGAGGACGAAGAACGTGGCCCGGCAACCGAGCCGCCCCAGCTCGTCCAGGAAGCGCGGGGTGGACCGCGGATCGGGACCGTCGTCGAAGGTCAGCGCCACGTGGTCGGCGTGTCCCGCCCCGGCGAGACCCGGCAGCCCCCGCCGCACCACGGGCAGCCAGGTGGCGGCCGGGCCGGCGTGGACCAGCGCCAGGCCCGCCAGCGCCACCGGCAGCGCGGCCCGGCTCGTCATCTCACGTCCCGCCGGAGCGGATCGTGAGCGCGGCCAGCCGGCGTCTCCTGATCATCAGCGCCGCCATGGGCGCCGGGCACGACCGGGTGGCCGCCGAGCTGGCCCGGCGACTCGCCGCGCAGGGCGCCGAGGTGGAGATCATCGATGTGCTCCAACTGCTCCCCTTCCGGCTGGGTCCCCTGCTGCGCTGGTGGTACCACTGGATGATCACGTGTACGCCGTGGCTGTACGAGGTCATCTACCGGGTCTTCTTCGTCGCCAAACGCGCCCCGTCGACCTCTCCGCTGACGATCCTGGCCGGGGCCCACCTGCGCCGCCTGGTCTCCCGCCGCCCGCCGGACGAGGTGATCTCGACCTTCCACCTGGCAGCCCAGGTGACCGGGAGGCTGAGGCGGCGCGGCCGGCTGCCGGCTCCGAGCACCGTGCTCGTGACCGATTTCGCCGTGCACCGGCTCTGGCTGCATCCGGGCAACGACCGTTACCTGTGCCCGAACCCCACCGTCATCCCGCACCTCTCCGCCATGACCGGCCGGCCCGCGTCCCATTGCGCCCCGGTCGTACGACCGGAGTTCCTCCGCCGATCCGCCCCTCCGCCGCGTACCTCTGGAGGGGGGACGCCGGAGGCACGGCCACCCACCGCCGATCACGCCCGGACCCGCGCCCGGATCGGCGCGGCTCCGGACGAGCGGCTGGTGCTGGTCTCGGCCGGATCCTGGGGCGTGGGCCAGGTGGCCCGGACCGCCCGGATCCTCGCGCGCTCCGGCAGGTACACGCCGGTCATCCTGTGCGGGCACAACGACGGGCTGCGCCGCCGGCTGGCCGCTGCCCGGACGGGGCTGGTCCTCGGCTGGCAGGACGACATGCCGGAGCTCATGTCGGCCGCCTACGCGCTGGTCGACAACGGCGCGGGGCTGACCTGCGAGGAGGCCTTCGCCGCTGGACTGCCCGTCGTCTCATATCGGACCATCCCGGGCCACGGTCGCGACGGCGCGCTGGCGATGGCACGGGCGGGCGTGAGCGTGCACGCGCCCGACGCCGCGGCGCTCCTCGACGCGCTCGACCGGCTGAAGGACCAACGGCGACGCGACCACCAGATCGCCCGGGCATCGGCTCTCTTCCTGTCGCCGCCCGCCGAGGCGGGTCTGGCATCAGCACCGGCCCCCCTGCGCCGAGCCGGCCGGCTCGCCTTTCAACTGGGCCCTGACCAGGGGCGACCTGGCGAGCAGGAAGCTGCCGAAGAAGATCATGCCGATGCCGGCCGCCTCCAGGACGATCCACGGGCCCGTCCGGACGTCCTCTCCGAACATCAGGGTGCCGTAGAGGATGCTGGCGATCGGATCGCTGATGGTCAGCGCCGGCTGCGCGGCCACCAGTGACCCGCTCTGCAGCGTGTTCTGCAGCAGGAACAGGCTGCACAGACCCGCGGCCACCATCGCGTACGGCTCCCAGGAGGTCGCCAGGGTCACCACGTCGCTCTTCAGGATGGACGTGCTCTCCTTCATGAACGCGGCCGTGAAGGCGAACCCGATGCCCGTCGCCACCCCCAGCAGGGCGGCCCTCCCGTCACCCCTGACCAGCCGTGCCACCAGGCACAGGAGGACGACCGTGCCGACCGTCACGATCGACGCCATGATCCAGACCTCCGAGCTGGGCACCTCTCGCCCCGGCCCGGGATCGGCGCTGAGGAGGAAGATCGTCAGCCCCGCCGACATCAGCGCCACCGCCAGCCAGAGCCGCCCCTCCAGCTTCACCGTGAAGATCACGGAGAGCAGGAGCATGGTGAACGGCAGCTCGGTGATGAGAACCGGCTGCACGAGGGCCAGCGGCCCGGTCGACAGCGCCGAGGCCTGGAAGACGAACCCGGCGATGAGCGCCACGATCCCGCCCAGCCAGATCGGACGCCGCATCAGATCGAGGATGAGGGCCGGCCGGAACGCCTTGCTCTCGGGGACCGAGCGCGCCGCGAACCGCTGAAGGTTCGAGGCGACGGCGTTGGAGACGGCGGCGAGCAACGCCAGCACAACCGTGATCACCAGCCCTGCCCCTCCGGACGCCGGTCGGCGTCCTGCTCTGATTTGGCGAGAAACGGAGACCGCCCCAGGATGACGATCCCCGTCACCATCGCGATCAGGCCGGCCACCTCCGCCGCGAGCGCCTCCGGAGTGACCCGCAGCTTCTCGGCGAAGATCGCGACGCCCAGGACGATTCCGGCGATCGGTTCGGCGGCGGTGGTGGCCGGCAACGAGATCCGCAGCGGCGCGGCGTCGAACGCGCTCTGGGTGAGGAGCAACCCGATGAGGGCGACGCAGGGCAGCAGGTAAAGTTGCCAGGTCCTGAGGACGGCGCCCGGCCCATCGCCGAACGTGAGCACCGTGCTACGCGTCAGCACGTCCTGGAGCCCATACAGCACTCCGGCCGCCGCCGCCAGCAACATGGCCTTGGTCTGCAGGGAACAACGGAGCCCCATGAGGACGAGCATGGCCGCGACCAGGAGCACCAGGAGCACCGTGAGCCACCGCGCGGAGTTGTGCGCAGGCTGCTGACCTCCGTGCGGTTGCCCGAAGAACAGGAACAGCGTCACTCCTCCGCTCACCAGCACCGCCCCCAGCCACTCGATGAGCGCGAAGTGCTCCTGGTAGACGACATGGGCGGCGGTCAGGGCGAACAAGAGGTTCGTCGCGAGAAGCGGCACGACCCGCGCCACGCTGGACTGCCCGAGCGCGATGGCTCCGAGGATCTGCCCGCAGATCATCAGGCCGATCCCCATGCGCCAGAGCGGCGTGCGCGCGAGATCCAGCAACAGACGCGGGTGCAGCATCTCCCCCAGGGGCTCGCGATACGCGGCATGCTGCTGGGCGACGAACCCCAGGCCCAGAAGACACGCCGCTCCCAGGCAGACCGCGATGACCACGAGCGACGCCTCTCTCCGATCTCCGGTTCGACAGGAAGGTGTGCCGGAACAGCCACTCTCGTACCTTGGTCACCGGCGCCCGGAGCTCGGCTCGCTCCCTCCGGCGAACCTCTGCTGAACAGCCCTCAGGCCACACCTTCCCCCCGAGCGCGGACTCCATGCCTGACCCGCGCCAGCCGACGTCCGGCGTTCGAGCAGGTCAGGAGCCCGTTACCCGCTGCCGGCCCGCGCTGCCGCACCACCGTGACCGGCGTCGCCGGCACCCTGTGGGTAGGGCTGTCGCTGCGCCCGCTGAGCAGAGTGGCCGCCACCGCCCGCGGGGTCAGCGAACTTCCGCTGGCCGCGATTGCCGGCGGATCCGATGGACGGTGGTGAACCGTTCGGCCCTGCGGTGGGTGCGATGGCCGGCCGCGCGCTCGCGACCCACCGGTACGGCTGGGAGAGTGCGGTAGAACCAGTGCTTGCCCGCCTCGATCAGACCGAGATAGATGACCACCATCAGGGCCAGGGCGAGGAAATACAGGCCGGGAAGCGGGAGGAAACCCAGCATCTGCGCCAAGGGGGTGGCCGGCAGCACCACGCCGATCAGAACGACCCCGACGGCGGCGACCACCAGCGGAAGGCTGGGATGGCTGCGGAAGAACGGGCTGCGTCGGGTCCGGATCGCGAAGATCACAAGTGTCTGGGTGGCGAGGGATTCGACGAACCAGCCAGTACGGAACAAGGGGGGGCCGGCATGGAAGATCCCGAGCATGACGGCGAAAGTGGCGAAGTCGAACAATGAGCTGAGCGGCCCGAAGAACAACATGAAGCGCTGGATGAGCTTCATGTTCCAGCGGGCGGGGCGGGCCACCTGCTCGGGGTCGACGTTGTCGGTGGGAATGGCGAGCTGGCTCGCGTCGTACAGCAGGTTGTTGAGCAGGATCTGGGAGGGCAACATCGGCAGAAAACCCAAGACGAGGGAGGCCCCGGCGGCACTGAACATGTTGCCGAAATTGCTGGAGGTGCCCATCAGGACGTATTTCATGGTGTTGGCGAAGATGCGACGGCCTTCCATGACGCCGTCGGCGAGCACGTTCAGGTCCTTCTCCAGCAGCAGCACGTCCGCGGCGTCCTTGGCGACGTCGGTCGCGGTCTCGACCGAGACGCCCACGTCGGCGGCGTGCAACGCGAGGGCGTCGTTGACGCCGTCGCCGAGAAAGGCGACGTCCCGTCCGCTGCCCCGCTGAACTCGCACGATGCGGGCCTTCTGTTCCGGCGTGACCCGTGCGAACACGGTGGACCGGTCGATGAGAGCGGCCAAGCCGTCGTCGTCGGCGGCGTCGACGTCCTGACCGGTCGCGACACGTCCGCCGGGCAGTCCGAGGTCGGCGCAGAGCCGCGCGGCGACCGCGGGGTTGTCACCGGTGAGAACCTTCACGGTGATACCGAGACCGGCCAGGCGTTCGAGTGCGTGGGAGGCGCTGGTCTTGGGCGGGTCCAGGAAGACCAGCAGGCCACGCAGGACGAGGTCACACTCGTCGGCGACCGTGATCTGGGGCGATTCCGGGGCGGGACGTTCCGCCACCGCGACCACGCGGTTGCCCGCGGCGAACTCGGCCGCCAGCGTGGCCGTCACCTCGGGCGGCACACTGGTGCAGCGTGCCAGGACGGCTTCCGGCGCGCCCTTGGAGATGAGGGTCCTGCGACCCGCGTGTTCGACCACGACCGACACGATCCGGCGTTCATGGTCGAAGGGAAGGACCGCCAGCCGCCGATAGGGGGCCAGCGCGGCGCCGAGAGCCGCCGCGGCCGGAGCCTGCCAGAGCGCGACGTCCAGCGGGTTGCCGCCCGCCACCCGCCCGGCGGCGACCACGGCTTCGTTGCAGAGCAGGCCGAGCTTCAGGGGCTCGTCGGCAGGGGTGCCGTCCGGACCGAGGGACCGCATGAGGCTGATGCCGTCTTCGGTGAGCGTGCCGGTCTTGTCGGTGAACAGCACCTCGATATCGCCTAAGTCCTCGATACAGACCAGGCGTTTGACCAGCACCTTGCGCTGGGCCAGGCGCCGTGTCCCCGCGGCCAGGCTGGTGGAGACGACGGCGGGCAGCAGCTGCGGGGAAATCCCCACGGCGATCGCCAGCGAGAACAGCAGGGCGTCGATCACCGGGCGGTGCAGAAGCAGGTTGATGACGAAGATCGTAACGGTCAGCACAGCGGCGACCCTGACCAGCAGCATGGAGAACCTGCTCAACCCGAGCTGGAACTCCGTGTCGGGGTGACGCTGGCCCAGGCCGAGCGCGATCTTTCCGAACTCGGCTCGCCCGCCGGTGGCCACCGCGACCGCGGTGCCGGAGCCGGCGTGCACCACGGTGCCCATCAGCCCGCAACCGCTCAGTTCGGCCAGGGGAGCGCCCGGCCGGACCGGTGCGATCGACTTGACCACCGGCATCGACTCCCCGGTGAGCACCGACTCCTCGCACTCCAGCCCTTCGACGCGGACCAGGCGCAGATCCGCGGGCACTACCTGGCCGAGCCCGAGTTCGACGATGTCGCCGGGTACGACGTCGGTCACGTCCACCGACTGTGGCCGACCGTCCCGCCGGACCACGCAGGTGTGCCTGATCTTTGAGTGCAGCGCCTGCGCGGATCTCTCCGCGCGGTACTCGTTGAAGAACCCGAGGCCCACTGACGCCGTCAGGATCGCTCCGATGATCAGGGCATCGGTCGGTTCGCCGAGGAAGTAGGACGCGATCGCCGTCAGGGCGAGCAGGATCAGCAGCGGGGATCGTAGTTGCCGGGCCAGCACCGCAAGCCGCCGGGCCTGATGCGTGCGCACCGCGTTCGGGCCCAACGCCTGAAGCCGTTCTCGCGCCTGGGGTCCGCTCACTCCCTCCCCGCTGGTCTCCAGCCGGGCCAGCACGGTCTCGACGTCCAGGCTCGCGGCGGTGGTGACATCCAGGCCCGCCCATGCATCGTGTCGTGTCGAGGGCACGGTTCCGGCGCTCATCACCTCACCTCCCGTGCCTGTGAGCATGGACGGTCCTCCCGGCTCACGGTAGAGACCTAAGCCCTCAGGGCCGGCATGGGCCGTCGAGCAGGCGGCCTTGACGACGATCAGCCCACCGCGAGGACCTGCCTGTTCACAACGTTTGTACTCAAGGCTGGGTCCGCCGTCGTATCCGCCAGACGGCAGATACGACGGCGTGACCGGTTCCGCCAGGGTTGACGTCATGAATGTCAGACGAGTTCGACCCACGTCACCCATGGAGTCCGGCGTGACGCGCCCCGGGCGCCGGACACGGTCCAACTGGCCCGCGTGGGCCTGTCAGGCGGCGGCTGCCTGGTCACTGCTCTACGGCATGGCGGGGCTCTACTGGACCTTAGGCGGCGCGGCCTTTCCTTTCGGCGTACGGCACGATCCCGACGCCGCGCGAACGATGCTGGAGCAGGCACGGCCCGAAACGCTCGGCCCGCTGATCGCCGCCGTCGGGTTCGCGGCGGCTACGCTCGCGATGGCCATGTCACGCGGTCACGGACGCGGCATCACGCGCGCGGTGCTAGCCGGAGGGGGGTGGCTGCTGTCCGCCGCCCTCACCCTGGTGATCCCCGACGGCCGGCCGTTGATGGCCGTGGCCCGCCTGCCCCTCCTCCTCGTCGGCCTGCCGTTCGGCTGGCCGTCCGGGGTGAGCCTGTTCGACCGCGGCGTGCTGCCCTGGCCGGTGCTCAACCAGTTGATCCTCATGCTCGGCGGCCTGCTCTGGGCCCTCGCCACATTGGCGTACCGGCGCAGGACCGCGCGGACGTGCCCCAGTTGTGGCCGTGCCGACTCCCTAGCCAGGTGGACGACTCCCGAGGCGGCCTCGCGGTGGGGTCGATGGGCCGTCGCCGTCGCCGTCGTCATCCCCCTGTTTTACGCGTCGGTGCGTCTGGCCTGGTTCGCAGGCATCCCGTTCGGCGTCACGTCCGAGTTCCTCACCGAGGAGGCGCGGGACACGCCCGACATCTGGCTGGCGGGGGCGATGGAGGGCCTGCTGGCGATCGGCGGGGCCGTTCTCACCCTCGGCCTCGTCCAGCGCTGGGGCGAGGTCTATCCTCGCTGGATCCCCGGACTGCGCGGCAGGCCAGTGAAACCGCGAACCGCGATCGTCCCGGCGTCGGTCGTCGCCGTCCTCGTCACCTCGGGATCGATCAGCCACCTGAACGCGCTGATGAGGGGCTACTTTCCGGAGAGGCTCTTCGGTGACAACTGGGGGACGATCCTGCCCGGCACGCTGTGGCCGCTGTGGGGAGTCGCGCTGGGCGCCGCCGCCCTGGCCTACCACTTTCGCCGCCGTGGCACCTGCGCCCGCTGCCACCGCGCCTGACGGAGAAACGAATGCGGGCTACCGAGTTGGGTTACCAGCGATCGGGGCCGCACCGGAGAAGGCGGGCATCTGCCCGCTCATCCGTCCACGAGACCCACGGACCACGCCCAGGCGGCTATTGCCACCCTGTTGGCCACACCGAGTTTCGACTGGACCTTCGCCAGATGAGTTTTGACGGTGCCCGCGGTGATGAACAGGTCCTGGCCGATTTCCACGTTGGTCATTCCGCGAGCCACACGTCGCACGACTTCCTCCTCGCGCGGCGTCAGAACAGAGACCGCAGCGTGTGCCGGGTGCACGGGATTCGTCCTGGCGCTGCGGAGAAGGCGAAGGGTCAGCTCCGGGCTGATGAGAGTGTCCCCGGATATGGCGGCCATGATGGCCTCGATCAGGAGCTGGGGACGGGATCGCTTGAGAATGAACCCGCAAGCGCCGTGTCGCAGCGCGGCGGCAATGTACTCGTCGATATCGAAGGTGGTCACGATGATGACCCGCGTTCGTTGGTCGAGCCTCTCGTCGCGGATGTGACGGCACACCTCGAGGCCGTCGAGGCGCGGCATCCGGATATCGAGGAGCAGCACGTCCGGACGCAACGTCCGCACCATTTCCAACGCGGCCGGGCCATCGCCCGCTTCGCCGACGACCACCATGTCCGGCCTGCTGTCCACGACGGTCCGGAACCCTTCGCGCACTTCCAGCTGGTCGTCCGCGATCGCGACGCGAGTGCGATTCATCGTGGTGTTCTCCTTGACGGGACATTCATGCTCACGCGCCAGCCCGATGGTGACGCTCCGGCACTCAGCGTGCCCCCGAGCGCCTCGGTCCGTGCGCGGACCTCGCGCAACCCCGTCCCGCCCCGCCTGCGGGGGATCAAGCTCCGTGACGGGCCTCGAGGCGCCGCGTTCTCGACCCTGAGGAAAAGCCCACCGCTCGGATCCATCCGTACCTCGACGCGGACCCAGGCACGATTCTTGGCGTGCCGTCTGATGTTCGTCAGGGCTTCCATCGTCACGCGGTAGGCGGTCTCACTGACTTCCCTGGGCAGCGTCGCGACATCGCCGTCCACGAGCAGCCGCACGTCCACGTCCTCGGACACCTGTCGAAACGACTCGACCAGGGACTCGACGGCACGCATGTCCGGCCGGCGTATCTCTTCCTTCGTTTCGGCGGAGCCGGGGTCGTCGCCGGACAGCAACTCCAGCGCGCGGTCCATGGACGACATAGCCCGAAGCCCGGCCTCTTCCACCCGCCGCAGGGCCGCCAGAAGCCTCTCAGGATCGGAATCGCGCACGAACTGCGCGGCCTGCGCCTGCGCGATTATTCCCGACAGGTCGTGTGCGACGTAGTCATGCAGATCACGCTCCAGCTGCCGCTTCTGCCTGCTCTTCTCGGCTTCGACCATACGTTCGGTCCGCCGCGCGGCGAAGCGTGGATATCCGCCGATGACGACCGCGGAGGCTGAGCCGAGTCCCCACAAGGCACAGCCGGCGAGCACCGCTCCGACATCCTCGTCGGGAATGAATCGGCTTATCCACGCTATTTGCGCGACTGCGGTCACGATCCCCGACACCCAGAGTCCGCGGCCTCTGTTCCACCTCACGACAAGTGTCAGCAGGACCAAGAGGGCGGCGACTTCGACCAGTCCCCACATTCCGGCATCTGTGCTGCCGCGGTATCCGGTGGCATGCGCGAAGCCGGTGGCCGCGAGGGACGCGCCGCCAGGCAGAGCCGTCCACCAGGAGCCGCCGGTTCCGATGGACGGGCGCAGGATGGCCCAGGCGACCACGAACGCCCACCCGATGGCCGCTGGCACGGCCGCGAGCAGGCCGATCGCTGGAGAGACGGGCAGGAGAAGGAGCGCCAGAACGAGTGCGGACGACGCTACGGCGGCCCATGCCCGATGGGACATGGGAACGAGTCTAGAGCGCCGGTCACCCAACGCCGCAGGGGTTCGTGGTCTCCTGACGGGCGGGACGAATGGTCCCCTGATCGGGTAGGCGGACACTGTCATGAGTTCACCAGCCGGAGCCGGGCGCACGGTATCTCCCATTCGGCAGAGGCGCCGCCCGGGGTCCGTCAGGCGAACAGGGCCATGAGTGCGAGGTCTGCCGCGGGATGGTGGTGCGACCGCGCCGCTGAGAGGGCGGTCCTCGGGCGCAGCCGCGATGATTCATCGGCCCGCGCGGGCTCAGGCGCGTCGCTCAGTGTTCGGGGGGCACAGGATCAAGGTGTAGTTCGTTCTGGGGGACTGGCCGGTGCCCGCCCTCCTGGGGCAGGCGATATCCCTGATCGTCGGCATCGCCGAAGCATCCCGTTTTCCGGCGATCAGGTCGCGCTCTTCCTCCAGGATCGTCCAGTGCTCGACCAGCCCGGCTCGGACCGGCCGAAGATTCCCGCTACGGCCATCACCCCGTGCGGAGCCGCGCCAGGTGGTAGTCGAGCAACGCCGCGACCTCCTTGGGCGTGTAGTGCCCGACCAGGGTGGCGTTCACGATGCCCTGCGCGAAGGCGTACAGGATGCTCGCCTCCTTGCCGGCATCCAGGTGGGCGGCGAGCTGCCCGGCGGCCTGGGCGGCCCTGATCTGCTCGGCGAAGAAGGACAGCAGGAGCGGCAGCCCGAGCCGCATCGCGGCCGCCTGGTTCTCGGACACCACCGAGCTCGCCTGGAACGCCAGCCCGATGTGGTTCAGGTAGCTGCGTTCCTCGTCCAGTGGCAACAGCTCCAGCACGGTCGCCCGCAGCAGGTCGAGCGGCGTGGACTGGTGCGCGGCCACGGCCGCCATCCGGTCCCCGATCCAGATCCCGATGCGCTCCAGCGCCAGCAGCAGCATCTGGTCCTTCGTCGTGACGTAGTACTGCACCGCCCCCATGGACATCCCGGCCTCGGCGGCGACCTCCCTCAGGCTGACGCTCTCCATGCCCTTGTCGTGGATGACGCGGTGCACGGCCTCGGCGATGTGCCGCCGCCGGGCCTCGTGATCGACGATCTTCGGCATATCTCCCACTTTTCTCGTGCGACCGCATGGTAAAAGCTATCGCTCCCGTTTATCATGCGACTGTATGACAAACGGGAGTGACAGGGGGGATCTGGATGCGGGTTCTGATCATCGGAGTCGGCACGCGCGGGGACGTGGCGCCGTACACGGGGCTGGGGATGCGGTTACGCGAGGCCGGGCACGAGGTGACGATCGCCGCGCACGAGCCGTACACGGAGCTGGTGACCGATGCGGGCCTGGAGCACAAACCACTTCCCGGAGACCCGCTCCCCGCGCTGACCGGCCGTTTCTCCGTACGCATCAGCGCCTTCGAGGAATACGGCGAGCAGCTTATGGAGGGCCTGGCCGAGCTCGCCGGACAGGAGGCCGACCTGCTCCTGCTCGGCATGGCGGGCGCGCTGGGCTGTCACGTCGCCGAGGCGATGGGCGTGCCGAGCATGGGGGTGCACCTGCAGCCGATCGACCCCACGGGAGACTTTCCGCCGGTCATGAGCCTGTTCCGCCGGTCGCTCGGGCGGTGGGGGAACCGCAGGGCGGCCCGGCTCGCGTTCGAGTTGCCCGCCGCCGGCCCGCTGCTCGCCGGGTTGAGCACGAAGATGCGGGCCCGGCTGGGGCTGCCCCCGATGACCCCGAGCGCCCTCTATCGGCGCCGGGAGAGCACGCGGTGGCCGGTCTTCCACGGGGTCAGCCCGCTGGTGCTGCCGCGCCCGGCCGATTGGCGGCCGGGGCTGGAGATCACGGGTTACTGGTGGCCGCTCCGGCCGCGGGGCTGGCAGCCTGATCCGGTGCTGTGCGACTTCCTGGCGTCGGGGCCCACGCCGGTCTTCGTTGGCTTCGGCAGCCTGGCGGACGCGCGGGCCGAGCAGTACACGGAGCTGGCCGTGCACGCGCTGCGGCGGGCCGGGCTGCGTGGCGTGTTGCAGACCGGCCTGCGGGGACGCCTCTCGGACGACGTGCTCGCGGTCGGCGACGTGCCGCACGACTGGCTGTTCCCCCGGATGGCCGCCGTCGCCCACGCCTGCGGCAGCGGCACCACCGGGGCCGGGGTGCGGGCGGGGGTGCCCGCCGTGGCCGTGCCGGTCATGAACGACCAGCCGTTGTGGGCGTCCCGGCTGATGGCACTCGGTGTGGCTCCCGCCGCGATCCCGTTCCGCCGCTTGACGCCCGCGCGACTGGCCGACGCGCTCACCACCGCGGTCACCGACCCGGCCTACCGGCGGCGGGCCCAGGCCCTCTCGGTCCGGATCTCGGCGGAGGACGGCGCGGCGCCCATCGTCGAGGCGGTGAACCAGCTCCGGGTTACCCGCGGGCCCGGCCGCCGACCAGGATGACAGGTCGGACCGGAGGCGCGCCCCCGGGCCGCGCTGGGCGCGAGGTCAGGCCCGGGATCTGCTCGGTTGCCGTGGGGGTTCGTGGTCGGCGGCCACCGCTCGCTCAGGCCGGTAGTGCCGAGGCAGTTGACTTGAAGCCGTCTTGAAGTATGACTCTGGAGACATGAACACCACGACTCCCTGGACGGGCGGTGGACCGTCCCGCTCGCCGTTCGCGACACCGAGCGGGATGCCCGGACGGCTCGCCGGCCGCCTGATGCTGTGGATGAACAGGCAGCAGGACCTGCTCGACCTCCTCGACGTTCAGGAGGGCGAGCGCGTGCTGGAAGTCGGTTACGGACCTGGCGGGATGATCCGCTTACTCCAGCGGACGTCGGCGGGACGGATCTGCGGGGTGGATCCCTCGCCCGAGATGCGTGACCTCGCCACGCGGCCCCACCGTGCGGAGATCGCCGCGGGGCGAATCGACCTGCGGTTGGGCACAGCCGACCGGTCAGGATTCCCCGATGCGGAGTTCGACCGCGTGGTCTCGGTGAACAACGTGGCGATCTGGCCGGATCTCGAGGGCGGACTACGCGAGCTGCGCCGGGTGACCCGACCGGGTGGACGGGTGGTGATCGCCTGGCATGGCGGAACGCGACCGTCATGGATCGCTCGCGGCCTCGCGCTGACGGAGGAGCAGCTCAGCCGCATCGACCGAGGACTTCGCGGCCTCTTCTCCGATGCCACGCGCCACAAGCTGGCCACCCTCACGGTCTTCTCCGCCGTCCGCTGACACCGCGCGGTCCGAACTGTGGCCACCGCCGGGATGATCTTTCGCTCGGGCGGCGGATCGCTCATAGTTTCACCATGCGCGCTGCCACGGATCTGTTGTTGAGACGATTTCTGGACGACCTGCGGCCCGTCGTCCCGCTTGTAGCGCTCTGGGCGCACGGCTCGCTGGCCAGGGGTGACTACCAGCCGGGGCGCAGCGACCTGGATCTCATTGCGGTCGTCGAAACTCCCCTCACCGGCGAGCAGAAGGACGGGCTGGAGCGGTTGCACCAGGCATTGGACCTGCCGCTCAGCGAGCACCTGCACTGTTCCTACCTGGCCCGGGACGAGTTGTCCGAGCTCGCGGCCGACCACGTGACGTGGGCGATGGAGGAGCTCTTCGAGCGCCCGGTCACCGCCGTCACGCGCCGCGAGCTGCACGAGGACGCCCTGGAACTGTACGGCCCGCCGCCCGCCGACCTGCTCCCGCCGGTTTCCGACCAGGAGCTGACCGACTTCATCCGTGCCGACCTGCGAGAGTTCTGGCTGGTCAAGACACGTGACCGGCGGCGCTGGCTGCGAGATGTCTGGGTCGATCTGGGCCTGGTGACGGTCGCCCGGGCGACGGTCACACTGCGGGACGGCCGGATGATCACCAAGCGGGAGGCGCTCGACGTGCTGGTCCAGCTGGGTGCGCCTCCCCGGGTGGTGGCCGACATCCGGGCCCGTCGGTACGGCCTCCCACACCCCCCGCTGAGCCGCTTTCGCCGCGCGAAACTGGCCCGGGCCTTCCTCAGAACGAGGATCAACCAGACCCTGCGAACACCCGGCGACGCGCAGGCGGAACGGCTCAGGTGAAGAGCCGCGGTGTTCACCGGCATCGGCGCGGTGGGGGCGATCACACTGGGCGTCGTGCTCAACGACGCCCCCGTGCCGGCGGGAAAAATGGCGGCGCTCGCGTTGATCGTCGGAGGGATAGTGTTGGCCCGAGTCACCACATAAGGGGAAAGGTCCGGCTATGAGGGAGTCCTATCTGGTCGCCGCGCAGTCGGCGGTGGACCTGCTCGGCGATCCGGCCGTGGCGGCGGCGTGGGACAAGCCGAGCGCGCTCACCGAGTTCGGCGTCGCGGGGCTGGCCGGACACCTGGCTCACCAGCTCGTCCGGGTGGAAGCCGTGCTCGGCCCCCGGGAGGGGGAGGCGCAGGAGCCCGTCCACCTGCTGGAGCACTACTCCATGTCGCCGTGGGTGCAGGCGGGCCTCGACCACGAGAGCAACGTCGGCATCAGGCGTGGCGGCGAGGCCGCCGCCGCCGAAGGGCCCGCCGCGCTGGCCGCCAGGACGGGTGAGCTGCTGGAGCGCCAGCGAGCCGCGCTGCCCGCCGAACCGGCCGACAGCGTGGTGCACCTGCCCTGGTCGGGCTGGTCGCTACGGCTGGACGACTTCCTGCTGACCCGGCTGATCGAGCTGGTGGTGCACTCCGACGACCTGGCCGCCAGCGTGGGCGTGCAGACACCGGAGCTGCCCTCCGAGGTCGTCGCCCCGGTCGTCGACCTGCTGGCGCGGCTGGCCGTGCACCGCCACGGGGCCACGGCGGTCATCCGCGCGCTGAGCAGGGCCGAGCGGGCGCCGGCCACGATAAGCGCCTTCTAGGAGTTGAGCGCCTCCTAGGAACACCTCTCCGGGGAAGAGGTCACCATGCGCAGGGCGGCGACCACCTCGCCGCCCGACAGCGCGCGCTCGGGGTCGAGCAGCCACTGTGACAGGAACCCCGTCAGCATGGCCTGGTAGAGCGAGCCGGTCAGGCGCACCCGCTCGGGATCGGCTGCGGCCTCGATGTTCTCGAACAGCTCCGCCAGGCCGTCGCGCGCCTCGCGGAGGCCGCGTACGAGATGCTCCCGGACCTCCGGCACGTGGTCGATCTGCCCGAGCAGCTCGAACTGGGTGACCCACAGCGGTCGCAGCCGGTCGAACGACTCGATCACCCGGTCCCACGCCGTCTCGAAGCGCTGCAGCGGGGTCGCGTCGGGCTTCGCGTCGGCGGCCAGCGTCGCGCCCAGGTCGAGGCCCCACTCCTTCATCGCCTCGAACAGCGCCTCGTTCATCAGCGCGTCCTTCGACCTGAAGTGGTAGCCGATCGCGGCCAGGCTCACGCCCGAGGCGTTGGCGATGTCGCGAGCGGTGGTGCGTGAGTAGCCCTTCTCCATGAGACAGCGCTTCGCCCCGGCCAGCAGATCCTCACGGTTTCCCATGCCGGGAGAATAGCACAACCGTCTTGGACAATCGTCTAAGACAGATGTATCGTCCAGGGCATGAAGAAAATCCTGATCTCCGGCGCGGGCATCGCCGGCACCGCGACGGCCTACTGGCTGCACCGCCACGGCTTCGCCCCGACCGTGGTCGAGCGGGCGCCCGCGATCCGCCCCGGCGGCTACAAGGTCGACGTCCGCGGCGCCGCGCTCAAGGTGGTGGAGCGGATGGGCCTGCTCGACGCGATCCGCGCCCGGAGCACGGACATGCGCCTCGCGACCTACTACGACGGCACGGGGCGCGGGCTCGCGACCATGGACGCCGACCTGTTCGGCGGCCGGCTCGGCGACGACGTCGAGATCATGCGCGGCGAGCTGAACGAGCTGCTCTACGACCTGACCCGCGACGACGTCGACTACCTCTTCGGCGACTCGATCACGAGCGTCTCCGAGGACGGGCTCGTGACGTTCGAGCGATCCGAGCCTCGCCGGTTCGACCTGGTCGTGGGGGCCGACGGGCTGCACTCCGCCACCAGGCGGCTGGCGTTCGGGGAGGAGTCGCGGTTCGTCCACGACCTCGGCTGCCACATCTCGATCTGCACGGTCCCCAACCACCTGGGCCTGGACCGGGAGGAGGCCGTGCACGCCGCTCCCGGCAGGACCGCGAACGTCTACGGCACGGCCCGCGACGCGAACGCCAGGGCGCTGTTCATCTGGTCGTCGCCGCCGCTCTCCTACGACCACCGCGACACCGCCCGGCAGAAGGAGCTGCTGGCCGAGGCGATGGCCGGGATGGGATGGGAGGTGCCCAGGCTGCTGGCGGCGGTGCGCGAGTCGGCCGACTTCTACTTCGACTCCGTGAGCCAGGTCCGGATGGAGAGCTGGTCCCGTGGCCGGGTCGTGCTGGCGGGCGACGCGGCCCACTGCGCCTCGCCCGCCTCGGGACAGGGCACGAGCCTGGCCCTCGTGGGCGCGTACGTGCTGGCGGGCGAGCTCGCCGAGGGCGGCGGCGCCGAAGGCTACGAGGCGGAGATGCGCCCGTTCGCGGCGGCCAACCAGGCGCTCGGCCCCGCGAACCTGAAGGGCATGGTGATCGGGTCGCGCGCGGCGCTCTGGACCCAGCTGACGATGCTCAGGCTGCTTCCCCGCCTGCCCGGCGCCGAGCGGATGATCAGCCGGGTCACCGGCCCCATCCACCGGGCCGCGAACGCCATCACGCTGAAGGACTACCAGCCCCGCAGGAGGCGCCAGCCCGCGGACTGAATCCTCGGCGAGGTCGCCGGCGGGCCGTCAGGCCGTGACCTCCGCGTAGTGGCAGGCCACCTGGGCTCCGGAGACGGCCGGCAGCACACCGAGCGCCTCCGACCGGCACCTGCCGTCGACCCCCGCCTCGGCCGCCCGCCCGGAGGCCAGCACCTGGCAGCGGGCGTGGAAGCGGCAGCCACCGGGGATCCGCGTCGGGTCCGGCGGCTCGCCGGTCAGCACCACCCGCTCCGGCGACTCCGGCAGCACCGAGAGCAGCGCCTGTGTGTACGGGTGCCGGGGAGCGGTGAGCACCTGCTCCACGGGCCCGGACTCGACGATCCGGCCCAGGTACATGACCGCCACCCGGTCGGCGATGTTCCAGGCCAGCCCGAGGTCGTGGGTGACGACCAGCGCCGACAGCCCGAGGTCGTCGCGGAGCCCCAGCATCAGCGCGAGGATCTCGCCCCGCACCGAGGCGTCGAGCGAGGCCACCGGCTCGTCGGCGATCAGCACCTTCGGGTTCAGCGCCAGCGCCCCGGCGATCACCACCCGCTGCCGCTGCCCGCCGGACAGCTCGTGCGGGTAGCGCAGGAAGAACCGCTCGGGCGGGCGCAGCCCGGCCCTCGCCAGCGCGGAGGCCACGACCTCCCGCTCGTCGGGCAGACCGTGGATCCGCGGCCCCTCGGCCACCGCCTCGTAGACGGTGTGCCGCGGGTTGAGCGAGCCCGTCGGGTCCTGCAGGACGAGCTGCACCTCCCTGCGGTAGGCCTTGAGCGACCTGGAGCCGTAGTCGAGCGCGGTCCCGCCGTACACGACCGAGCCGGAGGTGGGGCGTTCGAGGCCGAGCAGGGTGCGCGCCAGCGTCGTCTTGCCGCAGCCGGACTCGCCGACCAGCGCCACGATCTCGCCCTCGGCGACGGCGAGGTTGACCCCGTCGACCGCGCGGGCGCGGCGCCCGCGCGAGGGGAACTCCACGCGCAGGTCGCGGGCCTCCAGCAGCGTGCCGCGGGTGGTCGTCACGGTCTCCGCGGCGGGAGGAGCCTGCTCGGACGCGCGGGACTCGCCCCCCGCG
This sequence comes from Nonomuraea sp. NPDC048916, assembly GCF_040649575.1. NCBI lineage: Bacteria > Bacillati > Actinomycetota > Actinomycetes > Streptosporangiales > Streptosporangiaceae > Nonomuraea > Nonomuraea sp. NPDC048916. The sequence continues at coordinate 97,229 of NZ_JBEZFS010000001.1, forward strand.
GCTTGCGTCTCGGTCATGAGACCTCCTCCTTCGCCCGTACGTGCACGCACGCGGCCGAACGCGCCTGGCCGGCGGGCCAGAGCTGGACGTCGAGGGTCGAGCACTCGTCCAGCGCCACCGGGCAGCGCGGGTGGAACGAGCAGCCGGTCGGGAGCTCCATGGGGTCGGGCGGGTCGCCGCCGAGGCCCTTGGGCGCCAGCCGGGAGACCGGGTCGCCCACGGTCGGGAACGCCGCCGCCAGCGCCCGGCCGTAGGGATGCCTGGCGTCGTGGAACACCTCGCGGGACGGGCCGTCCTCGACGACGCGGCCCGCGTACATGATCGCCAGCCGGTCGCACACGTCGGCCAGCACCGACAGGTCGTGAGAGATCATGATCAGTGAGATGCCGTGCTCGGCGATCAGCTGCTTGATCAGCGTGAGCACCTGCGCCTGGACCATCACGTCGAGGGCCGTGGTCGGCTCGTCGGCGATGATCAGCCGGGGTGAGCAGGCCAGCGCCATCGCGATCATCACGCGCTGCCGCTGCCCGCCCGACAGCTCGTGCGGGTAGCTGCCGGCCCGCCAGGTGGGCAGCCCGACCTGCTCCAGCAGCTCGGCCACGCGCTTGCGGGCGCCGTCGGGCTTGGCCAGGCCGTGCACCAGCAGCGGCTCGGCGATCTGGTCGCCGATGCGCCGCACCGGGTTGAGCCCGTGCTGCGCGCCCTGGAACACGATGGACGCCTCGGCCCACCGGACGGCCCGGAGCCTGCCCCACTTCATGGCGAGCACGTCCTCGCCGTCGAGCAGGATCCGGCCGCCGACGCGGGCGTCGCGCGGCAGCAGCCGCAGCAGCGCCATGGCCAGCGTCGACTTGCCGGATCCCGACTCTCCGGCGATCCCCAGCGCGGCCCCAGAGTCCAGGCTCAGCGACACCCCGCGCACGGCGGGCACCTCGCCCGTCGCGATGCGGTAGGTCACCGAGAGGTCGTCCAGTTCGAGAAGGGTCGTCATGCGCCCGCCTTCCGCAGTCGCGGGTTGAGCACCGACTCCAGGGCCCTGCCGCACAACGTGAACGCCATGACGACCGCGACGATGCAGAGGCCGGGGATGAGGATGTACCACCAGGCGCCGGCGTTGGCGGCGCCCCAGTCGTAGGAGCCGCGCAGCATGGTGCCCCATGAGGTCTTGTTGGCGCTGACACCGAGGAAGGCCAGGGTCGACTCGGTGACGATCGCGCTGGCCACCTCCAGCGTGGTGCTGGCCAGCAGCAGCGGCGCCACGTTGGGCAGCACGTGCCTGGTGGTGATGTGCCAGTGGCCGCCGCCGAGCGCCTTGGACCGCTCGATGTACGGCCTGGCCTCCACGGCGAGGGTCTGGGCCCTGATCAGCCGGGCGGTCGACGGCCACGAGGTGACCCCGATGGCCATGATGATCGTCAGCGTGCTGCCACCCAGGATGGCCGCCAGCACCAGGGCCGTCACCAGCGACGGCAGCACCAGGAACCAGTCGGTGACCCGCATCAGCACGGCGCCGAGCCAGCCGCGGAAGTGGCCGGCCGCGATGCCGATCACGGTGCCGATCCCGATGCTGAGCAGCGCGGCCAGGAAGCCGATGAGCAGGGAGGTGCGCGACCCCCACCAGACCATCAGCAGGATCGACCGGCCGGACTCGTCGGTGCCGAACGGGGAGTCGAGGCTGGGCGCGGCCATCTTGGCGCCCGTGCCGGTCACGACGCTGGTCACGCTCTCGTCGATGAACAGCGGCGCCACCAGCGCGAGCACGACCGCGACGACCAGCACGGCCAGCCCGATCACGCCGGGCCGCTGGCCGCGGAAGGTGTCCCAGAAACGGCCGAACGCGAGCCGCCTCCGGGTCCAGGCGACACTGGTCACGCCGACCTCACTCTCGGGTCGATGACGTGGTAGACGACGTCGGCCAGTGTGTTCATGAGGATCACCGACACGGTGAGCAGCATGAACGTGCCCTGCATGAGCGTGAAGTCGGGCACCCTGATCGCCTCGTAGAAGAGCTGCCCGAGCCCGGGCCAGCTGAAGATCGCCTCAACGGTGACGGCGCCGCCGACGACGAAGCCGATGCGCATGAAGACCAGCGTCACCGTGGGCAGCAGCGCGTTGGGCACCGCGTGGCGGCGGCGTACCTCGTCGTCGCGCAGGCCCTTGGCCCGTGCGGTGGTCACGTAGTCCTGGCTCACCTCGTCGAGCAGCGACGAGCGCATGACCAGCAGATACTGGGCGTAGATCACGGCGGCCAGGGTGAGGCAGGGCAGCACCATGTGCATGCCCACGTCGAGGAGGTAGGCGAAGCCGTCGGGGGCGTCGACGCTCTCGATGCCCCGGGTGGGGAAGATGCCGGGGATCGGGCCGATGCCGGCCGCGAAGACCATCAGCAGGAGCAGCCCCAGCCAGAACGTCGGCACCGACCAGAGCACCAGCGAGACGCCGGTGGAGAAACGGTCGAAGCGGCTGCCGGGTCGCCAGCCGGCCCGGATGCCCTGCCAGAGGCCGAGGCTCACCGCGATGACCAGCCCCGCGCCCGCGAGCAGCAGCGTGGCTCCGAGCCGATCCCCGATGAGGTCGACCACCGGCCGTTTGTACTCGTAGGAGGTGCCGAGGTCGAAGCGGAGCGTCTTGCCGACGAAGTCGAAGAACTGGTCGATCAGCGGCTTGTCCAGGCCGAGCCGGTGCCGCTCCAGGTCGAGCTGCTCGGGGGTCATGTTGCGGCCCTGCGCGAGGGCGCGCACCGGGTCGCCGGGCAACATGCGGAACGCGAAGAACGTCCCGACGATCACCATGGCGATGCTGAGCAACGCCCCGCCCGCCTTCGACAGCGCGTATCTCAGCGTGCCTCGGTGGGCGGGGCGCCCGTCACCGGAGCCCGCCGCCTGGACGGCGGGCTCCGCTGCGTCGAGCGGTGTTGTCATTCGCGCTCGTCCGCGACGCTCTTGCGCCGCCTGGTCAGGAAGAACGCCCCGAGGCCGATGACCACCACGGCGCCGACCACGCCGGCGATGAGGCCGGTGTTGGAGCCGCTCTCGGCGGATCCGGCGGCCGGGGCCGCGACGGCGTCCACGGTGTAGAACGGCCAGAAGCCGCTGCCGCCGTAGAGGATGCCGTTGTCCTCGGGGATCGGGGTGATGCTGGTGATCCGGTCCTTGCGGTAGCCCTCGAGGTCGTTCGGGTAGTAGATGGCGATCACCGGGGCGTCGGTGTAGAGGCGCTCCTGCATCTTCTTGATGATCTCGGCGCGCTTGGGCCGGTCGAGCTCCTTGAGCTGCTCCTGGTAGAGCTTCTCGAAGGTCTCGTCGCAGTAGAACGACTCGGTGCCGCCGCCCTCGCCCGACGGGGTGGGCCTGCGGCTGCACAGGTGCGTCGCCAGGACCTCCTCGGGGTCGGGGTTGACCGACCAGCCGCTGATCGCGATGTCGAACAGGGCGGTGGTGCCCGTCTCCTCGGTGAACTTGCTGGAGTCGAGCTTCTTGGTGGTCAGCGTGATGCCGATCTCCTTGAACCACCCGGTCAGGTATTCGGCGAGCTTGTCCTCGATCGGGGTGTCGGTGTGGATGCTGAAGCGGAACTCCAGCTTCTTGTCACCGTCGGGCATCGTGCGGACGCCGTCGGAGCCCTTCTTGTAGCCGGCGTCGTCGAGGATCTGGTTGGCCTTGGCGACGTCGTAAGTGATCTTGGTGTCGCCGCTCGCCTCCCAGAAGAAGTCGGTGTACATGGGCGGCACGATCGAGCCGTCGGCGGGCTTGGCCAGGCCGCCCTGCACCTCGTCGGCCAACTTCTGCTTGTCGATCGCGTAGTGCAGCGCCTGGCGCACCTTCGGGTCCTTCAGCGCGGGGTGGCCGTCGCCGATGGGCTTGTCGTCGCTGGTGGTGGCGCCGTGGTTGATCTGCAGGTAGCTCGCGCGGCGACCCTGCTGGTTCCACTGCACGATGTTGGGGTCGCCCTTGAGCGCCTCGAAGTCGGGCGGCGCGAGGCGGCCGATGAGGTCGATCTCGCCCTTCTTCAGGCCGACGATCGAGGCCGCGGGGTTGTCGTAGAAGATGACCTGCAGCTCGTCGATCTTGGGCGCGCCCCGCCAGTAGTCGGGGTTGGCCTTCAGCTTGACGTACTGGTCCTTCTTGTGCTCGACAGCGATGTACGCCCCGCTGCCCACCGCGGGGTAGGTCTCGGCGTCGTAGTTGGCCATGTCGGTGACCTTCTCCCAGACATGCTTGGGCATGATCGGGATCGGGTTCTCCAGCATCGAGGCCTGAGGTTCCTTGGTCTTGATGACCAGGTCCTGGCCGTTGGCCGTGACGCTCTCGAAGTTCTCGGCGGCCGGACCGTTGGCGGTCTTGGCCGCGTCATCGGTCATGACCTTGTTGAACGTCCAGGCGGCGTCCTCGGCCGTGACCGGCTGTCCGTCGGACCACTTGGCCTGGCGGATCTTGAACGTCCAGGTGAGGCCGTCTTCGGAGGTGGTCCACGACTCGGCCAGGTCGGGGCTCGGCTGCAGCGTCTTGGGGTCGGGCACGGTCAGGAAGCCGTACATCAAGCGGTGGATGGACGACGACACCAGCCGGACCGCGAGGAACGGGTTCATCGAGTCGACCGCCTGGGTCGCCCCGACACGGACGATCTTCTTCCCCGCGGCGGGCTCCTGAGCGTGGGCGATCTGGCCCTGTCCTGCTACTAACAGCGCGACGCCCAGCACAGCCAGGCGCGCGAACAATTTCTTCATGGTGCCTCACCTTCAGGCGGGGGGATCCTGTGTAGAGAAAGGCAAACGATACGAAGACCCCATGTCAACGAACTACGGAAAATTGTTTCATCTTCGTTTCCTGATTCGGTGTAAATTTTCAGATCGACTGGGAAACCTTTCCGCCGTCCACTCTGAGCCGGCGATCGACCCGCACGGCGTCGAGCATCCTGCGGTCGTGCGTGACCAGCAGCAGCGTGCCCGGATACGTCGCCAGCGCCGATTCGAGCTGCTCGATCGCCGGCAGGTCGAGATGGTTGGTCGGCTCGTCGAGCACCAGCAGGTTGACCCCTCTGGCCTGCAGCAACGCCAGGGCGGCGCGGGTCCGCTCGCCGGGCGACAGGGTCGAGGCGGCCCGCAGCACGTGGCCGGCCTTCAGCCCGTACTTCGCCAGCAGCGTCCGCACGTCGGCGGGCACCAGCTCGGGCGTGTGCCGCGCGAACGCCTCCAGCAGCGGCTCGTCGCCCTCGAACAACCTCCTGGCCTGGTCCACCTCGCCGACCACCACGCCGGGGCCGAGCGCGGCGTGCCCCTCGTCCAGCGGCGTGCGGCCCAGCAGGGCGCCCAGCAGCGTGGTCTTGCCCGAGCCGTTGACCCCGGTGATCGCCACCCGGTCGGCCCAGCCGATCTCCAGGTCGACCGGGCCCAGCGTGAACGTGCCGCGCCTGACCAACGCGCCGCGCAGCGTCGCCACGACCGCGCCCGAGCGAGGCGCGGCGGCGATCTCCATCCGCAGCTCCCACTCCTTGCGCGGCTCCTCGACGACCTCCATCCGCTCGATCAGCCGCTCGGTCTGGCGGGCCTTGGCGGCCTGCTTCTCGGTGGTCTCGACCCGCAGGTTGCGGCCGATCTTGTCGTTGTCGGTGGCCTTGCGGCGGGCGTTCTTCACGCCCTTCTCCATCCAGGCGCGCTGGGTGCGGGCGCGGGCCTCCAGCTGGGCGCGGGTGCCGGCGTACTCCTCGTATTGCTCGCGGGCGTGCCTCCTGGCCACCTCCCGCTCCTCCAGGTAGGCCTGGTAGCCGCCGCCGAACAGGCTGATGCGCTGCTGCGCCAGGTCGAGCTCCAGCACCTTGGTGACGGTCCGGGCCAGGAACTCCCGGTCGTGGCTGACCAGCGCCGTGCCGGCCCGGAGCCCGTTGACGAACCCCTCCAGCCGGTCGAGCCCGTCGAGGTCGAGGTCGTTGGTCGGCTCGTCGAGCAGGAAGAGGTCGTAGCGGCTGAGCAGCAGCGAGGCGAGCCCGGCACGGGCCGCCTGGCCGCCGGAGAGCGAGGTCATCTGCTGGTCGAGACCCACGGCCAGGCCGATCTCCTCCGACCGCTCCTCCAGGTCGGCGCCGCCCAGCGAGAGCCAGCGTTCGAGCGCCAGGCTGTAGGCGTCGTCGGCGCCCGGCCGCTCCTCCACCAGCGCCTGGGTGGCCTCGTCGAGGTCGCGCTGCGCCCGTGCGACGCCGGTGCGCCTGGCCAGGAACTCCTTGACCGTCTCGCCGGGCCGGCGGTCGGGCTCCTGCGGGAGGTGGCCCACCGTGGCGGTGGCGGGGCTGAGGCGTACGGTGCCGTGCTCGGGCCGGTCGAGGCCGGCCAGCAGGCGCAGCAGGGTGGACTTGCCCGCGCCGTTGGCCCCCACGAGCCCGATCACATCGCCGGGCCCGACCACCAGGTCGAGGCCGGAGAAGAGGACCCGCTCGCCGTGACCTGCCGTGAGATCCTTCACCACCATGGTCGCGCTCATGTAGCCCGATGCTAGGTCACCCGCCCGTCAGGGTGGGCCGGTGTCCCGCCTGCCGACCGCCGGCGCCGCCGCGGCGTGGGCCGGGCACACCCTGCACACAACCCTGCATACAACCCGACACCCCGGTAAGGGAGAGGAGGACACGCATCTCAGCAAGGGGGAGTCAGATGATCCGGGGAAAGACGATCGCGTTCCTCGTAGCCCCTGAAGGGGTCGAGCAGGTGGAGCTCACCGAGCCGTGGAAGGCGATCAAGCAGGCCGGCGGCACACCCAAGCTGATCTCCACCGGCTCCGGCCGGATCCGGGCCTTCAACCACCTCGACAGGGGCGACACCTTCGCCGTGGACGGCACGGTCGGCGACGTCTCGGTGGCCGACTTCGACGGCCTGGTGCTGCCGGGCGGCGTCGCCAATCCCGACTTCCTGCGCATGGTGCCCGAGGCGGTGCGGTTCGTGGGCGACTTCTTCGAGGCGGGCAAGCCGGTGGCCGCCATCTGCCACGCCCCGTGGACCCTGATCGAGGCCGACGTGGTGCGCGACCGGATGGTGACCTCCTGGCCGAGTCTGCAGACCGATCTGCGCAACGCGGGCGCCAACTGGGTGGACCGGGAGATCGTCGTGTGCACGGCGGGCCTCAACGTCCTCGTCACCAGCCGCAAGCCGGACGACCTCAAGGCGTTCTGTCAGGGGGCGATCGACGCGTTCAGCCAGTGACCGCGCGTCCCGGGCCGTCGGCGGCCCGGGCGATCTCGCCCAGGCGGCGCGCGCCTTCGGCGAGTTCGGCGAGGTCGGTGGCGGCGGCGAAGCCCACCCTCAGGTAGGCGCCCGGCGCCTCGGCCGCGAAGAAGTCACGGCCCGGCCTGATCGCCACACCCTGGGCCCGGGCCGCCTGCGCGACCTCGACGTCACCGCCGGGCAGCCGGATCCACAGGTGCAGCCCGCCGGCCGGCATACGGGTGATCGTCCAGCCGGGCGCCTCGCGGGTGAGCGCGGCGGTCAGGGTCGCGCAGCGCTCCCGCAGCGCCGCGGCCAGGGCCCGCAGATGCCGTTCCCAGGCCGGGGTGCTGACCAGCTCGACGGCCGCCTCCTGGAGGGGGCGGGCGATGAAGAAGTCGTCGACGAGCCGCATCGCGCGCAGCCGCTCCATCACCGGGCCCCGGGCGATCATGGCGCCGATGCGCAGGCTCGGTGCGGCCGGTTTGGTGAACGAGGTCAGGTAGACCACCGTGCCGTCGGGGTCGTCGGCGACGAGCGGGCGGGGCACCGCCCCGCCGTGCCCCAGGTGCCGTGCGAAGTCGTCCTCGAGGATGAAGGCTCCGGCGGCGCGGGCCACGTCGACGATCTGGCTGCGGCGGCCCGGCCCGAGCACGGTGCCGGTCGGGTTGTGAAAGGCCGGCTGGCAGTAGAGCAGCCGCGCCCCGCTGGTGGCGAACGCGTCGGCGAGCAGGCCGGGGCGGATCCCGTCGTCGTCCATCGGCACCGGGATCGGCCGCAGTCCGGCGGCACGGGCGGCAACGAGGGCCCCGGGGTAGGTCGGCGACTCGACCAGTATCGGACTGCCCGGCGCGGCGATCGCCCGGAACGCCATCGACAGGGCGCCCTGCCCGCCACCGGTGACGAGCACGTCGTCGGCGCTCACGTCGCCCCCCGCCAGCCTGGCGAAGAGCGTGCGCAGTGGCGCCAGGCCCGCGGTCGGCGCGCGGTCCCACCCGTCGGGCCGCCGCGCCGCCCGCGCCAGTGCGGCGGCCAGCGCCCTGGTCGGCTGAAGCGATCGATGAAGGTAGCCGCCGGCCAGATCGACGGCGTCGGCCGGAGGCGGGCCGAGCAGGCCGTTCACGGACGAGACGGTCACGCTGCGGTCTGCGAGCACCACGGCCTGCCAGGAGGTGTCGCCTCCGGCGGTGGCCGAGCCGGTGCGGCGGGCGGCCACGAACGTGCCACTGCCGGGGCGCGTCACGACGGCCCCCTCGGCGGCCAGCAGCGCGATGGCGCGGGCCACCGTCACCGGGCTGACGCCGTGCCGTCGTGTCAGGTCGCGGCTGCTCGGCAGCCTGGCTCCAGGGGGCAGCCCGGCGATCTGCGCTTGCAGGCTCGCGACCAGCACGTCGAAAGTGCTACTCTCTGACATGAGAAATGATAGTAGCGCTTTTGAGCCAGCCGGAGAAACGCTTCTCGACCTCACGGCGCTGCGAGCCGACACCCCTGGCTGCGCATCGATGATCCATTTCAACAACGCCGGCTGCGGCCTGCTGGCCCGGCCCGTCCTCCAGGCCATGCTCGACCACCTGGAGCTCGAAGCCCGCATCGGCGGCTACGAGGCGTCCGCCGCGCGTGCGGAGGAGGTCCGCGACTTCCACGCGTCGATCGCGGAGCTCATCGGATGCGCTCCCGGCAACATCGCCTTCGCCGGCAGCGCCACCCACGCCTACACCAAGGCGCTGTCCGCGATCGCCTTCGAGCCGGGCGACGTCATCCTGACCACACGCAACGACTTCATCTCCAACCAGATCGCCTTCCTCGCGCTGCGCAGGAGACACGGCGTCGAGATCGTGCACGCCCCGGACCTTCCCGGCGGCGGCGGGGTCGACATCGACGCGATGGCCGCCCTCATGCGCTCCCGCCGCCCCCGCCTCGTCGCCGTCACGCACGTGCCCACCAACTCCGGCCTGGTCCAGCCGGTGGCCGAGATCGGCCGCCACTGCCGCGAGCTCGACCTGCTGTACCTGGTCGACGCCTGCCAGACGGTCGGCCAGTACGAGATCGATGTCAACGAGATCGGCTGCGACCTGCTCACCGCCACCTGCCGCAAGTTCCTGCGCGGCCCACGCGGCTCCGGCTTCCTGTACGTGTCCGACCGCGTCCTGCGTGCCGGGTTCGAGCCGCTGTTCATCGACATGTACGGCGCCCGCTGGGTCGAGCCGGGACGTTATCGGCCGGTCGAGACCGCGGCCCGCTTCGAGGAGTGGGAGTTCCCGTACGCGACCCTGCTCGGCTGCGCGGCCGCCGTCCGGTACGCCCTTGACGTCGGCCTCGGCCCCATCTCCCGCCGCACTCCCGCGCTCGGCGACCGCCTGCGTGACCGGCTGGCCGCCATCCCCGGCGTCAGGGTCCTGGACCGCGGGCCGCGCCCGGCCGCGCTGGTGACCTTCGAGATCAGCGGCTGGGACGCGGAGCCGTTCAAGCAGGCCATGGACACCCGTGGCATCAACTCGGCGCTGAGCTTCCGGGAGTTCGCCCAGTTTGACTTCGCCGACAAGGACGTCGACTGGGCCCTGCGGCTGTCGCCCCATTACTACAACACCGAGGCCGAGGTCGACGCGGTGGCCGAGACCGTCGCCGACCTCGCAGACAAGCAGGGGTGAACGGGACGAGCGCGAAACCCACCTGTAACGCCTTGCTCCTACGATCGGAAAGGTCTAGATATAGACCAAATAGTGAGTTCTCCACGCCCCCCAGGGAGCCTCATGACCACCGAAGAGGATTCCAGGCGACTCGCCGAGCTCGGCTACAAGCAAGAGCTGGCCCGCACCTGGAGCGGGTTCTCCAACTTCGCCATCTCCTTCTCCATCATCTCGATCCTCGCCGGATGCTTCACCACCTTCGGCCAAGCCTGGAACAACGGCGGCCCCATCGCCATCTCATGGGGCTGGCCGTTGATCTCCGCCTTCATCCTGATCATCGGTTTCTGCATGTCGGAGCTGGTCTCCGCCTACCCGACCGCCGGCGGCATCTACTGGTGGGCCGCCAAGCTGGGCAAGCCGATCCACGGCTGGTTCACCGGCTGGCTCAACCTGATCGGCCTCATCGCGGTCACCGCGTCCGTCGACTACGGCTGCGCGACCTTCCTCAACATCACGCTCACCCGGCTGACCGGCGGCGGATGGGAGGGCACGCTGTCGCAGGCGTTCCTGCTGTTCGTGATCGTGCTGGGGCTCCACGCGCTGATCAACATCTTCAGCCACCGGCTCATCTCGTTACTGCAGAACATCTCGGTCTGGTGGCACGTGGCCGGCGCCGCGATCATCGTGGGCATCCTGATCTTCGCGCCCAGCGACCACCAGTCGCTCGGGTTCGTCTTCACCGAGACGATCAACAACTCCGGATTCGGCGACGGTGACGGCGGCCTGCCGTTCTGGCTGTACGTGCTGCCGCTCGGCTTCCTGCTGACGCAGTACACGATCACCGGCTTCGACGCGTGCGCGCACGTGTCGGAGGAGACCCAGGGAGCCGCCACCTCGGCGGCCCGCGGGCTCTGGCAGTCGATCTTCTACTCGGCCATCGGCGGCTGGATCCTGCTGCTGGCGTTCCTCTTCGCGGCGACGAACGTCGACGCGATCAACGAGCAGCAGGGCTTCGTCGGCGCCATCTTCGAGACGGCGCTCTCGTCCCCGCTGGCGACCGCGATCTTCGCGATCTCCACGATCGGCCAGTTCTTCTGCGGCATGAGCTGCGTGACCTCGATGTCGCGGATGACCTACGCGTTCTCCCGGGACGGAGCCGTGCCCGGCTGGCGGATCTGGTCGAAGATCGACCGCAACCGGACCCCGGTCAACGCCATCCTCGCGGGCTGCGCGGTGGCGGCGCTGATCACCCTGCCCGCGCTCTACGCCCCCGCCGGAACGACCACCCCGGTCGCCTTCTACGCCGTGGTGTCGATGGCGGTCATCGGCCTCTACCTGGCCTTCCTCATCCCGATCTGGCTCAGGCTGAAGATGGGCGACGACTTCACACCCGGGCCGTGGACGCTGGGCAAGAAGTATCGCGTGCTGTGCTGGATCGCGTGCGTGGAGATCGTGATCGTCTCGATCTACTTCGTCATGCCGTTCTCCCCCGCAGGGGTGCCCGGCAACGAGGGCTTCACCTGGACCTCGGTCAACTACGCGCCGATCGCGGTGGGGGTGGTGCTGATCGGCATCGCGCTGTGGTGGGTGTTGTCGGCCCGCCACTGGTTCACCGGTCCCCGACGCACGATCGACGAACTCCCCGTCCCCTGACGGTCTCCAAGCAGAGGGGTACGGCTGCCGTACCCCTCTGTTTGACCGGCGGCTCTGTTTGACCGGCGGCGCACACGATGCCGAGGTGCGGGCGTTTCCGCGCGACTGGTTCAGGATGCCTCGAAAGAGGCGGCCACGGCGACGCGGACGGAGTCCATCGCCGCGTCGCCCACCTCCCGCTTGAGCGAGGTCATGTCGACGTCGGGCATGCCGCACGCGACCGCCCACTGCCAGGGATCGAGGTCGCCGTCGACGTTGAGCGCGAAGCCGTGGCTGGTGACGCCGCGGCTCTGGCGCATGCCGATCGAGGCGATCTTGCGCCCGCTCTCGGAGGTCCAGACGCCGGTCAGCAGCTCGGAGCCGGGCGGGGTGTCGCGGCGCTCGGCGGCCAGGCCGAGCTCGCCCAGCGCCTCGACCAGCCGGAGCTCCACCTCGCGCACGTAGTCGACGATCCGCTCCTCCTCGCCCAGCTTCACGATCAGGTAGCCGACCAGCTGGCCGGGACCGTGATAGGTGAGCTGGCCCCCGCGGCCGGTCTCGACCACGGGGATGCCGCGCGAGGGGTCGGGCAGGTGCGCCTGCGGCGTGCGGCGCCCGATGGTGTAGACCGACGGGTGGCTGAGCAGCCAGAGGGTGTCCGGCCGTTCGTCTCGCTGGCGCTCGCCGACGAGGTCGGTCATGCGCTCCATCGCCTTGTCGTAGTCGACCAGCTCATCCTGGATGAGCGTCAGCGGCCTTGCCTCCATGGTTCGAGGATAGAACGCGTTTAGTACTTCTCCGGCTCCTCGGGGACGAGGACCCACATGACGACGTAGACGACCCACATCGGGCCCGGGAACAGGGAGAGGATCAGCCAGAGGATCCGGACGAGGGTCGGCGGCAGGCCCATCTTGTCGGCGAGGCCGCCGCAGACGCCGGCCAGGATCCTGTGCTTGCGAGAGCGGTACATCATTTCCTCCGTGTGGTTCGCGCCTACCTGAACAACGGGTGGGCCGCCCACACCTATCCCGCTAGGAACCCTGAGAAAACCCCGATAGGGTCAGCCAGTCGCGGGCCGCCGCGAGGTGTTGGCTGGTCAGACCGCGATTGGGCTCGACGGGGACGAGCAGGAAATCACCGAGACCCTGACGGTCCCTCAGGTACTTCTCGTCCTCCCAGCGCACCTGGTCGTCGAACCAGACGAACGGCCGGTCCCCGACGTACGCCCCCACGTGCCGGGTCTTGAACATCTCGCCCACCTCGCTGTCGCGGCCGGGCCCCATGGGCACGACCGGGAGCTCCGGCAGGCCGACACGGGGCGCGATCCACTCGTTGGCGTGATGCTCCCAGGTGGTGGCCCAGGCCAGCTCGGCACCCGTGAGCAGGGCGAGCTCCAGCAGCCTGGTGCCATGCCTGGAGTTGAGGTGGACGGTGTAGACGACGCCGTCGACCGTGCACCTGTAGCGCCTGAAGTCAGGACCGGGCGACCCGAAGGGGTTGAGCACCCCGTCGACGTCTACCAGCAGCAACGGCTTCACCTGTCGGCTCCCGCCCGGTGCTCCTGCGGGCTGATCCCGCGCACCCTCTTGAAGGCGGCACTGAGCGCGAACGGGCTGCCATAACCCACCTTCCTGGCCACCGAGCCTATCGTGGCGCCCGGCTCGCGCAGCAGGTCGGCGGCCAGTGCCAGCCGCCAGTCGGTGAGGAACGCCATCGGCGGCTCGCCCACCAGCTCGGTGAAGCGCCGGGCCAGCGAGGCCCGCGAGACGCCCACCTCGGTGGCCAGCGTGGCGACCGTCCACGGGTGAGCGGGATTGTTGTGCAGCATCCGCATGGCCCTGCCCACCACCGGGTCGCCCATCGCGTGATACCAGCCGGGCGCCTCGCGGGAGGCGAACCACGACCGGAGCACGGTGATGAGCAGCAGGTCGAGCAGCCTGTCGAGGACCGCCTCCTGCCCCGGCTCGTCCCTGACCACCTCGGCGCCGAGCAGCGAGATGACCGGGCCGCCCGGCTCGACCAGCAGCGCCGGCAGGGCCTCCAGCAGCCGCCGGGTGATCTCCCCTTCGAGTTGGTAGGTGCCGGTGATCATCACCGTGCCGCCGTCGGAGGAGTTGCCCCAGGTGCGTACGCCGAGGTCCATCGCCTGGTACAGCGACTCGCCGTCGAGCGTGGTGCAGCGCTCGCCGGGGTGGATGACGATCTGCGGCGGGGTGGCGGGGTCGTCGGCGACGATGTACGGCTCGGGCCCACGCATGATCGCGACGTCGCCCTCGCCGACGCGCACCGGGTCACCGGAGCCGGGCGTCACCCAGGCGACCCCCCGGGTCATCGCCACCAGGGTCAGCGGAGCCTCGTCCTGGATCCGCAGCGACCAGGGCGGATCCATGATCGAACGCAGCAGGAAGGCGCCGCGGGCTCGGGGGCCGTCGAGGAGTGCCGCCAACCGGTCCATGGGTTAGACGATCGCATATGGCATTGCGCTTCTCAACGATGGATAGTCTCACAGCCTTCCGGCTTACTGGGTGCATGACAACTTTGGTGCTGGGCGGCACGGGCAAGACCGGCCGCCGTGTGACTGACCGGCTCACCGCTCTCGGCCTGCCCGTACGGGTGGGTTCGCGCTCCGCCGAGCCGCCCTTCGACTGGGCCGACCGTGACGGCTGGGCGGCCGTCCTGCGCGACGTCGACGCGGTCTACCTGACCTACTATCCCGACCTCGCCTTCCCCGGCGCGCTTGACGACATCCGGGCGTTCACCTCGCTCGCCGTCCGGAGCGGGGTCAGACGGCTGGTCCTGCTCTCCGGCCGGGGCGAGCCGCTGGCCGAGGCCGCCGAGCGGGTCGTCCGGGAGTCGGGGGCCGAGTGGACGATCGTCCGGTGCGGCTGGTTCATGCAGAACTTCAGCGAGGGCTACCTGCTGGAGCCGGTGCTCGACGGCGTCATCGCGCTGCCCGCCGGCGACGTGGCCGAGCCGTTCGTGGACGTGGACGACATCGCGGACGTCGCCGTGGCCGCGCTCATCGGGCCGGAGCACGCGAGCCGGCTCTACGACCTGACCGGACCGCGGCTGATGACGTTCGCCGACGTGGCGGACGAGCTGTCGAAGGCGACCGGCAGGCAGATCGCCTACCTGCCGGTGACGGCCGGGGAGTACGCGGCGGCGGCGGCCGAGCACGGCGTGCCCGAGGCCGAGATCGGCCTGCTGACCGCGCTCTTCACCGAGATCCTCGACGGCCGCAACGCCTACGTGGCCGACGGCGTGCGCGAAGCGCTCGGCCGCCCCGCCCGGGACTTCGCCGACTACGCCCGCGACGCCGCAGGGGCCTGGACCGTGGCCGCACGCGACGCGTCAGGCGGCGACCGCGCCTAGCGATGCCCGGCTGTCTCCTCCGCGTTCACTTGTCGGTTCCCTGATTCCGCTAGCCTCACCTCATCACTCCGGGCTCGTGGAAGGTGCGTTCGTGATCGGCTGGTTCGAAGCGGTGATCCTGGGGCTCATCCAGGGGCTCACGGAGTTCCTGCCGATCTCCTCCAGCGCCCACATCCGGGTCGTCTCGGCGTTCTTCGGCTGGCAGGATCCCGGCGCCGCCTTCACGGCGGTCATCCAGCTCGGCACCG
Organism: Nonomuraea sp. NPDC048916; assembly: GCF_040649575.1. Taxonomy (NCBI): domain Bacteria; kingdom Bacillati; phylum Actinomycetota; class Actinomycetes; order Streptosporangiales; family Streptosporangiaceae; genus Nonomuraea; species Nonomuraea sp. NPDC048916. Next base: position 112,294 of record NZ_JBEZFS010000001.1, read on the forward strand.
AGACGGCCGTGCTGATCTACTTCCGCCGCGAGATCTGGGAGATCCTCTCCACCTGGACCCGCTCCCTGTGGACTCCCGCGCTGCGCTCCCACCATGCGGCCCGCATGGGCTGGTACGTCATCGTCGGCAGCCTGCCCATCGGCGTCCTCGGTCTGGTGTTCAAGGACCAGATCGAGGGCGTCTTTCGCGACCTGCGCCTGGTCGGCACCACGCTCGTGGTGTTCGCCCTGATCCTCTGGTTCGCCGACCGCAGGGCCCGCGACACGTTCACGCTGGAGAAACACCTCGGCTTCACCCACGCCATCGCGTACGGCTTCGCGCAGTCGCTCGCCCTCATCCCCGGCGTCTCCCGCTCGGGCGGCACCATCACGGCCGGCCTGCTGCTCGGCTACCGTCGGCAGGACGCGGCCAGATACTCGTTCCTGCTGGCCATCCCCGCCGTGCTGCTGTCGGGCATGCTGGAGCTCAGCCAGATCGGTGAGGGCCCGGCCCCGGCGTGGGGCCCGACCATCGTGGCCACGGTCATCTCGTTCGTCGTGGGCTACGCGGCCGTCGCCTGGTTCCTGAAATACATCAGCAGCCACCGGTTCACCGGCTTCGTCTTCTACCGCATCGCCCTGGGCCTGTTCGTCATCCTCGCGGTCACCCTGGGCTGGATCCCGGCCCAGGGCTGACGCGGGCGCCGCTACCCGGTCGGCGACGGGGCCGGGACCGCTCGTGCGAGCGCTGCCTCCCGCCGGTAGGTCGCCAGCGTGAAGAGCAGCGCGACCAGGCAGAACCCGGTGGCCAGCGCGATCACGCCCGCGCTGCCGTACCAGTCGAGCGCCACGCCTCCGGCGACGCCCGCCACGAACAGCCCGACGTACTGCGCGGAGGAGAGCAGCCCGAGCCCGACGGGCACGTTGCCGGGCACCGCCGCGACGGTTCGATACTGCTGGGCCGGGGCGATCAGCCAGCCGAGGACACCCCACAGGAACGCCCACACCAGCCCGACGGGCAGCGCCAAATTCGCGACGGGGATCAGCGCCGTGGCCATGGTGCCCGCGGCCAGCCCGATCAGCACCATCCGCCGCGGCCCGAACCTGTCGGTGAGCCTCCCGCCCAGTTGGTTGCCCACGACGCCGCCCAGCCCCCAGGCCCACAGGACGGCGGCCAGCGGCAGGTCGAGCAGCGATCCGAGGTAGGTGTAGGCGGTGAAGGCGCCGGCGAACATCAGCAGCTGCGTGGCCAGCACCACCAGCACCTTCCGGTCCCGCAGCGGCGCGAACCGCTCGCCGAGCCGGGCCGTCGTGACGACCGTGACGTCGGGCACCACGGCCGCGACACCCACGAAGCCCAGCACGCCGAGCCCGGCCACCAGCCAGAGCGTGGCCCGCCAGCCCGACACGTCGCCCAGCCAGGTGCCGAGCGGCACGCCGATCGCGGACGAGACGGCCAGTCCGCCCATCACCAGGGCCAGCGCGCGTCCCCGGCGCTCGGGCGGGCTCAGCGCGGTCGCCACGCCGGACGCCGTCGGCGTGAACATCGCCGCCCCCGCCGCCGCGATCACTCGCGTGGCCAGGACCAGGGGGTACGTGGGCGCGAGCGCGGACAGGACGTTGCCCAGCACGAAGACCGCGAGCGCGATCAGCAGCAGCCTCCTGCGCGGCAGGCGCGCGGTCAGCGCGGCCAGCAACGGCGACAGCACCGCGTACGCCAGGGCGAAGACGGTCATCAACTGACCCGCGGCCGGCAGCGAGATGCCGAGATCGCCGGAGATCGGCAAGAGGAGTCCGGCGGTGACGAACATGCCGGTGCCAATGGCGAAATTTCCTACCGCGAGCGGATAGAGCCGGGGATTCACGTGGCCTCCGGAGGATAAAGTTGGACAGGCATCAAACTGACGTATAGTTGGATGTATGTCAAACAGTTAGACGGAGGTATCGTCGAGCCATGCGCCTGCTCCCGCATCCGGCCACGGAAGACATCCAGCTCACCGAGGTGCTCAAGGCGCTGTCCGATCCCGTACGCCTGCTGATCGTCGGCAGGCTGGCCGCGCACGGCGAGATGACCTGCTCCACCGCGGGCGACGATCTGGGCGTCCACAAGTCGACGGCCTCCCACCACTACCGCATGCTCCGGGACGCCGGAGTGATCATGTCCAGGCAGGAGGGCCGGAAGAAATACATCAGCCTGCGCCACGACGACCTCGACGCCCGCTTCCCCGGCCTGCTCGACTCGGTGCTGACCGCGGCGCATGAGCCCGTCTGACCGCCTGCCCATCCACGACGTCCTGCCGCTGCTGCTCGCCGAGCTCGACCGGCACGGCACGGCGGTGCTGACCGCCCCGCCGGGCACGGGCAAGACGACGGTCGTGCCGCTCGCGCTGGCCGAGGCGGGCCTGCGGGTGCTGGTCGCCGAGCCGCGGCGGCTGGCCGTGCGGGCCGCGGCCAAGCGGATGGGCGTCGGCTACACGATCAGGGGCGAGCGCCGGGTGGGCGCCAACCCCATGGTCGAGGTCGTCACGACCGGTGTCCTGCTCCAGCGCCTGCAGCGGGATCCGGAGCTGGCCGGAGTGGACGTGGTGCTGCTGGACGAATGCCACGAACGCCACCTCGACGCCGACACCGCGCTCGCGTTCCTGCTCGACGTCCGCGACACGCTCCGCCCCGACCTGCGCCTGCTCGCCACCTCGGCCACCGCCGACGCTCTCCCCTGGGCCCGCCTCCTCGCCACCTCACCCGGAACCACCTCACCCGGAGCCACCACACCCGGAGCCACCTCACCCGGGGCCGCGCCCGGAACCACCTCGCCCGAGGCCACCTCACCCGCGTCCGCGTCCGCGCCCGCAGCCGCCTCGCCCGTGCCCGAGGCCGGGATGGCGCCGATCGTCAGGGCGACGGGGGCGACGCATCCCGTCGAGATCGTGTGGGCGCCGCCGGCCCGGCCGGTCGCGCCTCCGCACGGGCTGCGCGTCGATCCCGCGCTGCTGTCCCACGTCGCCCATGTGGTGCGGCGGGCGCTGGCCGAACGACAGGGCGACGTGCTGTGCTTCCTGCCCGGCGTCGGAGAGATCGCCAGGGTGGCCGCGATGCTCGGCGACGTCGAGGTCCTCCAGGTGCACGGCCAGGCCCCGGCCCGCGTCCAGGACGCCGTGCTGTCTCCCGGCTCGGCCCGCCGGGTGGTGCTGGCCACGTCGGTGGCCGAGTCGAGCCTGACCGTGCCCGGCGTCCGGGTGGTCGTCGACTCGGGGCTGGCCAGGGAGCCGCGCACCGACCACGCCCGCGGGCTCGGCTCGCTCACCACGGTCCGCGTCTCCAGGGCGTCGGCCGCCCAGCGCGCCGGGCGGGCCGGCCGCGAGGCGCCGGGAACCGTCTACCGCTGCTGGCCGGAGGCCGAGCACGAGCGGCTGGCCGAGCACGCGCGGCCGGAGATCGCGCTCGCCGACCTGACCGGGTTCGCGCTCCAGGCGGCCTGCTGGGGCGTCCCCGACGCCACCGGCCTCGCCCTGCTCGACCCACCCCCGGCCGCCGCCCTTTCCGCCGCCACCCGCACCCTGCACGCCCTCGGCGCCCTGGAGCTCACTCCCGCCGGAGGTGCCCGCGTCACCGGGCGCGGCCGGCGCATGGCCCGGGCCGGGGTCCATCCCCGCCTGGCCAGGGCGCTCATCGACGCCGGGCCGCGCGCCGCCGACGTGGTCGCGCTGCTGTCCGAGCCCCTGCCCCGCGAGGCCGGCGACGACCTCGTCGAGATCTGGCGCGCGGCCCGCCGGGGCACCGACGGCTTCGCCGCCCGCTGGCGCCGGGAGGCCGGCCGGCTGCGCCGCGCGACGCCGCAAGGCGAGCGAACCGGGGCGGGGAACGAGGGGCTGAGTGATGACGCGCTGGCCGGGCTGGTCGTGGCGCTGGCGTTTCCCGAGCGGGTGGCGCGCAGGCGCGGCGGCGGCTACCTGATGGCGTCGGGCACCGAGGCGCAGCCGGCCGAAGGGTCGCGGCTGGGGTCGGCGCGATGGCTGGCCGTCGCGGTCGCCGACCGGCCAGCGGGCTCGGCGTCGGCTCGCGTCAGGCAGGCCGTGGTGATCGACGAGGAGACCGCGCGGCAGGTCGTCCCCGTCACCACCGAGGAGGAGGTCGCCTGGCGGACCCCGCCGGGCGAGCGGCGCGGCGACGTCTCGGCCCGCGTGGTGGAGCGGCTCGGCGCGATCGAGCTGTCGTCCGTCCCGCTGAAGGACGCCGACGTCCGCGCGGCCGTCCTGACCGGCCTGCGCACCGAGAACGTGCTGACCTGGACGAAGGAGGCGCTGGCCGTCAAGGATCGACTGGCGTTCTGCCACCGCGCGCTCGGAGATCCCTGGCCTCCGATGGACGACCTGGTCGAGCTGGCCGACCGGTGGCTCGAACCCGAGTTGTCCAGGGCGCGCCGCCGGGCCGACCTGGAACGCGTCGACGTGGCCTCGGCGCTGCGGCGGCTGGTGCCGTGGAGCGAGCGTCTGGAGGAGGTGGCGCCGGAGCGGGTCGAGGTACCGACCGGTTCACGGATCCGCGTCGACTACTCGGGCGAGCAGCCGGTGCTGGCGGTGAAGCTGCAGGAGTTGTTCGGCTGGGACGAGGCGCCGCGGATCGCGGGGGTGCCGCTGCTGGTCCACCTGCTCTCCCCGGCGGGCCGTCCGGTGGCGGTCACGGCCGACCTGGCGTCGTTCTGGCGCGACGGCTACCGGTCCGTCCGGGCGGAGCTGCGCGGCCGCTACCCCAGGCATCCCTGGCCGGAGGATCCCCTCACCGCCGCACCGACCCGGCGCGCGAAACGGGCGCTACCCTGAGGGCCGTCAGGCTGGGGCCCCACCACCGTGCTGACACTGAAACGGACCGCATGACCGTCATCGAGGCCGCACTCAACAACGCCGAATGGTGCGAGGCGGTGTGCCGGACGCACGGGATCGCGGGCGACTTCGGCCCGCGTGCCTGGACCAGCCCGGCCAGGACCCCGCTCTACTACCCGGACGCCGTCACCCTCTCCCCCGACGCCACGCCCGGCGACGTGCTCGACGCCATCGACCGGGGCCCCGGCGCGTCGGTGAAGGACGGCTTCGCCACGCTCGACCTGCGGCCGGCTGGGTTCGAGGTGCTGTTCGAGGCGCAGTGGATCCACCGTCCCGCTCCCCGGCGGAAGGCAGGAGAGCGGGACGGAGAGGGCGTCACCTGGGAGGTGGTCCGCGACCCGGCCGCGCTCGCCGATTGGGAGCGGGCCTGCTTCCCGGGCGAGGATCACGCCCTGTTCCGGCCCGCCCTGCCGGCCCGGCAGGACATCGCCGTGCTGGCCGGCAGGCTCGGCGGTGAGCTGGTGTGCGGCTCGGTGCTCAACCAGAGCGGCCGCGTCGCCGGCGTCTCCAACGTGTTCGCCCAAGGCTGCGCGGAGGACACCGCCTGGGCCGGCACGGTCGCCATGGCCGCCGAGCTGTTCCCGGGTCGCGCGCTGGTCGGCTACGAGGGGGACGTGACGGCCGCCGGCAGGCAGGGCTTCGTCCCGATCGGCCCGCTCCGGGTGTGGCTGAAGAACTGATCGCCCGGAGCACGTCGTCCACCGTCGTACTCTCCGGCAATCCCTTGCTCGCCCACGCCGGGCGCCGGCGGATGGCGAAGGAAATTCCGTTCGCACCGGAGAAACTTGGCGAGCTATCATGGTGATATCACCCCGATAGCAAGGAGTTGCGATGGAACGACGTGCTTTCCGACTGAACGGGTTCCTGGTCCTGCTCGTCCTGCTGGTGCTGGGCGGCGCCGTGGCCGCGATCTGGCTGGAGGTCCTCGGCATCGCGTGGGGCGTGCTCGTCGCGCTGGTCGCCAGCGGGTTCACGGTGGTCAACCCGAACGAGGCGAAGGTGGTGCAGTTCCTCGGCCGTTACGTGGGGTCGATCTCCGACGCGGGCTTCCAGTGGGTGCTGCCCTTCACCACCAAGCGCAAGGTCACGCTGCGTGTCCGCAACTTCGAGACGACCAAGCTCAAGGTCAACGACGCCGACGGCAGCCCGGTCGAGATCGCCGCGGTGGTCGTCTACAAGGTGACCGACACGGCCAAGGCCGCGTTCGCGGTCGACGACTACGAGCAGTACATCGCGATCCAGTCGGAGGCGGCGGTCCGCCACCTGGCCACCACCCACCCCTACGACTCCCACGACTCCGAGCGCACCAGCCTGCGTGACGGCGCCGAGGTGGCGACCGAGCTGACCACCGAGCTGCGCGACCGCACCGAGCTGGCCGGGATCGAGGTGATCGAGGCCCGCATCACGCACCTGGCCTACGCGCCGGAGATCGCCCAGGCCATGCTGGTCCGCCAGCAGGCCGGCCAGATCGTGGCCGCGCGCACGCGGATCGTCGAGGGCGCGGTGGGCATGGTGCAGCTGGCGCTCGACCGGCTGGCCGCCGAAGGCGTCGTCGAGCTGGACGAGGAGCGCAAGGCGCAGATGGTGTCCAACCTCCTGGTCGTGCTGTGCGGTGACCGGGCGACCCAGCCGGTGGTGAACACCGGCAGTCTCTATGCCTGAGCGCGAAGACGAGCCGGCGGAGCCCGAGTCGCCTGCGGCGGGGCCGCCGGCTCGCAAGAAGCTGCTGCTGCGGCTGGATCCGGCCGTCTACGACGCGATCGCCAAGTGGGCGGCCGACGACCTGCGCAGCGTCAACGCGCAGATCGAGTACGCGCTCCGGCTCTCGTTGAAGCAGGCCGGACGGGATCCTCGCAACCAACGGTGAAAACCTGCACACTTCTAGGCATGTTGTGGGCAGGCAGGTCCGCTGTCGAGATCGCGACGGCCGTGCGGCAGGGAGAGGTCGCGGCCGTCACCGTCGTCGAGGAGCATCTAGGGGCCATCGCCGAGCGCGATCCACGGGTGGGCGCGTTCCGCCTGGTCAGGGAGCGGGCCGTGGCCGAGGCGCGGGCCCTGGGCGAACGTCGTGACCTGGCGGACCTGCCGCTCGCCGGGGTGCCCGTGGCGGTCAAGGACAACCTGGAGGTCGCGGGCGAGGCCACACGCGGCGGCTCCGCGGTCACGGCCGACACTCCCGCGCCGCGCGACCACGAGACGGTCGCCCGGCTGCGCGCGGCCGGCGCCGTGGTGATCGGCCTGACCAACCTGCCCGAGCTGGGGCTCGTCGCCTTCGGCGACAGCGCGTACGGCACCGTGCGCAACCCCTGGAGCCCGTCCCGCACGGCGGGCGGCTCGTCGGCGGGCAGCGCCGCGGCCGTGGCGGCGGGCATGGTGCCGCTCGCGCTCGGCAACGACGGCATGGGCTCGCTGCGCATCCCGGCGGCCTGCTGCGGCGTGTTCGCCATCAAGCCGGGAACTGGCCTGGTCCCGCCCCCGTCGAACGACTGGCACGGCCTCACCGAGAACGGCCCGCTGGCCGCCCGCGTCGCCGATCTCGCGCTGATGCTCTCGGTGCTCGCGGCCGACCCGACACTGGCCGAGGCGTGGCGCGGCGGCGCGCGGGTCGAGCCGGCGCCGCGGATGCTCCGGTCGGTCTGGGCCGACGACGACGAGATGTGGGAGCCCCAGCGGCCGCCGTCCGGTCCCGAGCCGTTCGACCTGCGGGTGGCCTATTCCCCGCAGCCGCTTCCCGCCGGGCTGCCGATGGACGCGGAGTTCCAGTCCGCCGTACGCGCCGCCGCCGAGACGCTGCGGATCGCCGGGCACACGGTGGTCGAGCGCAACCGCAGGCTGCCGTTCTGGCTGGGCCCCGCCACGGTCGCCACCTGGCTCGCGCGGGCCTCGGAGGCGGCCGACGGGCTCGACCGGGGCCGCCTCGAACGCCGCACGCGTGCCCTCGCCCGCGGCGGCCGCGTACTGGCCGCGTTGAGTCTCGACGGCGAGCGGAGCCGCGAACGCTGGCAGAGCTACGGTGCCGACCAGTGGTTCGGTGACGCCGACGTGCTCATCACGCCCGCCCTGGCCGCCATCCCGCCGAGGGCCGACCGCTGGGGCCGGCGCGGCCTCACGCGCAACCTGCTGGCCAACATCAGGTACGCCCCCGCCACCGGGCCGTGGAACATGTGCGGCTGGCCCGCGCTCGCGGTGCCGATCGCCACCCACTCCAGCGGGCTGCCGATCGGGGTGCAGCTCGTCGCCCCGCCCGGCGGCGAGCCGCATCTGCTGGGCCTGGCCGCCCAGCTGGAGACGGCCCACCCGCTCGTCCACCCGCCCGGTTTCTCCTACTGAGCCCGCCGGCCGTCGACGGCGGCGGGCGACGGCCGGGGTCCTGGGGGTGGACACCACACCCACCTTGAGTGGTGGGTGTGGCGCACCCCTGTCGCCGGCGGGAGATGAGACGTCAGACGCCCAGGGGGTGCCAGACGGTCTTGGTCTCCAGGAAGCGGGTCATACGGGTGAGGGCCGGATCATCGGCCCAGTCTTCAGAGGAGGGCCGCAGGACCCGCTTGAGGTTCTCGACCGCCGCCTGCTCGCACCTCAGCGCCAGGTCGGTGTCCTCGACGCCGGTCAGGTCGAGGCCGTTGACGTCCATGTGGGCCGCGAGCCAGGGCGCCAGCTCCTCCTGGTGACCGGTGAGGACGTTGACGACGCCGCCGGGCAGGTCGGAGGTGGCCAGCACCTCCGACAGGGTGATCGCCGCCAGGGGTGATCGTTCGGAGGCGATGACCACGCACGTGTTGCCCGTCACGATCACGGGCGCCACGACCGAGACCAACCCCAGCAGGGGGTCGGCAGGGGCGACGACGGCCACCACTCCGGTGGGTTCCGGCGAGGAGAGGTTGAAGTAGGGCCCCGCGACCGGGTTGGCGGTGCCGCGGACCGAAGCGATCTTGTCGGACCAGCCGGCGTACCAGACCAGGCGGTCGACGGTGGCGTCGACCGCCTCCAGCGCCGCCTTGCGGCCGGTGCCCAGCTCCTCGGCGAACTGGGCGCGGCGGCCCTCCAGCATCTCGGCGATCCGGTAGAGGATCTGCCCCCGGTTGTAGGCCGTGGCCCCGGACCAGCCGGGGAACGCCTTGCGGGCCGCCACCACCGCGTCGCGGGCGTCCTTGCGCGAGGCCCGCGAGGCGTTGGCGAGGAAGTCTCCCTTGGGCGAGGTCACGGTGTAGGACCTCCCACTCTCAGAGCGCGGGAAGGCCCCGCCGATGAACAGCTTGTAGGTCTTGCGAACGGCCAACCTACTCATCGCCGCGCCCCCTCCATGTGATCTCCTGCGACATCTGCACCGGCACGAACACCTGACCGCACCGGCTCACGCCGCAGCGGTGGGCATACCAGCCGGTGCGTACGGGCCGGCCCGCGCGGGCGAAGGCGTGGCCCCGGGTGGCCTGCTCGCGGCGGGTCCGGCGACGGCCCCGGCGATGGTCACACGTCAAGGTAGGCCTCCAACCCGAGCAGCCCGCCCTCGCGGCCGTACCCCGACTCCTTGTAGCCGCCGAACGGCGAGGTGGGGTCGAACCGGTTGAAGGTGTTGGCCCAGACGACTCCGGCCCGGAGCCGGTCGGCCATCCACAGGATGCGGGACCCCTTCTCGGTCCAGACCCCGGCGGACAGGCCGTACGGCGTGTTGTTGGCCTTCTCCACGGCCTCGGCCGGGGTGCGGAAGGTCAGCACCGACAGCACGGGCCCGAAGATCTCCTCGCGCGCGATGCGGTGCGACTGCGCCACCCCGGTGAACAGGGTCGGCGGGAACCAGTAGCCCCGGTCGGGCAGCTCGCAGGCGGGCGACCAGCGCTCGGCGCCCTCCTGCTCGCCGGCCTCGCTGAGCGTGCGGATCTTGGCCAGCTGCTCGGCCGAGTTGATCGCGCCGATGTCGGTGTTCTTGTCGAGCGGGTCGCCGAGCCGGAGTGTGCCGAGGCGGCGCTTCAGCGCGGTCAGCAGCTCCTCCTGGATCGACTCCTGCACCAGCAGCCGGGAGCCCGCGCAGCACACGTGCCCCTGGTTGAAGAAGATGCCGTTGACGATGCCCTCGACGGCCTGGTCGAGCGCGGCGTCCTCGAACACGATGTTCGCGGCCTTGCCGCCCAGCTCCAGGGTGAGCTTCTTGTCGGTGCCGGCCACCGTGCGGGCGATGACGCGGCCCACCTCGGTGGAGCCGGTGAAGGCCACCTTGTTGACGTCGGGGTGCGCGACCAGGGCGGCCCCGGTGTCACCGGCGCCCGTGACGATGTTGACGACGCCGGGCGGCAGGCCGGCCTGCACGCAGATCTCCGCGAACAGCAGCGCGGTCAGCGGTGTGGTCTCGGCCGGCTTGAGCACGACGGTGTTGCCGCAGGCCAGTGCCGGCGCGATCTTCCAGGCCAGCATGAGCAGCGGGAAGTTCCACGGGATGACCTGGCCGGCCACGCCGAGTGGCCGGGGATCGGCCCCGAACCCGGCGTGGCCCAGCTTGTCGGCCCAGCCCGCGTAGTAGAAGAAGTGGGCAGCGACCAGCGGCAGGTCGACGTCGCGCGACTCGCGGATGGGCTTGCCGTTGTCGAGGGTCTCGAGCACGGCCAGCTCGCGGGCCCGCTCCTGGATGACGCGGGCGATGCGGAACAGGTATTTGGCGCGTTCCGCCCCTGGCAGCGCGCTCCACCCGCCGAAGGCCTTCCTGGCCGCCTGGACCGCGCGGTCGACGTCGTCGGAGGAGGCCGTGGCGATCTCCGCCAGCGTCTCCTCCGTCGCGGGGTTCACGGTCTTGAAGAACGTCCCCGAGCCGTCCACGAACTCGCCGTCGATGAACAGCCCGTAGGACGGACTGAGGTCGACGATGTCGCGCGACTCGGGCGCCGGTGCGTATTCGAACATCGCCATGATCAGTCCAGGGTGAAGTAGTCGGGGCCCGCGTAACGGCCGGTGGCCAGCTTCTGGCGCTGCATCAGCAGGTCGTTGAGCACCGAGGACGCGCCCAGCCGGAACCAGTCGGGCGAGAGCCAGTCGTCGCCCGCGGTCTCGTTGACCAGGACCAGGTTCTTGATGGCGTCCTTGGTGGTGCGGATGCCGCCCGCCGGCTTCACCCCCACCTGCCTGCCCGTCTGGTCGCGGAAGTCGCGCACCGCCTCCAGCATGATCAGCGTCACCGGGGGCGTGGCCGCCGGGGAGACCTTGCCGGTGGAGGTCTTGATGAAGTCGGCGCCGGCCAGCATGGCCAGCCAGGACGCGCGCCGTACGTTGTCGTAGGTGGACAGCTCGCCGGTCTCCAGGATCACCTTCAGGTGAGCCTCGCCGCAGGCGGCCTTCACCGCGACGATCTCCTCGAAGACCTTCAGGTAGTCGCCGGACAGGAAGGCGCCGCGGTCGATCACCATGTCGATCTCGTCGGCGCCCGCGGCGACGGCGAGCGCGGTGTCGGTCACCTTCACCTCAAGAGAGGAACGCCCGCTGGGGAACGCGGTCGCGACCGAGGCCACCTTGACCCCCGAGCCGGCCACGGCCTCGGCGGCCACCGCCACCAGGTCGGGATAGACGCAGACGGCCGCCACGGTGGGGGCTCCGTCGCCCGGGTGCATGGCCTTGGCGCACATCGCCCGGACCTTGCCCCGGGTGTCGGCGCCTTCGAGCGTCGTGAGGTCGACCATGGAGATGGCCAGGTCGATGGCCTTGGCCTTGGCTGTCGTCTTGATGGAACGGGTGCCGAGCATCGCTGCCCGCTGGTCGGCGCCGACCCGGTCGACACCGGGCAGGCCGTGCAGGAGGGCTCGCAGCGTCGCGTTGGACGAGGCGACGTCCGCGAGCGAGGTAGTCACAGTTGACACCTCCACAGCATCGCCGACCAGGCGGGCTACCTCCAAACCGGATCTATCGCCGCCTGTCTCCTGTGGGGCTGACATGGGGTTGACATGGCCCCCCACGTGGACCGTCGCCTCGGGAAACGACGACGGTGGCCCCGGCCTGACGACCGGGGGCGAGTGACCTAAGGCGGCCGGGGTGGGGGGCCTAGGTATACCTCGGCCGATAGTCCGCCAGAGATAGGACATCCGCCCGATGTGGCGGGGTGGGCCTTAGGGGGAGTCTTAAGGGTGTCAGGAAGAAGCACGAAATTTCAGGAGACACCATGAATCCCGAGCTTGAGTACCAGCTCATGAAGAGCCAGGCGACCGAACTACGGGCGGCCGCCGCCCGGCACCGCCAGGTACGGGAGGCCCAGCGCGCCAACAAGGCCGAGCGCCGCTCGGTCTTCGGCAAGCGCCGCCAAGCATGACCCCCCCACGAGAGCCCGGCCGCATCCTCCCTCGCGGCCGGGCCTCTGTACCCCCGTAAGGCCCGAAAACCCGTCGAAAGCGCTATGTAAGGCATGACATGCTTGATGACATGCTGGGACGTTCGGTGAGTCCTGTCTTCGTCGGACGGGAAGAGCAGCTGGCGTCCCTCTCCGAGGTCTTCGACGAGGCCCGCAAGGGCGCCGCGACGGCCGTGTTGCTCGGCGGCGAGGCCGGGGTCGGCAAGACCCGGCTGGTCCAGAGGTTCGTCGAGCAGGCGGCCAGAGACGGCGCCCGGGTCCTGTACGGCGGCTGCGTGGAGCTTTCCACCGAGGGTCTGGCCTACGCGCCGTTCACCGCGGCGCTCAGGCAGCTGGTCAGAGAGCAGGGCCCCGGCCAGGTCGCCGCGCTGCTGCCGGAGGGCGCAGAGCGCGACCTGGCCAGGCTGCTGCCCGAGTTCGGCGAGCCGAGCGGCGACGGCGAGACCGACGCCGGCCGCGCCCGGCTCTTCGAGCAGTTCCTCACCCTCCTCGAACGGCTGGCCGACAACCGCCCCACGATCCTGCTGATCGAGGACATCCACTGGGCCGACCGGTCCAGCCGCGACCTCATCGCCTTCCTCAGCCGCAACCTGCGCACCCCGCAGGTGCTGATCGTCATGACCTACCGCTCCGACGACCTGCACCGGCAGCACCCCCTGCGGCCGGTGCTCGCCGAGCTGGGCCGGGTCGACGGCGTCTACCGGCTGGACCTGCCCCGCCTGACGAGGGACGAGGTGGCCCAGCAGATGGCCGGCATCCTCGGCAACGCCCCCGAATACCCCACGGTGCAGAAGGTCTACGACCGCAGCGAAGGCATCCCGCTGTTCGTCGAGGCGCTGCTCGACAGCGGCGCCGACAGCGTCGTCCCCCAGTCGATGCAGGACCTGATCCTCGGCGCGGTCGAGCGCCTGCCCGAGGAGACCCAGCGGGTGCTGCGCATGGCCGCCGCCGGCGGCACCCGGGTCGGCCACGCCCTGCTCGCCGCGGTGAGCGGCCTGTCCGACATCGAGCTGGAGACCGCGCTGCGCCCGGCCATCGCCGGCAACGTGCTGCAGATCGCCGACAACCGGGCCTACGTCTTCCGGCACGCCCTGATCCGCGAAGCCGTACACGAGGAGTTGCTGCCCGGCGAGCACCAGCGGCTGCACGCCCGCTACGCCGAGGAGATCTCCCGCGACCGCGCGCTCGTGCCGCCCGGCCGGGCCGCGGTCGAGCTGGCCCACCACTGGTACGGCGCGCGTGACGACCTCTGGGCCCTGGTCTCGGCCTGGGAGGCGGCGCGGAAGTCGTCCCGCGCGTTCGCGTACACCGAGGCGATCCCCCTGCTCGAACGCGTGCTCATGCTCTGGGACCGGGTGCCCGACGCGGCCGAGCGGATCGGCGCCGACCACACGGCGGTGCTCGAACGGGCCAGCGAGGCCGCGCAAGCCGGTGGTGAGCTCGACCGGGGCATCAAGTTCGTCAAGGCCGCCCTGTCCCAGCTGGACGAGACGCGCGAGCCGGACCGGGTCGCCAAGCTCATCGTGCGCTGGGCCGGCTTCAAGGTCGACAAGGGCAAGACCTGCGTCCTCGACGACCTGCGCCACGCCCTGCGGCTGGTGCCCGAGCCCACGCTCGACCGCGTCGAGGTGGTGATGACGATCAGCCGGCACCTCATGCTCAGCGGCGACCTCGACGAGGGCTTCGCGCTCGTCGAGGAAGGGCTCCGGCTGGCCAGGGAGCTCGGCGACAAGTGCCTCGAAGGCGACCTGCTGCTCAACCAGGCGCTCGGCCACTCGATCGCGGGAGAGACCGAGGCCACGCTCGCCACCAACATGGACGCTCTGGCACTGGGCCACCAGGAGGGCTCGGGCCGCCTGATCACCCGGGCGATCGGCAACAACATCGACGCGTTGAACGAACTCGGCCGCTGGCAGGAGGCCCTCGACCTGAGCGAGGAGGGCTGGCGGCTGTCCAAGAAGTACGGCCGGCTCCGGGTCAGCGGGCTGTTCGTGCTCAACAACCGGGCCGAGACCCTGGAGGCGATCGGCCGCTGGGACGAGGCCATCGAGACCGTCGAGCGGGCCCTCAATCTGGGGCCGACGCTGCGCAAGCGTCACCACCTGCTCCGCGTCCGCGCCGACGTCGCCCTGGGCAGGGGCGACCTGGCTCTGGTCGAGAGCATCCTGGCCGAAATCGGCGTGCTCAAGGAGCGGCCGGAGGACTTCGTCCAGGACATCACCAACAGCACCCGGCTGCGCATCGGCTGGCACCTGTCCAGGGGCGAGCCCGACCAGGCGCTGGCGGTGGCCGAGCGCGTCCTGGCCCGCCCGGCCCAGTCGCCCAAGGCCATGCTGGGCTGGCGGCTGCTGTCGTTGCTCAAGTCGGTCTGCGACGCGTCCGAGGGCACCGAGCCGGCCCGCGCCCGCACGGTCAGGAAGCAGGCGGCCGAGGTGGCGTCGAGGCTCAAGGTCAGCGGGCCGGTCGCCGAGGCGTACCGTCTGTCCTATTCGGGCGACTTCGACGCCGCTGCTGCCGCCTGGGAGCGGCTCAGCCGCCCGCACAACCAGGCCAAGGCGCTGCTGCGCGCCGCCGCGCTGTCGGCCCGCTCGGGCGACCGGGAGGGCGCCGCGTCCCGGCTCGCCGTAGCCGCCCCGCTGGCCGCGGCCCTGCGGGCGGCGCCGCTCATCGGCGAGATCGAGGCGCTCTCGCGCCGCGTCGGCGTCGGCTCGCACCAGCAGGAGGGCTCCGAGCTGCTCACTCCGCGGGAGCTGGAGGTGCTCCGCCTCGTGGCGCTCGGCCGCACCAACCGCGACATCGCCTCGGAGCTGTTCATCTCGGCCAAGACGGTCAGCGTGCACGTCTCGAACATCCTGGCCAAGCTGGGGGTCACCACCCGAGGTGAGGCGGCCGCGGCGGCACACCGGCTCTCGCTGCTGACGCGGTAGCCCGGGTCAGAGGATCGCGTCGGCCAGGAGCACGACGCCGAACACCGCGAACGCGGCGGCGGCCCCGTACCTGATGACCTTCTCCGGCAGGTGTTTGCCGAGCAGGCGGCCCACCAGGATGGCCAGCGCGTCGGCGGCGACCATGCCGACCGTCGAGCCGATCCAGGTGCCCAGCCAGCCGTGCTGCGTCGCCAGGGTGATCGTGGCGAGCATGGTCTTGTCGCCCAGCTCGCTCAGGAAGAACGCGACGGTCACGGCGATGACGGCGTTCCTGGTGGTGCGCTGGGCCTTGCTCGACTCCTCCTCGGTGAGCTCGTCACCGCGCAGCGTCCACAGGGCGAAACCGAGGAAGGCGAGACCCGCCACGACGGAGATGGCGGTGGTGGGGAGGGCGTCACCGATCAGGCCGCCGGCGGCGACGCTGACCAGGTGCACGGCGGTCGTCGCGATCGTGATGCCCGCCAGCACCGGCCAGATCTTGAAACGGGTCGCGAACGTCATCGCCATGAGCTGGCTCTTGTCACCGAGCTCGGCGACGAAGATGACGACGAGACTGATCCAGAACGCTTCCAACGGTCCTCTTCCGCGCGACCGGACCGCGGCGCCCGGGGAGATGTGCGGGCACGACTTCGGCCCGGCAGCGTCTTGTTCGCATGACTGCCAGGCCGAAGGTCTCGTCCGCCCGCGAAGGCCCGCGTGACCGGGCGCGGTGAGGCGCCAGCGTGTCGATCACGCGATTGGGACTACTCCCCTTCGGTGTTTCCGAACCACCTTAACAGCCCATTACCGGCGCTTTATTCCGCGAGCTCGCAGTTGACCAGCACCGGCTCGTTGACCAGCGTCACCCCGAACTTCTCGCGGACGCCGTCGCGCACCTCGGCGGCCAGCGCCAGCAGGTCGGCCGTGGTGGCCTGGCCGGACGGGTTGGTCAGGGCCAGCGTGTGCTTGGTCGAGATGCGGACCGGCCCGAGGGTGTAGCCCTTGGGGTAGCCGGCCTGCTCGATCAGCCAGGCCGCGGGCACCTTGACGGCTCCGTCGGGCAGGTCCCAGCGGGGGTGGCCGGGGGCACGGCTCTCCAGGTCGGCGGCCTCGGCCGGGCTCAGGATCGGGTTGGTGAAGAACGAGCCGGCGCTGCGGGTGTCGGGATCGCCGGGATCGAGCACCATGCCCTTGCCGCGTCGCAGCTCCAGCACCGCCGCGCGGGCCCGCTCCGACGAGACCCGCTCGCCCAGCTCGACGCCGAGCTTCCCGGCCAGCTCCTTGTACGCGATCGGCGTGGACGCCTGCGAGATGTCCAGCGCGTAGGTCACGGCGAGCACCACGTGGCGCGCGAGGTCACGCTTGAAGGCGCTGGTGCGGTAGGAGAACCCGCACTGCCGCGCCTCCAGGTCGACCACCTGCCGGGTCCTGCGGTCGTAGGCCCGGACGCACCTGATCGTCTGGGCCACCTCCTGGCCGTAGGCGCCGACGTTCTGGATCGGGGTCGACCCGACCAGCCCGGGGATGCCCGACATGCACTCGATGCCGGACCAGCCCTCCGCCACGGCGTGGGCGACCAGGGAGTCCCAATCTTCGCCCGCCTCGACCGTGACCAGCACCTGCTCGCCGTCTCGGGAGACCGACACGCCCTCGGTCGCGACCCGGACGACCACCCCGTCGAAACCCTCGTCGGCCACCACCAGGTTGCTGCCGCCGCCGAGCACCAGGGTCGGCTCGGCCCGCCGGTCGGCGTCGGCCACCAAAGAGACCAGTTGCTCCGCCGTGACGGCCTCGGCGAATCGGCGGGCGGGCCCGCCGAGGCCCAGCGTGGTATACGGCGCGAGGGTCTGCATGAGCCACAGCTTAGGAGATGCGCACCGCGCCCAGTGAGCCCTAGTGAGCCGGTGTGCGGCGCACCTGCAGCCGGTCGGGGGGCACGACCAGCTCGCCGCGCAGGGCGAGCGACAGCTCGAACCCGTCCCGGGCGTCCTCGGGAGAGGCGCCCAGCGCCGCCGGCCTTCGCACCGCCATCAGGTCGCCGCTCAGAGCGTCCACCCGGCCGGGCGCGGCCTCGCGCCAGTTGTCGCCGTCGCGCTCGAACCCCAT
Source organism: Nonomuraea sp. NPDC048916 (assembly GCF_040649575.1). NCBI lineage: Bacteria > Bacillati > Actinomycetota > Actinomycetes > Streptosporangiales > Streptosporangiaceae > Nonomuraea > Nonomuraea sp. NPDC048916. The sequence goes on from NZ_JBEZFS010000001.1 coordinate 129,488, forward strand.
CCATCCGGCGGCCACCGCGCCCTCGTGGACCGCCGCGACCAGCGGGGTGATCGCGTCGCCGTCCAGCGTCACGGAGGTCTCCATCAGCACGTGCACCTCTGACGTGTCGAGCCGCATCAGCTTCGCCCGGCTCTCGCCCCACGCCGCCGTGCCGTCGCGCCAGGCGGGCCGCTCGGCCACGTACCAGGCGGTGACGCGCTCCGGATGCAGGTCGGCCAGCTCGCGCAGCACCTGTCCGGCACCGTCCACGTCGCCCAGGTCGATGGCGAGGACGTAGGCGCCGGTCTGCTCGATGACCGACTCCACTGACCGGCGCACGTCGTCGGGCCGGCCGTCGACGAGCACGCCCACGGTGGTGGTGATCTCGGCGGTCTCCACCCGCTGCCGCTCGGTGTTGACGCCCAGGTCGTCGAGGCGGTTGGTGGCCAGGGACCCGTCCCAGACCCGCTGGGCGTGCAGAATGTCGTCGTCGGGCGCGCCGTGCTGGGCCGGGTCGCCCGAGAAGCCGAACTCGGCGGCCGGGTTGCCGCGCGCTCCACCGGCGGGCCTGGCCCTGCCCGTGCCCACACCGGTCGCGGCGCCGCCCGTGGAGTCACGGCCGGTGCCGCTGGCACCGGCCACGTCCTCGATTCGCGGGGGCCGCAGATGGCCCGGTGGTCCGTCGTCGGTCACCGCCGAGACCGGGACCGAACGAATCGTGGGCCATACCTTGACATGATGTGGGGTTTCAGTCATAAGGACACGCGTACCCTGGACCGGCGCGCCCTATCATCGGGGGCCGGTCAGGCGAGCCGCACCACGGCGCGTGCCCTCGACAGCACCCGGGCGTCGCCCGACCTGGCCGTCAGGGCGACGACCACGCGCTTGTCCTCCAGCTTCTCCTCGATCACACCGCTGACCGTGATCGTGGCCCCCTGGTCGTCGTCGGGCACGACCACCATCGACGAGAACCTCACCCCGTAGTCCACGACGGCGCCCGGGTCGCCGGCCCAGTCGGTGACGAACCGGCCGCCCTGCGCCATGGTGAACATCCCGTGCGCGATGACGTCGGGCAGGCCCACGGCCTTGGCGAACCGCTCGTTCCAGTGGATCTGGTTGAAGTCGCCGGAGGCGCCCGCGTACATCACCAGGTCGAGCCTGCGCACGTTGTAGTCGGCGGCCGGGATCTGCTGGCCGACCTGGACCTCGTCGTACTTCACCGTGGCTGTCATCAGGCCGCCCCTCCGCGCTCGACGATCGTGTTGTAGCTGACGCAGACCGGCTCACCGGCCACGGTCGTGATGTCGCTCCTGACGGTCAGCAGCTCGTTGCGGCCGGCGCTGCGGATGTCGGTGATCGTCGAGCTGGTGACCAGCTCGTCTCCCGCGTAGATCGGCCGGTGGTACTCGAACCGCTGCTCGCCGTGCACCACCATGGCGAAGTTGAGGCCGAGGTCGGGGTCGACCAGCGCCTCGCCGCCGCTCTGCAGGCTGAACGCGATGGGGAAGGTCGGCGGCGCGACCACGTCCGGATGTCCGGCGGCGCGGGCGGCCTCCTTGTCGCGGTAGATCGGGTTGTGATCACCGATCGCCGCGGCGAACTCCCTGATCTTCACCCGGCTGACCTCGTACGGGACATTGGACGAGTACGTCCGTCCAACGAAGTCACGGTTCAACGCCATCTGTGCTCCCTCGCAGGTCCGCCACCGTTGAGCCAGACGGTAACAGAACAAGGTTCGGCTGTCGCTCGGGGTTCCCGTGATTTTGCCCGCAGGAACCAGAGGAGCTCACAGCCGCCCACAGGCGAAGGTGTAGACACGACAAACCGGCGCCCTCGGTCGGGACGCCGGTTGTGCGATATGGGGCCAGGCAAGTGCTGCCCGGCGAGACCGCGCTCGGGAAGAGCTAGCGGGTCTCGCGGTGCGCGCGGTGGCAGCGGCAGTTGGGGCAGTACTTCTTCAGCTCAAGCCGATCCGGGTCGTTTCGCCGGTTCTTCCGCGTGATGTAGTTGCGGTGCTTGCACTCCTGGCAGGCCAGCGTGATCTTCGGCCTAACGTCGGTGGCAGCCACGTGGGAGTGCCTTTCTACGTTCGGGATTAGGACATGCCCCAACCCAGGTCGACGACCTGTGGAAGGGCAGTAGCGGAGGCCGGACTTGAACCGGCGACACAACGATTATGAGCCGTTTGCTCTGCCTGACTGAGCTACTCCGCCTTTGAGCCGGACGAAACCCCCGGCCCGTAAAGGATACCCGACCTGGGGAGCGCATACGAACTCCGCCTGGTCAGGTGAGGTGCTCCTAGTATGCCCCAAGAACACCCGACCGCTGAAATCAACAACAAGAGCCCCACCTGAGATTCCCGGTGAGGCTCGACCAAGCTGGAGCCCCCAAACGGAATCGAACCGTTGACCTTCTCCTTACCATGGAGACGCTCTGCCGACTGAGCTATAGGGGCCTGTCCGCGCTGCGGACAGGTGTAACCATACACGGGGTCCAGCCATGATGCGAACTTGTCGGGGCCGTCATCCGACGGCCTCGTACCCACGCTGCCGCGGCAGGTCGATCACCTCGCAGAGATCGGCGAGGTCGACATGGCGAGCCACCTCGGCGACCGAGACGCAGTCGGCGACGAGCCACCCGTGACGGCGCACGCGCAGCACCTGACGCCCCGCACGCCAGGCCGGAATCACCTCAAGGCCATCCGTGCCCACCCATCGCCTGTCCATAGCGGCACAGAGTAGCCCTCGGGTCTCTCAATTTTCGGGACATGACACGCGTTACAGCCATACCAAGACGGCCTCAGAGCCGACAGGGACGGCCTCAGAGCCGGTAGAAACCGACGAAGTCCCTGATCCGGCCGATCGGGTCGATCCGGACGACAGCTCCCGTCTCGGGTGCGTTGATCATCTTTCCGTCACCCAGGTAGATGCCGACGTGGTGGGTCTTGACGCGCTTCTTCGTGATTTTCCCGAAGAAGACAAGATCGCCGGGTCTGGCGGTACGGACCCGCCGCATCTTCCGTACATGGTCATCGGTGTTGCCCGGTCCCAGCACGTCCGCCCCGTGCGCCAGCGCGTACACCCACCGGGTGAAGCCCGAGCAGTCGAGCCCCAGGGTCCTGGCCGCGGGACAGGGCCTGATCTTCCCGGTGTAGCCCAGGCAGGTGCCCTTCGACGGCCCCGGCTCCTCGGCGTGCCCGCCGCCCCACGCGTAGACGATCCCGCGCTGCTCGATCGCGAACGCGATCCGCACGACCTCCGGTAAGACGTCCGGCCGGAACGGCACCGACGCCGTGGCGGTCATCAGGACGAGGACGGCCACCAGGGCCGGCCGGCGCCTCCCCGACACCCTGACTCCCCTCGCCGGGCCGAACTTCCCCTCCGATTCATCCTGCCTTATCGCATTAAAAGCCGCTCAGAAGGAGCCGTCTCGACCGTTCGCCGAAAAAGATTCGCGGACGCCGGATAACCGCATGTCAGCGGCCCTGAAAACGCCCTGACGCGGCCGCCGCCCACGTGGCCGTTTCCGCAGGTCAGAGTCGTATATGAACGTCACATTCGCGTTTGCCAATCCGGTTTCCGCGGCTCAAGATGAATTCCGATCCTCAACCGCCCCCCGACCTGGGGTTTCTTCGCCATGCCCGGAGGAGCACGACCATGATCCACGCCCGGGGACTGACCCGAGTGTTCAAGGTGAAAAAACAGACCGTCGAAGCCGTCCGCGGCATCGACCTCGACGTCGAGACCGGACAGCTGGTCGCCTTCCTGGGCCCGAACGGCGCGGGCAAGCCCATTAGCGGTCTGGGGCGCTTGCGGTTTGGTAACGATGCGTCGGGCCGTTTGGTGGCTCCCACCTGCGAGAGTGTGGGATCCGTGGCGCGGACGTGAGGGGGTGGACGAATCGTTGCGGTGGTGCTGACTTCATGGGGCAAGATCGCAAAAGGGGGGCATCACAATTGTCCGCCAATTGGGGAGGGGCTGCGCCCCTGCCCCCATACTTCCCTCCCCGCCCCCCTTTTGCGATCTTGGAGGGGTCCCCATGAAGTTGGCTCCGAAACGATTCGGTAGGCCCCGCCTGCTTCGCAGTGCTGTGCCCGTGCGGGTCTACGGTGGGCCCAGCGGGCCGAAGGCACGCAGTGTGGTGGCCAACCCGAGGGGGTTCCCAAAGAGCTTTAAGCACCTCAAACACGGAACAATCTCGTCTTCTGGAAGAAAGAGACGTGATCTATACCGGATCGGTGCCCCGTTGGACTGCTAGGAGTTGTCGAAGGTCGGCAGCAGAGTCAACCAACGTAGACGTTGCGACAGCGCGGGACTTCTCGATGCGGTCGATGATGCGCCGCAACAGATTTGTGGTGCGCGCTGATCCAACTTCCCCTACTTGCGGTATCACGTCGTTGATGATGGTGCGTTCGGCGTCCTCCCAAGCGTGGACGTGTACCAGCGAATCCAGGAAATGGACATGGTCGTTGTAGCGTGACCTGCGAGACGATGACTTGAGATCGGTTGCCTCTTTGAACAGCGGGACAGCATTATGCCATTCTCCGAGCTCGGCATGAGCCGTAGCTTTGTGCCAAATAACCTCCGCCTCGTTTACCCACCAAGTCCATTTCGGGTCGCGAGCGGTGATGCTGCCAGTGAGTGCTGAGCGCGCCTTGTCGAGAGTGCGGAGGGCTCGTTCGCGCTCCCCGTATTGGGCCAGTGCGCGGCCTCGCCGTATGTCGAACAAGGCCACGACCCGTGGCGGTATGGTTCTGTCATCTAGGGCATTGTCGGCGATTCTCATTGCCTCACGAGGGCGACGAAGATAGAGCGATTGCATCGCTAAGTGGGTTAGCTCGAAGAGTTCCATCTCGCGATCGCCTGCAAGTCGAGACAAGAAAAGTGCCTCATGGATGATCTGGCGAGAAAGTGATTGACGGTCGGCATCGTAGGCCAACCATGCGGCTACTTCGCCTGCTTCTCCTGTTGCCGCTTCTAGATCCCGCTGGATTGCAGGGCGGAGAGATGCATCACCTATTTTTCCGTGCGCTGCTCTGAAGATTCTTACAGCCAAGGGCAGTATATCGTTTCCTCCGCACAGTCCATCGATGGCTACGAAGTGCTGGTTACTCTCCCTGATTGCCTGGACATAGTCCGCATCGACTCGGCTAGCGCTGTTCGCCTTTTCGGCAGAGAGAATTAGCCCTTCTTCATCGCCGGGAGGATCGCACGCAGCGATGACGGCAACCTCCGCAACCTGTGGCGCGTTCGTTTCGCCCGGCATTTCGGCGAAGAGTTCAACCTCGGTCATACCAAATACGCGGCAATAGAGCGTGCGATAGGGGTCTCGGGGTTGGTGCTTACCGGCTTCGTAGTCGCGGATTCGGCGGACTATGGAGGGTCTTGCCGGGAGGCTGTCGTGCAGGCGCGTGTTGTGGCCTGCTGCCTTCTCCAGCGCTTGGGCCAGGTCGTCCTGTGACCACAATCGGCTGCGTCGTTCGTTGCGTAGCCGTTCAGCCCATGCGGTGCGACGATCCTTAGCCACGTACTCACCTCTCTATGTACTGGCCGGATGTCCTCTCACTGTCCTCTAGTGTCCTCTAGACGCAGGCTGCGTGGACAGACTTCCAAGAGGTGAGATGGAGGACCTAGGGCGATGACGCCGAAATAGCGGGAGCCGCAGGCGCTGAGTACGCCGTACGGCTCCCTCGATCAGGAAACGAGGTCCTGATCTATGGCACAGGATACGGCCAAATCGGTACCGGCGAACGATGGCCGGAGCGATCAGAGCGAGGCTGCGTCGATCGTGCGGGTTCCTCCCGTTATGGACACGCAGAGGCCGAATGTGGCGCGGATGTACAACTGGTTCCTGGGTGATCCGGGGCTGGGCGGCAAGGACACCTCGGAGGTTGACCGGGAGGCGGCGTCGCAGGCTTTGGCGAGGAATCCCAAAGCGCGGGATTACGCCATCGCGAACCGGGAGTTCCTGGGGCGTGCGGTGGGCTACCTGGCCGGTGAGGCGGGGATCGATCAGTTCCTCGACCTGGGCACGGGTTATCCGAACATGGGTAACGTGCACGAGGTGGCGCGGCGGTTTCAGCCGGAGGCGCGCACGGTGTATGTGGATTATGACCCGGTGGTGGCGTGTCATGGTCGGGCGCTGCTCGCGGTTGACGAGCATACGCACATGCTGGAACTGGACATGCGGGCTCCGGAGAAGATCGTGAACGCGTGCCGGAACGGGTCTTTGCTGGACCTGTCGCGTCCGGTGGGGGTGTTGGCGGTAGCGGTGTTGCACTTCATCGCACGCGAGGAGGAGCCGTATCGGATTCTCAGGACGGTGATGGATGCGCTGGCGCCGGGTTCGTACCTGGTGGTGACGCATGTGTTGAGCGCTGCGGAGACGATCGCGGCGGCTGGTGCTTACGCCAGTACCTCCGCGCCGGTGACGTTGCGGTCTCAACCGGCGATTGAGCGGTTCTTCTCCTTCGTGGGTGCGCGGCTGGTGGAGCCGGGGGTAGTCCGGGTGCCGTTGTGGCGTGCGGATGAGCGGACGAGCTTTCGCGATGAGGTCGCGGCGATGCATCTGGTGGGCGGGGTGGGGGTGCGGTCATGAACGGGCGGTCAGGGATGCGTGGTTCGCCTGCCGGGGTGATCGCGGGCCGGTTGCGGCGGGCGCTGGAGGACTTCGGCATCACGGGTGATGTCGTGGAGGGGTATGGGCTGGCGCTGGTGTCGGTGCGGCCTGATCTGGTCGTCTGGTGCGAGTGCGGGCCGCAGGGATGGCATTTCCGGTGGTGGAGCGGTCGGGTTGTGGCCGGGAGCAGGCGGTGGGAGTGGGAGAGGTGCCCGGCTGGTGCGGGCCCGACGGCGGCGCGGCGGATCGCTGGCCGCTACCTGGAGGCTCATCCCGGCGGCGGTCAGTTCATCAAGGCCGGTGCCCCGTTGGTCGCGGGTGGTGGCCGTCATGCCGGGGGCGAGGAGCAGAGCGGGCGGGCGAGCACGTGAAGGGCAACGGACCCGCGAGGCAAGATCGCGATGGGCCGGGCACAGTGGTGAGTTTGGAGGCGTTGAAGGCATCCTTCGAGTCGTGGGATGTCTGGAAGGGCTGTCACGAGTGGTGGGCGGCTCGCCGGTGTCGGCTGCCTTGTCCTGATCCGGAGGCGCACGGGTCGTGGCACATTGTGCGTGATGCCACGCTGGGTGGTCTGGCCGCGAAGATAGCAGCCTCGCAGGCTCGCAGCTTGGGGGGCGGCTCTCCTTAGTTTGGTGTGGTGACGCGGCGGGTGTCGGCTTGCCGTGTCGTCATGCCGTGAAGATCGGCACGACAGCGCGACCAGCACTGTCTGGTTTCCTCGGCTTGTTTCGGGTGCCGGGGGGCTTGGGTGGCGCGGGAACCCCCCGCTCTGTCGTGCCGTACAACGTGGGCCGGGTGTTGGGTCGGCTCACGCGTGCCGTCCCCCGTTGACCGTGGAACGGTTGCCGGGTGGCTGAGTCTGCGGGGTTGGGATACCGCTCGTGCCTGACGGTGTGTCCAACGTGGTCCATGCCCGTGGCCATTGACCCGGGGCTGTGGCTGCTCGGACAGATGCGCGGTCACGGGGGACGGCAGTGGGGAAACGGGGCACCACCGACAAGTCATGGCAGGCCAGAGAGCCGCGCGGTTCTCGATGGGCCGGGATGGGTGGACGATGATTAAAGAGGGCACAGCAACCTACGTGGACGGGCGTGGACCCGTCATACCGTTCACCGGAAAGTACGCGGTGAAGACCTCAGCGGTCTTTGACCTCATCCGTGCCGGGTGGGATGGAGCGGGGCTTGTCGATGCTCCCTACCGTCCGCTACGGATCGAGTTCGAGCTGACGACCAAGTGCAATGACACCTGCGCGAGCTGCGGTATGGGTGCGTTGTCCCTGCAAGCGGGGCGGTCGCTGTCTGATAGGCAGCTCGATCATTTGGTGTCGGAGTTCGCGAGTGTCGGCCTGCCGAGCGTGGCCATCACGGGTGGTGAACCGTTCGTGGCCATGCGGGCGCTGCTGCGGTTCATGGCTCAAGCGCGGGGCACGGTGGACGTTTCGAAGCTCACCACGAACGGCGTGTGGGGGTCGCAGAAGCGGTGCGGTCCGACCTTTGATCAGCTCGTCGCGCATGGGCTGCTGGACAACCGGCTGTTCGTGCCGCTGCTCATGGTGTCGATCGGGGAGCAGACAACGCCGTTGGATCGTGTGTGCCGGATCATCCATCATGCGGTCACGGAGTTCAGCGATCACGAGCTGAACATCGCGGTGTCCAGCCTGGCCGATCCGAGCACGCGTGAGCACAGGATCTATCCGGTGATGCGGCTGTATGCGGAGACTTACGGGGACTTCCCGCATGACCGGGTCCATTCGACGATGCGCGTCTACCTGCCCAACGAACGTCTTGATGATCAGGCGGCGATCCACCGCCCTGGCCGGACCTCGGTGGCCAGATGGATGGATCACTGCTACGACTGTTTCGCCCCCACCGTGGGCGCGTACGTGTTGCCTACCGCTCTCCTCAAGGCGTCGGGCGACTTGTACGCCTGTGCGGCGTTCAACGTCCCGGAGAAGCTGGGTTTCGGCAATCTGTTTCGTGAGCCGCTGCGTGACATCCTGGCTCGCACCAACCGGTCGGCTTACGTCGCCACCGTCCGGGCCGGTGGCGGTCTCAAGGCCCTGCATGACATCATCCCGCGCGCCGAGAGTGAGCAGATGACGTGCGGGAGCTTCTGCGGCTCCTGTGCGTTGCTGATCGACGCGTTCGAGAGGAAGACGGGCGGAGAGGGAACGGCGGGGGGTACGGAGCCGCCGATGGTGAGCGTTGACGCCTTATGGTCTCGATTCCCCGCCAAACGCCCGAGTGGGGACAAGGCGCGTGGATGAGTCCGGCTCCAGCATCGCGGCGGTAATCTCTGGCGTCGTGGCACAGGTCACCGGGGGCGAGCCACCGCATGAAGACACACACGCGAAGCGGCTGGATGATCTCGGGGTCGATAGCCTCGCCTTGCTGGTCGTGGTCGAAATCCTGGAGGAGCGGTTCCGGGTGACGATCCCGGACGAGGACACCGGGCAGGTACGAACCCTGGGTGAGTTGGTGGCGGTCCTCCAACGCCTCACAGGCTCCGAGCAATCCCTGACGTAGAAAGGCACACGATGACCGCACGACTCATTCAGCCGACCGGGCGGGGTTTCCTGCTGTTCGACAGCCACCCTGAGGGATGTGCTCGCATCGTCACGGACATGGCGGCTCACATCTCGCCCGTGACACGGCCGGACGGAGGAGAACGCCCGGTCGCTCTGGTCATCGGGTCCAGTGCGGGCTACGGGCTGGCCGCAGCAGTCGCCGCAATCGCGCGCTATGGGGTTCAGGGCGTGGGCCTGTGCTTCGAGCGGGCACCGACTGAGCGTCGGACGGGAACAGCGGGCTGGTATCGAACGATCGCCACAGCGACGCTCGCGAAGGAGGCCGGAAGTGATCTCACGTTCGTCAACGGGGACGCTTTTGCCGACGCCACCAAGGAAAGCGTCCTCGATCTGATCGCCAAGCGCTTCGGGGGCATCGACTACCTGATCTACAGCGTTGCCGCGCCACGCCGCGCCGATCCGGTTACGGGGACGGTCCACCAGTCGGTGATTCAGCCGATCGGAGCCGAGCACGTGACCAAGACGCTCGAATTCGACCCCGATGGAACATCGCGACTGCGAGAGATCAGCGTCCCACCCGCCACCGACAAGGAGACGGCGGACACGGTCAAGGTGATGGGCGGCGAGGACTGGTTCCGCTGGGTGGAGGCGCTGGGCTCGCGCGGTCTGGTCCGGCCGGGATTCACCACCGTTGCCCTGTCCTACATCGGTTCGCATCTCACGTCGGCTATTTATCGGCTGGGCACGATCGGAGCGGCGAAACTGCATCTGGAGGACACGGCCGCCGCCCTCGGCGACATGCTGCGCGGTCATGGCGGGCGCGCACTTACCTCGGTCAACGGTGCGGCGGTCACTCAAGCGTCAACGGCCATCCCCGGTAACGCGCTGTACGTCAGCCTGCTTCGCGGTGTCCTCGGCGACGGGATGCGTTCACCGCTCCAACAGTCCATCGACCTGTGGGACCAGCTCACCGGCACGGCTCCCCTCGACACTGACGAACGGGGCCGTATCCGCCTTGACCGCTGGGAGCTGGACGACCAGGTCCAAGAGTCGGTCACCGAACGGTGGAAGGCGGCCACCTCCGACACCATCGGCACCCTGGCTGCAACTGATTGGTTCCGGGATGAGGTAAGGCGGCTGTACGGCTTCGACGTGCCCGGCGTGGACTACTCGCGCCCGTGCGAGCCGGACCTCCCCTGGCCTGCCAGCTAACGCCACACAGGGCCTTGCTCGTAAACGGCGCATGCGGGCCGATCTCTCGGAGGACAGGAGGACCCGTGATCTTCAAGGACCGCGTCCAGCAGTGCGAGGAGTACATCCGCCGCCCCCGCCGTCCCTACGCAGAGCGAAAGGCGCGCTATCAGGCGGCGGCTGATCGGCTCTATCTGGGGGGACTGTCCAACCGAGACATCTTGGTGGACGTGGGAGCCGGACTCACCGAGCTGGACGTATGCCTGAGAGTCGAGCATGGTTGGCGCGGCAGGTACGTTCCCGTAGACGGATGGCTGGACGGCGTTGATCTGAACGTCTGGGAGCCGGGCCGTGAATTCGACTGGTTCGCAGCATTGGAGATCCTGGAACACCTCAAGGACCCGGCCCGCCTGGTGGGGGCACTCCAGAAGCACGCCACACGCGGACTGGTAGTCACCACACCCAATCCGGAGGTCTGGGATGTCCTGGCCATGGATTCGACTCATGTCACACCGATCAGTCGCTACACGCTTGAGGAGTGGGGTTTCCAAACCACGCTCCACGCCTTCTACGGCAAGTACCAGGACGGGATCACCGGCTTGTGGCTTCGGGAATCCTAAGTAGCGCAAGCGGTGATGCGGGCCTGCATGAGGTCGGGAGCGTCGGGGCCGGCGGAATGCCGTAGGCACCCCGTAGGGGCGACCGTAAGGGAGTTCGGCCGGCGCTGACGCGGCGGACAGATGACCGCGAGTAAGACGTGTCCCGAAGATCGTGACCCCCGGTGCGGATGTCGTGCCGGGGGTCCGTCGCGTCTGCGGGCAGGCGGCTGGGCGGAGGTGACGGCGGGAAGGTGGACGGGCGGGTAGGGCCGTGCGGTGGTGCGGCGAGCGCTGCCGTCCGGGGGCGGGGCGGGGCGAGCACGGCGCGCAGCGCCGCGCGCAGTCCCCGTCTTCCGGCCCCGGACGGCGCGTGATGCCGGGCGGCGGAGGGTGGCCCGCTGGCCGCTGGGTGGTCCAACCTCCACGCATGATCACTTCCGCGGGATGGTGTCCGTCCGGCCGGGGCCGGGCGGCTTGATCTAGTAGGGAAACTCATCACACGGTGCGCCGGGTGCACCGTGGGCGCGGGTGCGGCATTAGCACGCGCCGGGGGATTGCGCACGGAGGTATGCCGGGCGGGCATCGCATTGAACTATTCGAACACGTATTCGAGTACAGCCTGACATCGTGGGAGTGACCAGAAGGGACGCTCCCCGGCGATGGGAGGTAGAGCGGATGCGATTTCCGATCGATACCAGTCAGCTCGGGTTCACGGTGACCTCGCCCCCGATGGCGGCGAAGGACTTCGCCACGAAAAAGGTCAAGGTGACCGAGGACGGTCAGCCGGTCATGGTGGTGAAGGTGCTGGCGATGGACGGCAGCGACTCAACCACGATCAAGTTCAACCTGCCGGGCGAACAGCATCACCTGGTGCCGGGTATGGCGGTGCGGGTGGAAGGTCTCGCCTACGGCATGGCCAAGGAGGGTGAGGTCCGGTGGTGGAGCGCGACGGCGGTCGTGCCGCTGCACGGGGCCAACGGTCCGGCCAGGCGCAACCCGCACGGGTCGGGGGCTCCGGTCGCCTCTGCGGCTGGCGCTGCGGGTGGGGCGGCTCGGCACTCGGGGCGTGCTGGCGAGGGTGAGGGGTAATGGATCTCCTCATCGGTCCGGCCGGTACCCGGGTGCATACCTGGCGGGTGCCGCACGGCTGGCCGCTGCTGAGCTTCACCAGCGTCACGGGTCGGCTCGTGGTGGTCCGGGTGGATCACCTGTCGCCGGGGGTGGCGCGATGGTTCGCGGCCACGCTGGCGCAGGCATCGGCGGCGTTCGCCCGTGAGGTGGACGGCTGCGCGGAGATCGCGGCGGCTGAGTCGGGCTGGTTGCGGTGCTCCGGTGTGGTGGACCTGTCCGGGGCCCTGCCGGTGGAGCTGGGCGACCCGCCCGGGGTGGCGGCGGTGCCGTCGCTGGCGCACCGGCCTCCGACACCGGACGGCGGGGGGCTGTCATGAGCGGGCTGTTCGGGCCGCAGGTTCCCGGGCGTCCCTCGGGCCTGCCGCCTGCGCTGGAGACACCGGTGGTGCCGATCCGGGCACAGTCCACGCCCGGTTCCCGGCTGACGGTCTACCTGCTGCGTCCGGCGTGGCTGGCGCGGCGTGAGCTGGCGCTGGCTGTGGCCGTGGTCGGCGTGGTGGGTGGTGGCTGGCTGCTCGGCGGGTGGCCGTTGGCCGTGATGGTGGCGGTCACGCTGGCGTGCCTGCTGGCCGTGCCCGGGGTGCGGCGCTGGCTGGCCGGTGTGCTGTGGTGGGCGCGGGTGGTCCGGCGCTGGGACACGGCGTGCCGGTTCGCGGGCCTGGCCACGCACAATGACCGGGTACCCCGGGTGATGGGGGCGCGGCGGACACCGGCGGGTGAACGGCTGCGGGTGCGGCTGGCGAAGGGTGGCGCGGCGGTGGATGTGGCCGATCGCGCGCCGTGGCTGGCCTCATCGCTGGAAGCCTCCCGGGTGGAGGTGGAGGCCGATGAGGTCAACGCCCGCTATGCGGAGGTGGAGATCATCCGCCGTGATCCGCTCGACGGCTTCGGGGTGCTGACCTGGCCGTGGGCCCCGGCTGCGCAAGAGGGCTGGGTGGCAAGCGTCTGGGACCCGATCCCCGTGGGGCTCGGTGAGGCGGGCGAGATGGTCACAGTTGGGCTGCTGAGCAACGCCAGCACGGAGATCGAACGGGGGTCTGAGCGGTGAGCGTGCATGTGCTCATCGGGGGTGCCCCGGAGTCGGGTAAGTCGGTGGCGCTGCAAACGCTGACGGCGGGCCTGATGCTGGACCCTGCCACGCAAGGGCTGATGATCGACGGCAAGCACGGGGTGGAGCTGGCCGCCTGGGAGAAGGTGGCGCACGGCGGGGTGCGTAGCGACATCGACACGGCGACCGAGGGGTTGGAGTGGGCGCGCAATCGGATGGATGAGCGCTACGCCTACCTCAGTTCGACGGGCACACGGAAGATCACGCGCGGGATGGGCTTCGGGCTGCTGGCCGTAGTGATCGATGAGCTGTCCGCGTTCACCCTGTACCCGGACAAGAAGAAGCGTGAGGCGTTCTTGGTGCCGCTGCATGATCTCGGCGCGCGGGGCCGGGCGGCGGCGGTGCGAGTCCTGGCCGCGACGCAGAAGCCCGGTAGCGATGTGGTGCCGACCTACATCCGGGATCTGTTCGACGTCCGGTGGGCGCTGCGCTGCACGACCAAGGATGCCTCCGACACGGTGCTGGGCTCCGGCTGGGCCGCGCGTGGCATCGACGCCTCCACCATCCCCCTGGGCGCGGCCGGGGTCGGCTACCTGCTGGCCGGTGCCTCCGGGCCGGTCCGCCACAAGGCGTTCCACCTGTCCGATGAGCAACTGTCGGACCTGGCGGCGTACGCGGCCGACCTGCGCGCCACCACCAACTGGAGGTAGCGGCCGGCACATGTGCCAACCCTCCTACCTGCACAAACACGCGCCATTCGAGTTTCGCATGAGATCAACCCAACACACGAAGGAGAACCATCATGTTCAAGACGACCACGCTGTTCGCCGCGTCCGTCATCGCCGCTCTCGTGGCCGTGACGCCCACGCTCGCCTCCTCGGCGAACGCCACCAGCACGACGCAGACGGCGGTGCAGAGCGCGACGCAGACGGCTGGGCAGAGCACGGCGCAGACGTCGGCGTCGGCGTGTCGCAAACTCCAGGTGACCGGAGGCAGGATCGCCATCCGCGACTTCCCGTTCACCAACGGGCTGATCGTGCGCGCGGTGCCGCGCGGGACCATCCTCACCTCATGTGAGTTCGTGGCCGGGAACGGCTCCAACAGTTACCCGCCCAAGTGCGGTCGGCGAGGAACGAGCTGGTACAAGGTCGCCTCCGGGCGGCTGACCATCACCGGGAGCCCGTTCGGGTACGTCGCGGCTACCTGCGTGCGGGTGCTCTGAGGCGGTCGTGAGGTGAGCCGGTGAGCTGCCCGGAGGATCATTACCGGCCGGGCAGCTTTCCGGAAAGGGCTATTACCTGCGGAAATACCGCTCACGATCGAACCAAATGGGTGCTCGGTGCGTACAACCGGTATCTGACACGCCTCCTGCCCCACGCAGGAAGCACGAGCAAGGCCGGGAGCGTTCCCGTGGGATCGGGGTCGGGGACGCCCGGCGACGGGAGAGACCGAAGGAGAGGACAAGACAGTGAAGGTCTGGACGATGACAGACCAGGGGGCCGCACCGGTGGAGATCAGCGACGAGTACGCCGCTGAGCGCTTCGTGGCGTGGCTGTTCAAGGCGGGACAGACGGAGCTGGAGCACACCCTCAAGACGTTCGCGCACGCGCCGTGGAGGGACGGCGGTCTGGGCGCGTCGTTCCTGGAGGGGCCGGAGGAGCTGGCCGGGCTCGCAGACGTGGTGCGGAGCCGGTGGCGTCCGCTGACGGCGGGCGAGGCCGTAGCGCGGTAGCCACCCGATGCCGGGGCGGCGGTGAGGTCCCGGCACGGATCGGGTGATCTGCGCGCATGACGGGGGCGGGCCGGTGGGGACCCGCCCTTTGGCGTATTGCGGGACAGGAGCATGTCAGATGATGCGAACGGCGATGCAGACACAGACGGTGCTCGGGCAGATGATCGCCCGGGTGGCCGATGACGAGCAATACCGGCGATGGGCCGGTCAGGTGGAGCGGGCCGGGCACTGCGTGCGGCCGGTGCAACTGGCCGGGTCGGCGATGACGGTCAACATGCAGACCGGTGAGGTAGAGGCCGCCTATAGCAGTGCGGGGGAGCCGGGCGGGGTGTTGCTGGTGGCGTGCAAGGACCGCCGCGAGAGCGTGTGCCCGCCGTGCGCGGCCCGCTACCGGGCCGATGCCTGGCACGTGTTCGCCGGTGGGGTGAAGCGGGCGGGCACTGGCGACCAGGACGGCGACGGCTGCGGGGAGGCGGGGGCCAGTCCGCTGGTTCTGGCCACGTTCACCGCTCCCAGCTTCGGCGCGGTGCACGCGGCCCGCGACGGGAAGGTGTGCCGGGCGGCTCGGGGTGGCGGACGCAAGCGGACGTGTGAGCACGGCAGGGCGCTGTGGTGCACGGCACGCCATGATGCCCGTGACGGGCTGGTGGGAGCTCCGCTGTGCGTGGACTGCGCGGACTTGGCCGGTCAGGTGCTGTGGAACGCGCACGTCGGGGAGCTGTGGCGGCGCACGGTGATCTATGTGTATCGGGCGCTGGCCGCGCTCGCTCCGACTGTCGGTGGTCGGCCGGTCAGCGTGCGCCGGGTGCGGGACCTGCTGCGCGTTTCCTACGCCAAGGTGGCCGAATTCCAGAAACGGGGCGTGGTGCACCTGCACGTACTGGCGCGACTGGATGGGGTCAACCCCGACGATCCGGAGGCACTGGTGCCTGCTCCGGCGTGGGCGGGTGTGGAGCTGCTGACGGCGGCACTGATCGAGGCGGCCGGACGGGTCAGCGTGGCGCTGCCGGTGGTCGATGCTCGCACGACGGCGATCGCCCGGTGGGGCACGCAGCTCGACGTGCGGCCCGTGCGGGCCAGCGAGGTGGACGCCGCCCGGGTGGCCGGGTACCTGGCCAAGTACGCCACCAAGACCGTCTCCGACAGCGTGAGCGGCCTGCCCGCGTCCCGGCCCCCTGCGGGTGAGACGGACGTGATGCAGGGCGGCGGCGTCGCGGGGCACGTGGCGGCGCTGACAGAAACGGTGCGCAGGCTGGCGCGGCTGGCCACCTGCCGATCGCTGCGGCTGGCGCGGCACGTTCACACGCTCGGCTTTCGCGGGCATGTGACCTCCAAGAGCCGCCGCTACTCCACGACGTTCGCGGCGCTGCGGCAGGCACGGCGGGCATGGCGGCTGGCGCAGCGCTGGCGGGAGCACGACCCGTGGGCGCACGACGGGGCGGGCGACGGAGCCCAACGGGTGGTGGTCGGGGACTGGCGGATCGCGGGAGTCGGCTACCGGAACCTGGGCGATCGGGTGTGGGCCGAAGTGCTGGGGCGTGAGCATCGTCAGGCCCGGGAGGCGGGACGGCTGGGGCTGACCGCCTGAAGATCGCCGACGAATCCGCCGGCACCTGCGGCGAGGCTGCGACCAGGCAAAACGCGCGAAGCACCACTGAAATATTTGGATCTTGGCTGTTGGGGTTGGCCTTTCTTCCCCGGCTGCTCACTTGTGCCTGACCTACGGTGCTCGACCTGCACCGGGGGTGGGTGGGTGGGCGCGCGGGCCGCTGCCAGACAGCACCCATTAAACGATCATGCGGGCGGCCATGGCCGCTCCCTTCGGCATGCGCTGATCATGGCGGCGGGCCGGTGGGGGGCTGGGCTGCCCGATCGGGTGAGGCGGCAGGAATGGACGCGAAGGACAGACGAGACGATCAGGAGTTAGACGGGCCGGAGCGGGCGGCGAACGCCCCGGGGCCTGAGGGCGACGATGAAGCAATCGCGGCGATGGTGCGCAGTTGGCCACCGCTGACCGAAAGCCAGCGTGAGCGGCTTGCGCTGCTGCTGCTGTAGGGGGCTCCCGGGGGCCACTGGCGCCCCCCTGGCGGCGGAGCGCGGCGGGGTGGTTAGGCGACCAGCATGCCCGGCTGGGGCGGCTCGTTCGGGGTGATGTTCACGCACTCGCTCACCGGCACGGAGCGGCGGCGGTCCATCGGGAGGAGGGTCACCGTGACCAGCAACTTGACGATCTCTCGCTTACGACCCAGAGACAGGCCATCCCATGTGCGCTGCGCGTCGTCGGATGCGGCGAACTCGGCCAACGGGCTGTCCGATGTGGCCTGCCTCAAGATCTCGCGTATCTCCTCGATCCGGGTCATCGCGGTGGCGATCGCCTCATCGGCGGTCTCCTCGTCCCACTTACCCAGCACCAGCTTTCGGGCCGCGTCCTTCTTGGCCTGGTTCAAGGTGACGATCTCCTCACGCAGCGCGGGAATGTCAGCCTCGACGTTAGCCGGGAGGAGATCTTGAACATCCTCACGCGACAGTCGCTTGACCACGACGCGCGCTATGTAGGCATCGACTTCCTCGGCCTTGGCCATGCAATGTCCCTTGGCACGGCACCGGTAGATGGGCTCTCCCTGGCTGTTGTTGCGAACGGTGCATACCGTGCCGTCGTCGCACCGCTCACACGATGCGATCAGCGATCCCAGCCACTTGGGCGTGTTGCCGGGGCTGGTCTTGCGGGACGGGTCGGCGAACAGCGTGATCAACGCCTGGCGCTTGTCCTCCGGGATGATCGCCTCATAGGCGTCCCGGCGGATGATCCTCCCCTGGTAGACGGCATGACCCGACGTACGCGGGTGCGTCAAGATCTGCTTAATCGTCCGGGAGTTCCACCCCTGCGTCTGCACAACCTTGCCGCTACGCTTCACGCTCCGGCCCTCCTTCTGGCTGACGGTCTTGACCAGCCTCCTGGCCATGTCGCGGATGACCTGCTCCATCGGCACACCTGCCAGCAAATCCTTAGCCCACTTGCGGATCTCGGTAGCTTCCTCCTCGTTGTGCCGGGTCATGTCCATAACCGGACGGTCCTCGTAGACACGCTCCATCGTCGGGGCCTTGGGGTTGACGCACACCGACCGAACGCGGCCGGTGTCCACACCCCACCCGTACGGGCGCACGCCACCGCCCCAATCGCCGTTGCGGGCCTGGCGCTTGCGCGCCAGCGCCACACGCTCCCCGCGCTCGCCGGATTCGTACTCCCCTTCGTTGGTGTCGTTGATGAGATCCCTGCGGCCCTGGGGCTTGTTCAGGTTGTACTCGCCACCGCGAGCCACGCTGAACAACCGGACCTTGTGCGCGCGGGCGATCTTGATGAACTGTGTGACCTCCTCCACCTTGCGGTGCAGGCGCTTGGCGTGCCAGACAATGACGATGGCGATCTTGCCCGCCTGCATGTCCGCCAGCATGCGCAGATACTCCGGACGCTCCACGTCCTGGTAGGCCGACACGTCGTTGTCGCTGTAGGTAATCCGGATTTCGCCCAACTCGAACTCGTCGGCCAGGTCCTGATTCTCCAAGTGCTGGCTACCGACCCCGTCACCGGTCTTGGCCTTGTCCAGACTCTTACGCGTGTAGTCCACCACCCAACGCGGCTGGTCGGGGCTGGTGTGCCGCTCGCTTGCGCTGCTGGTCGTCTGCTCTGCTGCCGTCTGAAGCTTGCCCATGATTCCCGTCCCCTCGCTTTGCCCGTTTTCGGTGGTTCTACCTCGATTATGTGCCCCAAATCATTAGTCGGGAAGTCCACCACGCTGCGCATGCTCACCACCCTGCTGCCCCCCACCTCCGGCACCGCCACCGTCGCCGGCCACGACGTGGCGCGCGAGCCGGCCAAGGTCCGCGCCCGCATCGGCTACGTCGGCCAGAAGAACAGCGCCGGCGAGAACTTCCGCGCCCGCGACGAGCTGGTCGTCCAGGGCCGCGCCTACGGCCTGACCACGGCGCGAGCCCGTGAACGCGCCGACGAGCTGCTCGACCTGCTCGACCTCGGCCCGCTGGCCCAGCGCAAGCCCGGCACGCTGTCGGGCGGCCAGCGCCGCCGCCTCGACATCGCGCTCGGCCTCATCCACCGCCCCGACCTGCTCTTCCTCGACGAGCCCTCCACCGGTCTCGACCCGCAGAGCCGCGCCGACATCTGGACGCACATCCTGCGGCTGCGCGAGGCGTACGGCACGACGCTCTTCCTGACCACCCACTATCTGGAGGAGGCCGACAGCATGGCCGAGCGGGTGGTGATCATCGACAACGGCCGGATCATCGCCGACGGCACCGCCGCGCAGCTCAAGAACGACCTGGCCGGCGACCAGATCACGATCACCACAACCACCGCGCAGGAGGCGGAGGCGGCGGCGCGGATCGGCGGCGCCACCGCCGAGGGCACGACCGTACGGCTCCGGGTGGCCAACGCCGCCGCGGCCCTGCCGGAGTACCTGCGCGCGCTGGAGGCGGCCGGCGTCAAGGTCGCCACCGCCGAGACCGCCCGCCCCACACTCGACGACGTGTTCCTGACGCTTACCGGGAGAAGCCTCACCGATGACGACATTCCTGCGTGACACCGCGACCGTCTTCACCCGCGAGATCACCCCGTCCGTCCGCGAACCGGTCGGCCTGCTCTTCGAGATGGGGCAGCCGCTGCTGTTCCTGTTCCTCTTCGGCTCGCTGCTGGACAGGGCGGTGGGCTCGTCCTGGCAGTGGTTCGTGCCGGGCATCCTGGTGATGATGTGCCTGTCGGGGCCGATGGCCGCCGGCTACACCCTGCTGGTCGACCTGATCGGCGGCTCGATGGAGCGGATGCTGGTCACCCCGCTGAACCGGACGGCCATGCTGGTCGGCAGGACGATGAAGACCATGGTGGTCCTGCTCTGCCAGGCCGTGCTGATCATCGTGCTGGCGCTGCCGCTCGGCTTCCGGCCGCACCCGGCGGGCGTGCTGGCCGGGCTGGCCATGCTGGTCGCGTTCGGGGTCGGGCTCGGCGCCCTGTCGTTCGTGCTGGCCATCAAGTCCGCCCCCGACGGCACCCTGTTCTACGTCGTCACCCAGGTCCTGCTGTTTCCCCTGCTGCTGCTCTCGGGTGTCCTCCTGCCGATGGACAGCGGGCCGGGCTGGCTGTGGGTGGTCGGCCGGCTCAACCCGATCACCTACATCGTCGACGCCCAGCGCGCCCTGTTCGCCGGCGACCTCACCGACCTCTCCGTCCTGTACGGCACGGCCGCCACGCTCCTGGTCGCAGCCCTGGGCCTGGTCCTGGGCAACCGGGCCATGCGCCAGGGGATCTAGCGGCCAGAGGCGGTCGCGCCCCACTCCTCATCGGACGGCGCCACCCTGGTGAGGAACGGGGAGGAACGGGAACGTGGGACCCCGCGTCGTTCGGCGACCGGGCCGGAGCGGGATCGCCGACGTCCGCGCCGAGCAGCCGAGCGGCCGAGCGGCCGGGCGGCGGCGAACGCGGGGCCCACGCCTTGCGTCCCCGTGTCGGACGGACGGGGCCCGGTCAGCCGGCGGGCGCCCCCGCGGCCAACGCCTTCACGTCCTCGGTCGTCAGCGGCTTCCCGCCGATCGCCCAGTCACCGCTCTTGACCTCCTCGACGACGACCCACGTCACCGGGCGCATGGCCTCCCCCTCGACTCCGACCATCGCGTCGGTGACCGCCGTGATGATCTCGGCCTTCTGGGCCTCGGTGAACACCCCTTCGATGACCTTCACATTGACCAACGGCATCGGACTTCTCCTTCGGTGTGGATGCCGGCCGCATCAGGCGCCGACGACGTGAACCTTCCGGCACCGGCGTGTGAACGGGTGTGTGACGGGTGCGGCCTCTCCCATCGCCACCCCCCTTCCCCTCACCATGCCCGGCCGCGGGCGGACCTCCCCACCTGCCGTCTAAGAACTGGTCACACGCCGAGCCCGGTCGAGGTCGGGGCTGCGGTAGAACCGCTCGGGGATCCGGGCCAGCGTGGACGGGTGCACCTGCGGGCCCAGGCCGTACAGCTTCTGGAAGCTCATGATCAACGGCCGCCAGGCGTCCGGGTCGATATGGTCGTCCGTGCCCGCCAGCCGGATCTCGTCGTGCACCCAGAGGCGGCGCACCCGCACCTCGAACACGATGATGCCGCCCCGCTGCGCCTCGTCCTCGTCGGCCACCGGGTGGACCGCCTCGACCACGGCCTCCATGGCCACCGGGCATTCGGCCACACGCGGCGGCCGGACCGTCTCCGACTCCACCGGGGTGAGCCCGGCGCGACCGAACTTGTCGTGGACGTAGCGGTAGCCGCGGTCGTGCTTGCGCTCGGGGACCGGATCGCGGCCGGTGGTCAGCGCGAGCCGGTCGACCGCCGCGGCCATCTGGTCGGAGGGCAGGTTGAGGACGCATTCGCGGGCTCGGAGCAGGTTCTGCGCCGTCTTGGACCTCGCGCCCAGGCCCAGCATGCCCCGCCAGCCGAGCCAGAACGCCGACGACATGGGTGCCAGGTTGGGGGTGTCATCCTCGTTCATGGTGGAGATCAGCACCACCGGGGTGCCGAAGTACAGGATGTTGGACTCTATGGGGGTGTGCGTCATGGGGGTGTGCGTCGCTGTCACGCGATCCACTGTCGCGCCTGGCGGGCGGCGGAGGCTGGCAGCTATCGGACGTCTCGTTCGGCCACCCACAAATACCCCATAAGGCGATATATCAAGAGTAACGGGCGAGTTACGGAATTCTCCGGGCATTGCCTCGGCCAGATTTGGACCGATACAAACCTTCCTTGAGACGGAAGGTGGGGCATGGACAAAGTCATCGGAGGGCGAGGGCGCCTGATCCGGCTGGCCGCGGCGGCACTCGCCGGAGCGCTGGGCGCCGGCATCGTCATCGGCCTGACGGCCCGCCTGCTGATGAGCGCGATCACGCTGGCCGCCGCCGAGGAGAGCACCTTCACCCTCGGCGGGACCGCGGGCGTGCTACTCGTCTTCACCGTCCTGTCCGTGCCCGCCGCCCTCACGGCGAACGCGCCACCCGTGGTGCGGCTGGCCGGCCGGTGGGTGACCGCGGCGGTCACCGGCTGGGCCGTGGCCAGCACCGGCTTCGCCGACGGCGCGGCCGTCCTCCTGGCCCCCGACGGCCGCATGCCGCTCATCGCCGTGGTGACCGTGGGCTTCGGCGCGACGGTGGTCGCCCACGGGCAGTTCGCGCAGTTCGTGGCGCGACGCGTAGCGGGCTCCCCCGCCCCTGCCCCCGTTCCCGCCGCCGTCTGACACCCTTTGTCCCGTTCCATTGCCGTGTTCGCATGACGGGCTGTACGGCTGTACGGCGCACGAGCTGCACGGATGACGGGCTGGATCAGCCCGAGCGGCATCCTCGGGCTCGGGATCCCAACAGCGACTTCTTTACCGGTACGAACTATCCGGAATACGACCAGCCGGACCAGTGGGACACGTCCACCAGGATCACCGGGCCATCCGGCCGGCTCGTTCGATACTGGCCGTACTTCTCGGCCAGGGCGTCGATCGCCGAGGCCCAGGCCGTCCCGGTCTCGACGACGCGGGCGGAGCCGTCGGCGCGTACCCACCAGAGCCGTGCCCAGTCGTCCTCGTAGTGGTCGGCCAGGAGCGTCACCCGGGGATCGGCCCGGATGTTGCGCAGCCTCTTCAGGTCCGTCGTCGTCTTAGGCTTACGGTCGATCGCGATCATCACCTGGTCGCCGGCCAGGGCGAACGTGACAGGCACCAGGTGCGGCGCGCCGTCACCGCCCACCGTCGCGAGGCGGGCGACCCGCTCGCCGCGGAACCTCTCGCGAGCCCGCTGAGCGTCCATGCGCCCATTCTCCCGCCGATGCCACCAGATCCACTGGCCGGTCCTCCGGGACCTGCGGGACCCGGGACCGGCAGGACCCGGGACCGGCAGGACTGGCAGGGCCGCTCTGCGAGAGGAGCCTGGCCGCGGCCACCCGGGACCGCCTGGCCGACCTCGACTACGACTTCGAGGCCCTCGGCAAGATCATGGCGGAGCTGGGCTGGGTCACCGTCCACCTCTTCTGGGCCGAATCTCCCACCGTCTTCCAGGTCCGCGACCCGTTCCCGCCCGGCGGGGTGATCGAGGACCCGGCCACCGGCGCCGCGGCGGCCGCCTTCACCGGCTACCTGCGCGACCTCGGACGCCTCGGGGATGAACACCACCCTCACCATCCACCAGGGCGTCGACATGGGCCGGCCCAGCCTGCTGACGTGCGCCACCATCCCCGGCGACACCCGCGTCAAGGTCCGCGGCACCGCGGTGCCGATCGAGTAGCGCTTCTCTCGACCGTTCGAGCTTCCGGAGCCTCGGCCAGGAGGCGACGCCGAGACCGGAAACGTACCCTCGATCATCGGGGGCACCGGGCGTTAGGGTTCATGGATGCTCTTGACGATCCTCGGCGGACGCGGCGCATGGCCGGACGCGGGTCAGGCCTGCAGCGGCTACCTCGTGGAGCACGACGGGTTCAGGCTGCTCGTCGACCCCGGATACGCGACGGTGCCCCGGCTGCTCGAACGGGTCACCCCCGACCAGGTCGACGCGGTGTTCATCACCCACGGGCATCCCGATCACTGCGCCGACCTGAACCCACTCCTGCGAGCGCGTACGTTCTGTGACGACCCGTCGTCGCCGTTGCCCGTGCACTCACTGCCCGGGGCCCTGGACGCGGTGCTCGCGCTGGACCGCCCCGGGATGCTGGCCAGTGCCTACGTCGCCCACGAGTTCACCGCCGGCAGCAGGCTCGACATCGGCCCGTTCCACGTCCAGACCCGCCTGCTGCCGCACTCGGTGCCCAATGCCGGCGTACGGCTGACAGCGGGTGAGCGGGTGCTCGTCTATACCGGTGACACCGGCCCGAGCCCCGACGTGGTGGACCTGGCGCGCGACGCCGACCTCTTCCTGGCCGAGGCCACCTACGCGGACCAGGTGCCCGAGGATTCGCGGCGCTACCTGACGAGCGCCCGCCAGGCAGGCCGGCAGGCGCGGGAGGCCGACGCCCGTCACCTGCTGCTGACGCACCTGCAACCGGGCACCGACATGACCGCCGCGCAAGCCGCCGCTCGGACCGAATACGGCGGCGAGCTCGGCATCGCCGTCTCCGGCCTCGTCGTCGACCTTTCCTGAGCCCAGCCGTCCTCCGAAACGCGGGGTTACTCGGTGGACCTGCCTGAGAGGGCCTGCTCGACGGCCTGCATGACGGCGCTGCATGACGAGGCTGCTCGACGAGGCTGCTCGACGAGGCGAGGTCGACCGGCTTACTTGACGACGCGCAGCCAGAGGTTGGTCGCCTTCGGTGCGTGGGTCAGACTGAGGCGTTCGAGCTTGACGTTGGTCCCGCCCGGGCGATCGAACAGCCGGACACCGTCGCCGAGCAGGACAGGCGCGACGCACACGAAGATCTCGTCGAGCACGCCCGCGTCGAGACACTGCCGAGCGACGTCGGCGCCGAGGATGTTGACGTACTTGTCCCCCGCGGCCGCCTTGGCCGCCGCAACCCCGCTGTCGAGGTCGCCGACGAAGGTGATGCCCGGCACCGGCGTGGCGGGGATGTGGTGAGTGAGCACGAACTGCGGTCCGGTCCACCCGCCGCCGAACGCCTTGCCCTCCTTGTCCGTGTCCTTGTGCGGGTCGTCGCCACGGAAGGTGCGGTTGCCGACGAGGAGAGCACCGATCTCGCCGATGAGCTCGTCCACTGTCTCGTTGGGCCCGAGGTGCTCGGTCAGCCAGGACATGTCACCACCTGGACCGGCGATGAAGCCGTCCAGCGACATGGTGACCGAATACAGCATCTTGCCCATGATCTACCTCCGTCGAGATCTCCAAGGTCGTTCTCTGTTAGACACCGGTTCCGGGGTGAACTCATCGGCTCGGCGAGTGCCTGCCTTGCGGCGGCACGTTTCACGATCGTATTCTCCCGGTCCGCCGCCACATGCCACCCTTGATCCCGTGCATTCCACCGGCAGGCGCTTCACCGCACAGCCAGTCGCGCGCCGTACGCTGGCCGCCGCGCTGGTCGGGCTCACCCTTCCGCTCCTCGCCTGGGCGATCGCCCTGGCCGGCCTGGCCGTCGTCCCGTACGACGGCTCGGGTGACACCGGTGGCTGGGGTCGCGTCGGTCAGGGGCTGGGCATCATCGCGGGCGCCGTACCGTTCCTGCTCGTCATGGCCTGGCCGTTGCTGTGGGCGCTGCGCGTGCGGCCCGCCTGGCACGTCGCTCTGCCGGCCCCGATCGCGGGCGTCGTCGCCGGGGTCGTCCTCAACTCGGTGGCCTCACGGATCATCGAAAACTCGCTGGTCACCGTCTCCGTCGCGTTGGCCCTGGGGTACGGGCTGACCGCCCTGCTCACCACGCCGGGGAGACCCTGGTGGTGGTGGCAGCAGCTGCCGCTGATGGCCGTGGGCGGTCCCCCTCCGATCCCGGTGGCGACGCCAGGGCCCCACCTGCCCGACCCCGGGATCCCATTGATCGCTCCCGACCTGCCCGGCTACCGGATCGAACACCTCTCCACCCGGCCCGGCGGCCTGCGTTACCTCCTGCGCCCATCGGCGCTCCACCACGCCGTCACCCCCGCCGAGCGCGACGCCTCCACCATCGCCGTGATCGTCCGCTCTCGTGTGGATCCGCCCGGCGAGGACTCCGCGTTCGAACCGGTGAGCCCTCGTACCTGGCGGCGAGCCACCGACACGGGCACCACCTACGTGATCGACCGCGACGACACCACGGTCATTCTGAAAGCCGGCCCTCGCGTCCCGGCCGCCGTCCTCCTCCGGGCCACCACCACGCTCCAGCCCCGCCCCTCTTTTTTTGATCCACACAGCCTCTAACAGCGCGATGGGAACAGTTCTCCGGCCGCCGGTGATCGCCTCGATGAGTCCGTCCTTGGTCAGGCCGTTGCTCGGACCCTTGCGCAGGCGGGTTTCGGTGGAACGCCACCGGCGCGGCTCAGGGCTGGATGAGCACCTTCAGCGCCTGGCGGTCGGCCATCGCGCGGTAGCCGTCCGGCACCTCCTCGTACTACGGCGTGCCGACCCGGCTGACCACGCCACCGTCGCGGACCACGCCGAGGGCCCGTCTCGATCGCCTGCCGGGTGCCGACGCACTCCAGCACCGCCTGGGTGCCGTCGCCGCCGGTCAGCTCCCGGATCCTCGATGCCTTCGTCGCCGCGTTCGGGGACGATGCCGGTGGCGCCGAACACGCGCCCCAGGTCGGTGCGGTCCTGGTGCCGGCCCATCAGCAGCCGCCATCTACCTCACGGCGGCCGCGCTGATCGACTACTTGGCCTGGCTCGGCGGGGATCGCGAGCAAGATCGCTAACCGGATGGCGGTTTGACCGGCCCGATCCCTGCGCTCGCGTCCCGCCCGAGCCTGAGATCCGGCCGCTAGAGTCCGCTTCCCGCGGGCAGGAGCATTCACTATGACCGCTCTCCTCGCCATGGCCCTCATAGCGCTCCTCGCAGGCGTGATAGTCGCCCTCAGCCAGAAGGCCTGGCCCGTGGCGCTCCTGTGCGCCGGCTTGGGCCTGGCCGTTCTGGCTGACGCCGGCCTCATCGCCGGTTAGCGAGTTCGTCACCCGCCGGGGCCGCTCCGCTATCGCCCACGAGCAGATGGGCAACGAACGGCGCGTAGTGCTCGCACCGGGCTTCCTGGTCTGGTCGCGATTCGATCTCCATACGACGTCGGCGGAGACGATCTCGCGGTCGTTCTCCCCTGAAGCGCCTCGGTCTCCCCCCGAACTGATCTCCCAGGTGTACGGCGTGCGCGCCGTACACCGCCCCAAGCTCGTCTTGAACGGCTCAAGGAGCAGGGGTGATCTCCTTCATGGGAGCCGAGCCGGAGCGTTCAAGCTCGTGGCGGTAGGCGTCGAGGACGAGACCATGGAAATGATGGAGCGCGTGCTCTGACAACCCGGACCCGTTGGGATCGTAAACGATCTTCCCCTGGGTGAACGCGGGGGTGCGCATTCCGCGCTGCACGCTTTCCACCAAGGCGATGTCCTCCACTTGGAGAACCTCGTCGATGTACCGGATACTGTCCAGTTCGGCCTCGTTCGGCTCTGCGGTCTCGAGATAGAAGTCCCAGATCTCGTGCGTCCGTTCCGGGCCGTCAGGGATGATCTGCAACACCATGAAGTTCCCGCGGCCGGGATAGCGCAGCAGGCAGGTGTTCGGCCACAGCCACCAGACCGCGTGCTCGGTAACCGTCGCGCCTGTCACGTCGTAGGCGGAGTTGTCCGCTTTACCGGCCTGGGCCATGTGGCTGGAGTAGATCCCATAGGTGGTGACCCGATAGGTGCTCATGTCGACCAGGGACACGAAATCCTTATGAGCCACATGGCAGTGGTAGCACTCCAGGAAGTTGTCGACGACGTTCTTCCAGTTGGAGGCAATGGTGTAGGTGAGCCGGCGGGCGAGGGTCAGCTTGGCCACGTCCGGCGCTCGCGCTTCGATCTCCGCCTGCAGGTCTCCGGCTTGCTCGTTCAGAGGAGCTGCCGTGGGATCGAGGTTGACGTAGACCATGCCGCCGAACTCGGTGACTTGGATCTGGTCCAGGCACACCGTGGAGGTGTCGAAGCCCGGCATGTCGCCGGTGTTGCGCGCTCGCCTCAACCGGCCGGTCAGGTCGAAGTTCCAGGCGTGGTAAGGGCACACGATGCTGCGTCGGACACCGGACCCCGTCAGGAGTTCGTGCGCGCGGTGCTTGCACACGTTGTAGAAGGCCCGCAGCGCGCCTGCCTCGTCCCGGACGGCGACGATCGGCATGCCGGCCACCGTCCCCGTCACATAGCTTCCGGGCTCTCGCAGCTTCTCCACATGGCACAGCCACTGCCACGAGCGAGCGAAAATCGCCCGCTGGTCGACGTCGAACCACTTCGGATCGGTGTAGGCGTCGGCGTGCAACGACATCGACAGCGCGGGGTCAGGGTGGTATCCGGCCGAGATGTGATCAATTGTGGAGGGCGAATCCGGCGTCACTGTACCTCCAAAGCCTGACACCAAGCGCACGGGCGCCGGTGGCGATCCCGCGAGCCGGCACACACACGTCTGTGCCGGCCACATTGAAGTTAATGATCCTTTAGGTGAGGATTCAATACCTCCGAGCATCCGCTTACGCTGTACGCCTGCGCACTAGCAGGATCGCCGCGGTGATGAGCGCCGTGGCCAGGCCGAGGAAGACTGCGGCCTCGATGAGCTGCAGGGTCAGAAACCTGCTGCCTGGGTGGTATTCGATGTAATGGCGCAGGCCGTGGTCGGCCAAGTACCGCTCTACTGCTGCTCCGCCCTCACGCGCCGCGGCGCCGTCGTAGACGTGGCGGATGATGGCTCCCTTCTCGTCGTCGGACAGGAGCTGGCCGGCCTTGTCGATCAAGCCGTCGTCAACGACCCATTCGCTCGTCGGCTGCCAGCCCTGCTGGCCCTCGACTGCTGGATCGGTGACACGGACCAGCGGCGTCAGGTAATTCGGCCTGGCGGACTCTTCAACAGGAAGGCGAACATGAGTGCCAGGGTCGCGGCGCCGGCGCCGACCACTGTCAACTGGGTCACCAGCCATCGGGTGCGGCTCACGCCCTGGGTGAAGGCCAGCCGCCACGTACCCTGCTCGAATTCACGGGATCGAGCGGCCGTAGTGCAGCATCTCCGCCGCGGTGAACCTCTGGTACAGGGGGTGGTCCTGGGCCACGAACCCCACCTGTGTCACTCCCCGCGCCTTGTTCGTCCATAGAGGCCGGCCGAACATCGACACGGTGCCCTCGGTGGGCCGCAGCAGACCGATGGCCAGGTGCAGCAGCGTGGTCTTTCCGGCGCCGTTGGCGCCGACCAAACCGATGATCCGTCCCTGGGGCAGGTCGAGGGTGGTGTCGCGCAGGGCCCAGCGGCGCCGACCGTAGCGCTTACCCAACCCGGCTATGCGCAGAGCAGGCTCGATACTCACGCCGACGCCCGATTCTGCTCGTCGTCGAGCACGGCAGCTGCCAGCGCCCGTACCTGATCGAGCTCCAGGCCGGCCTCCCGCGCTGAGTCGAGCCAGAGGCGAAGCTTGTGAGACAGCCGCGCGTAGGTCGCAACCGGCACCTGCTCGACCTTGCCGGTCACGAAGGTGCCCTGACCTGCCCGGGCCGTGACCAGTCCGTCCCGCTCCAACTCGCGATACGCCTTCGCGACGGTGTTGGGATTGACCACCAGGGCGGTGGCCACCCCCCGCGCGGTAGGCACACTGGACCCGGCACCAGAAGCCGAATCTGACGTTCTACACGCTCACCATGGTGTTCACCCTTGTGAAACAGCTTCAAATATCACGGGGGCGTATCAGGTGCGTCACCGTTGAAGAGATCACTCTTGCTCTCGTCCGACCACGCCCGGAAGGTCTACTACAGGGGCGAAGGGGGAGGGATGCGGGGGCCGCTGGTCGTCAAAAGGGCGCTCAGCGAGCCGCTGCCCCTCCTGGCCGCGTTCGGGTCGATCCTGCTGGCGACCGCCACACTGGTGGCGCTGACGATGTACGCCTCCTCCATCGCCGACGCCGGCATCCGCAGGGTTATGGAGACGGCCTCGTACCGCCAGACCACCACCACGATCAGCGCGCAGGTCACCGCCGAGACCTTCCCCAGGTATGACCGGGCCGTGCGCGACGACCTCACCAGGGTCTACACCACACTCCCGGCCGTCACCACCAGCCTCCGCTCCGACTCATACGTCATGCCGGGGCAGGACGGCAAGAAGCTGCCCGAGCTGCTCAGGTTCGGCAGCCACGACGGGCTCGACCGGCATGCCCAGCTGGTCTCGGGCAGGTGGCCTCGTACCGGCGGACCGGCCGTCGAGGCGGCGATCTCGCTGCCGGCGGCCTCGGCCACCGGGTTCGAGGCCGGCCGGGAGTTCGTCACGAATGGGCGGCTCGACCGGCGCCCGGTCACGGTCCGCATCGTCGGTGTCTTCCAGCTCGACGACCCCGTGGGCGAGCGCTGGGCGGGCGAGGAGTTGCTGAGCAGGGGCGTGGAACGCGGGGAGTACAGCACGTACGGGCCGCTGATGGTGGCGAAGGAAACGTTCGTCGCGCGCTTCGCCACCAGTGTCAGGGCCACCTGGACCGCGGAGCCGGACCTCAGCACGCTGACGCCCGAGC
Organism: Nonomuraea sp. NPDC048916; assembly: GCF_040649575.1. Classification (NCBI taxonomy): domain Bacteria; kingdom Bacillati; phylum Actinomycetota; class Actinomycetes; order Streptosporangiales; family Streptosporangiaceae; genus Nonomuraea; species Nonomuraea sp. NPDC048916. The sequence goes on from NZ_JBEZFS010000001.1 coordinate 159,464, forward strand.
GGCTGCGCCCGCTGGCGGAAGCGATCGACCAGGTGGGCGAGCGGCTGACGGCGGCCGACTGCGTGAACTGCCTGACCGTCAGCCGCCTGCCCGAGATCCTCACCCAGCTCGCCACCGCGTCCCTGGTGACCCGCTCCACCATGCTGATCCCGGTGCTGCAACTGCTGTTGCTGGCCGCGTACGCGCTGATGCTCACTGCGCGGCTGCTCGCCGACCACCGCCGCATGGAAGTGGCGCTGCTGCGCTCGCGCGGCGCGGGTACGGTGCGCCTGGCTGCGCTGGCGGGAGGTGAGGCGCTGCTGGTGGCGGTCCCGTGCGCGATCGTCGCGCCGTTCCTCGGGCCGCCGCTGCTCGCGCTGGTCCACCGACTGCCGTGGATCAGGTCCTCGGGGGTGCGCCTCACGCCGTCGGCCGATCTCGGCGCGTTCCTCGTGTCGTTCGGCGTCGCCCTGGCCGCAGCCGTGCTGCTGGCGCTGCCGACCCTGGCGGGTGCGCGGCGCACGTACGTGGAGGAGCAGTCGGCGCGCGGCCGCGGCCTGCGCGGGCTGATCGAGGGGGCGGGCGCGGACCTGGCGCTGCTGACGGTGGCCGCGCTGTCGATCTGGCAGCTGCAGCGCTACGGCGCGCCGGTCACCGTGACGGCGGCGGGCGGGCTCGGCATCGACCCGCTCATCATCTCCGGCCCGGCGCTGGCCCTGCTCGCGGGCGGCATGCTGGGGCTGCGGCTGGTGCCGCGCGTGTCGCGGCTGGCCGAGCGGCTGACCTCGCGCAGGCCCACGCTCGCCCCCGCGCTGGGGGCATGGCAGGTCAGCAGGCGGCCGCTCAAGTACGCCGGCCCCGCGCTGCTGCTGACCTTGGCGATCGCGATCGGCATCGTGTCCATGGCCACCACCTCCACCTGGCAGGCCTCACAGCTCGACCAGGCCGACCACCAAGCGGGGGCCGACCTGCGCCTGTCCGGGCCGTCCGAGGGGCCCGAGCTGGGGTCGCTCGGGCGGGGCACGGCGTTCACCACACTGCCCGGCGTCACCGCGGCCTCCCCCGCCTTTCGCGGGCAGACCCAGGTGAGCGGCGAGAGCGCGCTGCTGCTCGGGCTCGACGCCGCCCAGCTCGGTGAGCTGTTCGACCTGCGCCCCGACCTGTCGGGGCAGACGGTCGCGCAGATGTCCCGGGCCCTCGCCGGAGACCAGGCGGGCAAGCTGGACCTGCCCGGACAGCCGCGCACCCTCACCGTGCGGGTCGAGGCGGACGCCGCCGGGCCGGCGCGGATGGTGCTGTCCGACGCGCTGGGCGTGTGGCGGGATCTGTCGCTCGGCGAGCTACGGGAGGGCGGGAACCGGATCGAGCTCGATCTGGTCTCGCTGGCCGGACGCTCCGGCAAGATCACGTATCCGCTGTCGCTGCGCGGCCTCGTCATGGGCGAGCAGACCGGTCTGAGGCTGACCGGGCTGAGCGCGGATGGCCGGGACGTGCCGGTGTCCCGGGCCTCCAGCGAGACACCGGGCGTGGTCGCCTTCGCGCCGTTGCGGGAGCTCGGGCCGCTGCCCGTGGTGCTCACCCCCGGCCTGGCCGCCTCGCTCAAGCTGGGCGTCGGGCAGACCGGGCCGGCCGGCTTCGCCGGCCGGATCCTGCAGGTAAGAGTGGTCGGCGTCGTGGCGAGCATGCCGACGAGCGCCTCCGGCCAGCAGGCCGTGCTCGCCGATTTGGGGGCGCTGCAGGCGTACGAGCTGGCCGCGGCGCGGCCGCCCCGGCCCGTCACCGAGTGGTGGCTCGCCGCCGCCGACACCGCACCGGCGCTGAAGATCCTTCGCAAGAGCCCTCAGTGGGACGTGGCCGCGGTCGACCGGCGTGAGCTGGCGGCAACGCTGCGGGACGATCCGCTGGCCAGCGGGCTGCAAGGGGCGCTGATCCTGGGATTCGCCGCGGCACTGGGGTTCGCGGTGCTCGGGTTCCTGGTGAACGTCGTGGTCGCGGCGCGGGAGCGGAGGGCCGAGTTCGCCGTCCTGCGGGCGCTCGGGACCAGCTCCCGTCAGGTGTTCGGGCTGCTGGCGACGGAGCAGGCGTTCGTCATCGGGCTGTCGCTGGCGGCCGGCACCGGGCTCGCCGTGGTCGTCGGGAACCTGGTGGTCCCGCACATCGTGCTGACCGGGCAGGCGTCGGCGGTCACGCCCGGCGTGCTGCTCCACATCCCGTGGGCGGCCACGGCCGCGATGCTGGCACTGGTGGCGGGGGTGCTGCTCGCGATCGTCGCCGGGCTGGCACGGCACCTGCGGCGTGGGCAGATCTTGGAAGACCGGTGAGGATCCTGCTGGGGGTCCGGGCGCACGCGGGCACATCGGCACTGCTCGTCGTGCTGACGACGGTGGCCTGTCTGCTCGTCACCGGGCTGCCCAGGACGATGCAGGCGTCGTTCGACGAGGCGCTGCGCCGGTCGCTGGCCACCGCCGCCGCCGTGCAGACCGACCTGACCGTGGCCGGGGAGCCGTTCAGACCCGGCGGGGACCTGCACGAACGCGCGCAGTTCGAGGCCGGAGACCTTCACTGGCGCCGCCTCCTCCCGGCGGCACTGCGGCCCCTGATCCGGCCCGCTGGTCACATGAGCGCCAAGACCTTCCGCGCACGCGTCGTCGGGACCGGCCGGGCCCAGACCTTTATCAACCTCGGCTGGCTGTCCGACGCCGACCGGCGGGTGGACTGGGTGCGGGGCCGCAAACCCGGCAAGCCGTCCACCATGCGCTACGAGGGCACGACGATCCCGGTGATCGAGGTGGGCGTCGTGGACGAGGCCGTACGCAGGATGGGCCTGCGGATCGGCCAGACCAAGGTGCTCGGCGAGAGGGACCACGCCGCGGTGAAGATCGTCGGCGTCTTCAAGGCCAAGGACCCGGGCGACCGCTCCTGGAGCCACGACTCCGACATCCTGCACGTCACCCGGGTGGTGCCGACGACCGAGCCGGAAGAGTTCCACACCACGACACTGATGTCCGACGACGGGCTGGCCGTGCTCAGCAGCAAGGCACCCAACCTGATCTACCGCTGGGTCCTCCCCCTCGACGGGCGGGCCGCGAGCGCGCTGGACGTGCCGGACGTCGAGGCGGCGGTCGCCGAGTTCCAGCGGCAAGTGACGGTCCAGGGGACGAGCACCACCACCTACCGCCTGGTCACCGGGCTGCCCAACCTGCTCGGCGACTTCCGGGCCGCGCTGTCCGCCGCGCAGACCATCATGTACCTGGTGCTCGGTGGGCTGCTCGCGGTCGCGCTCGGCGTGATCGCGCTGGGCGTGCGGCTGCTGACCGACCGGCTGGATCACACGCTGGCGCTGGCGCGGGCGCGCGGCGGGTCGCTGTGGCAGGTGGCAGGGGCCGGGGCCGCGCTGACCGCGCTCGCGGTGGGGCCCGCGGCCCTGGCCGGGTCCGCGCTGTCATTCCTCATGCCGGGGCCCGTGCTGCCGATCGTTCACCTCGGACCGGCGGTCGTGGTCGTCACCGCCGTGGCCTTCGCCGTGGCGCGGCTGGTGCTCGCGCATCGCACGCCGCTGCACGAGCGCCGCGACGACATGGTCGCCGTCCGGCCGTCCGCGCGGCGGGTGACGATGGAAGTGCTGGTCGTCGTGCTCGCGCTGGCGGGAGCGTACCTGCTGCGGGCCCGCGGGCTGTCCGGCTCCGCGGAGCAGGATCCGTTCCTGTTGCTGATCCCGATCGCGCTGACGCTCGCGGCCGCGCTGATCACCTTGCGTTGCTACCCGTACCCGCTGCGGCTGCTCGTCCGGCTGACCGCGCGAGGGCGGGCGGCCGTGCCGTTCCTGGGGGTGACCAGGGCGGCCAGGGCGCGCTCCGCCAGCGCGCTGCCGGTGCTGATCCTGCTGCCCGCGCTGAGCGTGTCGGTGTTCGCCGCGGTGATCTACGACGGGATCGCCACCACGCAGCGGCTGGCGTCCTGGCAGAAGGTGGGCGCGCCGATCAAGCTGACGTCGATCCCGGATATCCCGGCCGACGCCATCGAGCGGGTACGCAAGGCCGCCGGGGTTGAGCAGGTGGCGCTCGCGCTGACGGGCCGGGTGCAGATCGGGATCACCGGGGAGCGGCCCTACGCCGTCGCCGTGGACCTGGCGCAGTGGCGGCAGGTCATCGGCGACGGGCCCATCGACCTGCCCACGCTGTCCGGGGGCACGTCCGCGCTGCTCTCGCCCGAGCTGGGCAGACGGGGGACCTTCGAGATCAGGTGGCTGTCGCCGGTGAACCTGACCACCCAGGGTGTGATCGACTCGGTTCCGGGGTTCTACTCCAGCGGACAGTTCCTCGTCGTGCCGCGGGAGGTGCTGCCCTGGCCCGCGGCGAACACGCTGCTGATCAAGGGTGACGCCTCGCCCGCCGAGCTGGCGCGGCTGGTCCCGTCGGCCACCGTGGAGACCCAGGAGCAGGCGCTGGCCGCCATCCAGGCCGACCCGCTCACCGGCACGGTCCGCTCCACACTGCTCGTAGTGACGGTGGCGCTGGGGTCGTACGCGCTGGTCGCGATCGTCCTGTCGCTGGTCATCGGGGCGCCTGGCCGGGCCAGGGCGGTGTCGCTCCTGCGTACGCTCGGGTTGTCCGACCGGCAGGCCCAGCAGCTGACCGTGCTGGAGCTGCTGCCCATGGTCCTCATCACGGCGCTGGTGGGCCTCGCTCTGGGCCTGGGATTGCCGGCCGCGCTCGGGCCGGGCGTGGACATGTCCTCCTATGCCGGCGGCCTGCCCGTCGGCGACTACACCCCCGGCCTGCTCACGCCCATGGCGCTGGCGGCCGGGTTGGCCGCCAGCGCCGTGCTCGGCGCGTACGCGCACACCGCCATCGGCCGCCGTCGCAACCTCGGCGCCGTCCTTCGATTAGGGGACCTGTCATGAATCCGACATCGTCCGAACTGGAAGCGAAGGCCACGCGGAAAGGCGCCGCGTTCGGCGGCGACGCGCACATCGTGCTGGCCTCGGTGGTGACGCGGAACTTCAGCTTGAGCCGGCCTCGCATCCCGGGCTACGAGGCTGCGGGCCGGCTCGTCACCGGTATTCATCGCAGGGTGAGTGGGGTCTCGGATTCGATGCGGGTCAGCTTCTCGGGGTTGCGGACGTAGTAGAGGCCGGTGATGCGGGCGTCCTCGACCCGGATCGCCATGACGCCGTCGATCTCGCCGTCCACGCGTAGGACGAGTGCCGGGTTGCCGTTGACCATGGTGGGGTCACCGGTGAGCACGACTTCGGCCTTGCCGAGGCCGCCGACGATGAAGCGGGCCACCTTGTCGGCGCCGGTGATCGGCCGCGGCGCGGCCCGCTTGACGCCGCCGCCGTCGCTGACAAGGACGACTTGAGGGGCGAGCATGTCGAGGACGCCCTGCAGGTCCCCGGTTTCGAACGCGCGCTGGAACGACTCCAGAGCCGCCCGGGTCTCGCTCGGGGGGACCACCTCGCGAGGGCGGCGGGCATCGACGTGCCGGCGGGCGCGGTGCGCGATCTGGCGGACGGCCGCGGGGCTCTTGTCGACGGCGGCCGCGATCTCGTCGTAGCTGACATCGAAGGCCTCACGCAGCACGAAGACGGCGCGCTCGGTCGGCGACAGCGTCTCCAGGACGAGCATCAGCGCCATCGACACGCTCTCGGCGAGCTCGACGTCCTCGGCCACGTCCGGCGCGGTGAGCAGCGGCTCGGGCAGCCAGGAGCCGACGTAGGCCTCCTTGCGGCGCCTCATGGTGCGCAGCCGGTCGAGCGACTGCCGGGTCGTGATCCGGACCAGGTAGGCGCGCTGGTCGCGCACCTGCCCCATGTCGACCTTCATCCACCGCAGCCAGGTCTCCTGGAGGACGTCTTCGGCGTCGGCGGCCGATCCGAGCATCTCGTAGGCGACGGTGAACAGCAGGTTGCGGTGGGCGACGAACGTCTCGGTGGCGGAGTCCATCGTGCCGCCGCCGGCGAGCGGCTCGGCTGTGCCCGTCGTTGGCTCGCTGCGCTCGTTCATACCTGGCCCCTGCCGTTCGCTCTCAACTGTGCTCTACGCACAAGACGCCGGCCCTCACCGCGGTGTGACACCCGTGATCGGTGGCGCACGTCACATGACCGCACTGTCACAAAGTCCGGGTCGCCGGCGCCTCATCTTCGTCAGGACGCCGCGCGAACGTTCCGCGGCACGCAACTCCACGAGTGATCGCCTTGGCCCCGTTGCGTGGTGACCACCGCGCAACCGCCACCACAGAAAGAACGGAAAGACATCATGAGCAAGATCTGGTTCGTCACCGGTTCGTCCCGCGGCCTCGGCCGCAACTTCGTCGAGGCCGCCCTGTCTCGCGGCGACAAGGTGGCCGCGACCGCCCGGAACACCGAAAGTCTTGACGAGTTGGTCGCCGCCCATGGCGACGCGGTGCTTCCGCTGGAGCTGGACGTGACCGACAAGGCCGCCGTCTTCGAGAGCGTGAAGCGCGCCAAGGAGCACTTCGGCCGTCTCGACGTCATCGTGAACAACGCGGGCTACGCCCAGATCGGCGCGATCGAGGAGCTGACCGAGCGGCAACTGCGCGACCAGCTGGAGACCAACGTGTTCGGCGCGGTGTGGGTGATCCAGGCCGCGCTGCCCTACCTGCGCGAGCAGGGCGCAGGGCACATCATCCAGATGTCCTCGGCCGCCGGGCTCATGGCGATGCCGCTCGGCGGCGCATACCAGATCTCCAAGTGGGCCCTGGAAGCCCTGAACGAATCCCTCGCCCAAGAGGTCGCCGACTTCGGCGTCAAGGTGACCGTGGTCGAGCCCGGCGGCTTCGCCACCAGGGACGGCAAGAACCCCGATCCGCTCGCCAACGGCCACATGGCCGAGGCCAACCCGATCTACGACGGCCTTCGCCGGCGCATCGCGGGGTTCGCGGGAAAGCAGCCCGCCGGCGACCCGGCCGCCGCGGCCCGGGCACTCCTCAAGATCGTCGACTCCGGCAACCCACCCCTGCGAGTGCTCTTCGGCCAGGGCTTCTACCCGATGCTCCAGCAGGTCTACGCCGACCGGCTCAAGACCTGGGCCGACTGGCAGGACCTTTCGGCGGAGGCTCACGGCCACAGAGACCGCGCCGATCGGGCCGTTACTTGAGGATGACGCCCCGCTATTCCCTGCGGAAGGTGACGATCGACTCGGAATCGCCGTGGTCCACGTTTACCATCAGCCACAGCCGGGAGGTGCCGGGGATCCGCTCGATCACTGCGTGGTGCCCCGCCCCGCCCGGCGGCGGCGCCTCTTTCGTCCAGCTCCGGCCGTCCCAGTGCAGGACCGAGACTCCGCCGGGCGCGTCGTAGTCCTTGCCTGCGAACCAGACGTCGTCAGGTCCGAACGCGGTCACGCTCTCCAACCCGCCCTTACACGGCGGGATGGCGGGTCGCTGCCAGGATCGGCCGTCCCAGTGCAGCACCAGGGGCTGCTCACCGGCTCTGCCCACCGCCCAGACGTCGTCGGGGCCGATCTGCAAGATCGCGTTGAGGTAGCCCTCGGGGAACGCGGTCTCCTCATACCTGCCTTCATGCCCGTGCCAGATCACGGGCTGCTGATCTCCCCGTGCCCCGGCGACCCAGGTGTGACTGGCGCCGGTGTCCACCGCGACCAGCCCCGTCTCCTTGCCGCCGAGCACTCTTTCAGTGACGAAGGCGGCGCCGTTCCAGGCCAGAACCGCGGTGTCCGAGATCACGACCACCCGGCGGCCGTCGACGGCCACGTCCCGCCCGTGCACCCGGATCGGGTACCGTCGCCAGGCACGTCCGTCCCAGTGCTGGGCGAAGGCCTCGTCGAAACCTCCGCCCAGCATCCACGCGTTGCGCGGCCCGTCGGAGTCGATGCTCGCCAGGCCGCCCAGACTTCCCTGGACGGGCACCGCGCGCCACCGTGACCCGTCCCAGGCGCGCAGCGAGGTCGACACGCTGTCCTCCCAGCCGGTGTATCCGATCGCCCACGCCAGCTCCGGACCGGCGGCGCTCACGTCGCGCAGGCCACGCTCCCACGCGCCGTCGTTGGGCAGACCGGGGACTCGGACCCACCTGTTGGAGATCTCCGCGGTAGGCGTGGCCGATGCCGAAGGGGCCGACACCGTGGGCGTGCCTGACGGCGAGGGGGCCGACACGACGAGCGTGGGCTCCGCGGCACAGCCTAACGTGATCAAGCAGGCGGCTAGCGCCGTCACCCATGCCCTCATGGCGGCGAATTGTACGGCTTAGCTAAGACGATGTGCCCGCTCGGCTGTGACACCGTGCGAGAGACCCTCACCACCGGCAGCCCGTCGCCATCTCGACTGGTCGCCCAACAAGCCGGCCGTCTTCTCCTTCGGCACGAACATCTTGGCGCTGCCGCCCGCCGTAGCCACAGATCGTCGCGGGTGAGCGTGCCAGCTTCGTCGGTGATGAGCGCGGTCACGCCTGGGCGTCGTGGCGGGCGCTGCTCGAAGAGCGTTCATGCGCTCGGTGCTGACTGACACGCCCAGCGGATAGGAGCCGAAGTCGAGTTCGGCACACGCAGCCCGGTACGGGTACCGTCGGGCCTGGGAACGCGGTGCCGACGCCGCCGGCCGGCGCGGCCCCGGCCCGCGGGCACGTGACATTCAGTGAGTCAGGGACCGGTCGTGCTCCTCGTCCAGGGCGACCTTCTGCCCGCCGTACGCAGCGGACATCCGGGCCCGTAGTCTGCCGAGAGGGCTGCGCATGCGTGCAGGCGGGACGCCGGAACCGTTGTGAGCGGTGAGCACCGGCACGGCTTCCTTGGCGCGCAGGTGCGCCTCGATGTCCTCGGTCAGCGGTGTGTGCGTTTCGGTGAACGCGCCGCTGGGCAGGCGCTTGATCACGCCGGTGGGCACACCGTGTCCGATGAGTTCGGCGTCGGAGCGTTGCAGGCCGAGGCAGATCCGGTAGGTGATGAGGTAGGCGAGCACGGGTCCGGCGATCACCAGGACGCGTCCGGCGTAGGTGGTGGCGTTCAGGCTGATGTGGAAGGTGGACGCGATCTCGTCGTTGGCCCCCAGCAGCCACAGCACGCCGTAGAAGACGACGGCGGTCATGCCGATCGAGGTGCGGTGCGGGTTGTTGCGGGGGCGCTCCAGGATGTGGTGCTCACGCTTGTCGCCGGTGATCCACTGTTCGATGAACGGGTAGAGCAGCATCCCGGTGAGGATGACGCCCAGCGGCACCACCGCCGGGATGACCACGCTCAACGGCACCGTGCCCGCTTGGGCGGTGCCGAGGAGGTTGACCTCCCAGGCGGGCATCAGGCGCAGCGCGCCCTCCAGGAAGCCCAGGTAGAAGTCGGGCTGGGAGCCGGACGAGATGTCGGCCGGGCTGTAAGGGCCGTACAGCCACACGGGGTTGATCTGGGCGAAGGTGCCCATTCCCACCACCGCGGCCAGGGTGAACAGGAAGAACGCGCCGGTCTTGGCCATGAACGACGGATACAGCGGAGCGCCTACCACGTTCGTGCGGGTGCGGTCCTTGCCCGGCATCTGGGTGTGTTTCTGCACCCACATCAGCACCAGATGCGCCGAAATCAGCGCCAGCAGCGTCCCCGGAATCAGCAGGATGTGCAGCGCGTAGAACCGGGAGATGACGTCCTCGCCCGGATACTCCCCGCCGAACAAGAAGAAGGTCAGGTAGGTGCCGACCAGTGGCAGCGACATGAGCACGCCCTCGGTGACCCGCAGGCCCGCACCCGACAGCAGATCATCCGGCAGTGAATAGCCCGTCAACCCCTCCAGCAGGGCCAGCGCGAGCATCGTGACCCCGATGACCCAGGTCAGCTCGCGCGGCTTGCGGTAGGCGCCGGTGAAGAACACGCGCAGCGCGTGGATCATCATGCCGCCAATGAACAGCAGCGCCGACCAATGGTGGATCTGCCTGATGAGCAGCCCGCCGCGCACCTCGAAGGTGATCTCCAGCGTGGAGGCGTACGCCTGCGACATCTCCACACCCCTCAACGGCGCATAGACGCCGTCGTAGACCACGTGGCCCATGCTCGGCTTGAACCAGAACGTCAGGAACGTGCCGGTGAGCAGCAGGATGACGAACGAGTAGAGCGCGACCTCGCCCAGCAGGAAAGACCAGTGATCCGGGAAGATCTTGCGCAGGTTGCGGTTCAGGAAACGGCCCGCTCCCAGGCGGTCGTCAAGGAACGCTGATGTCCGTGCGATGGTGCCGGGGACCACCTTCGGTCCGGTTTGCATGGGCGACTACCTTTCTGTCCGCGTCATGACTAAGACGCCAGAGGGCGGGGGATTGTGACATCTCCGGAAGCCCTCCACAGCGAGGGGATGTCACATTCGTGCGGCGCCCTGCGTCTTAGGAGTGACTGGCGCACGTTTGAACCACGGCGAGGTGATCCATGGCGACGTCCTCACATATCGGCCCCGGCTCATGGCGGATCGTCCTGGAGGCGACCGAAGCGAGGCTGACGACGAGCAGGCGGAAAGGCCCTCGGCTCCTGTACGCGCCGCCACGCCTCGACGGCGCCTTCTACCTGCGGCCCAACGCTGCCCTGGCGGGATTCGCCCTGCAGCTCCCCCTACCGTCGCGCCGCGCCGAGCCACCGGTGCTGCACTGGGAGTCGGCAGAACTCGACCGCGACGCACACGCGTGGCTGCGATTCGGACGCCAGGCGGTGCGCTCACCCGTCTCGGTCGTGTGCGCCGAGATCCCCGGTGAGCGCCCCTACGTGAAGATCGTCCTGGAGACGGTGTTCTCCTCAAGAAGCTTGCGCCTGCCCGCCTGGCTTCCGCCGCGGCCGGTGACGCTCAGGCTGTTCAGCGAGATCCGCCCGACGGACAGGTCCCTTGGCTCGAGCCAGGACCAGGCGCCCTGAGACTCCGAACGCAGCAGCGGACGCCGTGCCCGTTCGAAGCCGTCGTTGTGGAGGGAGATCAGTTCGACGCCCGGTCCGTCTGGCAGGTGCCGACGGTCGGCATGGTGGCCGGCACGAGCACGATCAGGGGCAGGGTGGTCAGCGCGGAACCCATGTCACAGAGCCCGGGTCACAGGCCGTAGGCTGCCAGGGCGCCGAGCGGGGCCAGGTAGTCCAGGTGCGGCAGGTAGCCGGTGGCGTAGATGACCACATCGACTGGTTCGCGGGTCCCGTCCGCCCACACGACCTGGTTGGCGTCGAAGGCGGTGAACATGGGCCGCCGGTCCATCCGGCCGTCCGCCAGTGAGGCGGCGTAGTCGCCGGTGTCCATGACGAGAATGCCGGTGGCGATGCGGGCCAGCCAGTGCGGTGGCAGGGTGTCGAAGCCGGTGAAGCCGTCCTGGCCGGGGATCGTCGGCGTGTAGGGGTTGCCGAAGGAGCCGCCGGCCGCCACGACTCCCCTGGCCCGCAGGGTGTCACCGCTTGCGGGGTGCACCAGGAATCCGCCCCGAACGCATGTCGCCGACCCAGTCAGCCACCTCCACCCACCTGGCGACCCTGCGCGACGGCGGGGTGTTGGCCTCTCAACGGGAATGGAAGACGGTCTACTACCGCGCCGCGGACATCCATCGCAATCGCGCCAGGCAGCAGCCGCACAAGCCGCAGTCCAGGCGCTCGCAATCACCCGGCTGTCACGCGCCAGGAGCCCGGTATGCCACCTCCATCCGCGCGGCATCGTCGATCTCCTCTGGCGTCAGCAGGACAGCCGTCCTCGTTCGTACCGCCCCAGACGCCGATATGGTGAGACCCACAGCGGCCGAAGCCGCATTGCTCGGCAGGTCGACGATCACATACGTATCTGTCTCGCCGAACGCGAAATACATCTGCTCGACCCGGCCGCCGACGCTTTCCGCCATGCGCTCCACCGCTTGCCGGCGTCCGGTGCCGCCATCTTGCAACACTCCTTTGAGGCCGTCCGCGGTGTAGGTCGCCTGAATCAGGTACTTGGGCATGGTCGAGTCCCTCTTCTCGTGCCGCCACCCTGCGCTGCGGCGGCCATTGCGGTCACGGGGTCGAAGTTCTCGGCTTAGGGTGACGGTAATCCCACCCGCTGTACTGGTTTTCCCCTGTCGCAGTCTTACGCTGCGAAGCCTGCAGCGGTTTACAGCGCGTGACCGTTATGGAGGGCAGAGGGCCTTCCACCCGCACCGCAGCCATGTCTCGTGGCTACAGGGTTCATGATCATTGCACGTATATCGCACGGAGCTTGTTCTTGAAACGGCGATCGTGAGGTGAGCAAGCAGCCGGGCGGCACCGGTTTTCCTGCGGCTGTCCGCAGGGGCTCAAATCCGAGCACGCCGGCGCTCGGCCAGGTGGCCCCACGCTGATACGACAGCGATGGAGACGAGCAGCAACACGGCGCTTCCGGCGATGTCGAGCACATAGTGGTTCCCTGTGATGAGCACGACTGCGACCATACCCAGCGGAAAGATCCACGCCAGCAACGCCAATCGCGGATGGGAGGCCCGCAGCGCGTACCACACGGCATACGCGCACCACAACGACCATCCCACGTGCATGCTGGGCATCGCCGAATACAGGTTCTGGCCGTTCTCGACCTCTCGTGAGGCATGGCCGCCCAGGATGTCGTGCTCGGCAATGATGTCGACGACGCCCGGTAGGGCGAACCGCGGGGGCGACATGGGCAGCGCCCAGAAGACGGGCAGCACGAGGACGCTCATCGCGATGAGGGTCCGGCGGACCTTGGCGTAGACATCGGCGTGCCGGACGAAGACCCACACCAGCACACCGATGATCACGAGGTAGTACAGGCGGTAGTAGTACACCGCCGGCTGGATGAGGGCTGGATGCTCGGTCAGCCACTGGTTCGCCCTCAGGGCGATGTCCAGGTGGAGGGCCCGTTCTATGGATTGCAGGGCCAGAGCGTTGGCGGTGGCGGCTGCGACGTCCTTCCCGGCGGCGGCATGAAGCCGTGAGAAGAGCAGGATCACGAGCAGCAGACCGGCCACTTCGACCAGCGGGGCGGGGCGCCGCCCACCCATTCTCCCGACAAGTGCGGTTGAGCGGGCACGCGCCACCAGGCGCGATAACGGGCCGGCGGCCACCTCACGCGAGCTCACGCGGGTCACACTAACTCACTCCGCTTCGGCATGGATCATGTCACAGCCGATGAATGCGGTGCGGGCTGAAGGCCGGCCATGCCGGCACGAGAACCACGGCGGATGGCGGCATCCGCGACCGGGTACGGCTCCGCGAGCCCCAGCGAGTCACGTCGCATTCGTGGAGCTTCCACCAGTTCGGGAGGTTCATCGCCTACAAGGCACGCCGGGCCGGGGTCGCCGTGATCCATGTGGATGCGGCCTACACCTCCCAGTCCTGCTCGGCGTGCGGGCATGTCGATAAGAGGAACCGGCCGAGCCAGGAAATTTCCACCTGTACGTCGTGCGGCTTTGCTGAGCACGCCGATGTCAACGCGGCCCGTAACATCGCCTCGCGCGGTGTCGCGGGCTGGGCAGTGAGTCACGCTGCCGACGACGCGGCCTGAACCGTCGAAACCATCGACGGCGAGGAGCTGGAAGCTCGGTCCCTTCAGGACCGAGAAGCTGACTAGTTGGTGACGCAGGTGCTGATCAGGCCAACTCGCCTCACGTCACTGGCCGACTGTGGCGGGCCCTCGACGCTGGGGATTTTCCCTCCTCGAGAGGTGTACTGCGGTGGCGCTACGCTGCTTGTCATGCGGGAGACGCGCCTCGACACTGCTCGGATCCGGGCGGCTCGCCGGGTAATCGACCCGATTTTTCTCGACACTCCGCTGTACCGCTGCGAGGCGCTGGAGCCCGACCTCGGGTGCACGGTGAGCATCAAGCTCGAAACGGCGAACCCGGTCCGCAGCTTCAAGGCCCGCGGCACCGAGGTAGTCGCGAGCCTGCTCGTCGACAATGGCTCGCGAGCCGTGGTGTGCGCCAGCGCGGGCAACCTTGGCCAGGCCCTCGCTTGGTCCGGTCGCGGCCGGGGGCTCGACGTCACCGTCGTGGCATCCCGCTTTGCGCCTGCGGCCAAGCTTGATCGCATCCGCGCATTGGACGCCAGGTTGGAGCTGGTGGACGGCGACTTCGACATGGCTCGCGAGCGGGCGGCGGCCGTCGCGGGATACCACGGCATCCGGCTGGTCGAAGACAGCCTGGACATCGAGACCTGCGAGGGCGCGGCGACCATCGGCCTGGAACTGGTGGACACCGTGCCGTCGTTCGACGCCGTCCTGATCGCTCTCGGCGGCGGGGCGCTGGCCACCGGTGTGGGTCATGTGGTGAAGGCCTGGGCGCCCGAAGTCGAGGTGATCTGCATCCAGCCGCTGGGCGCACCGGCGATGACACACTCGTGGCGTCAACGGCGCGTCGTCACCACCGACTCGACCAACACCATCGCTGACGGCGTCGCCGGCCGGCGTCCCATCCCGGCCGTCCTGGACGACCTCCTCCTGGTCGCTGACGACGCCGTCCTGGTCCAGGAGGCGTCGATCATCGCCGGTATGCGGATGCTCCTCGACCATGCCGGCCTCGTCGTCGAACCGTCGGCCGCGCTCGGCATCGCGGCGATCCTCGAAGACCGTGACCGCTTCGCCGGCCGACACGTAGTCACCATCGTGTGCGGCAGCAACGTCGACGTAGACGCCTATCACCGCTGGGTCGGTCCGGCTCCCGTCCACAAGCCTTGACTATTGCTCGTTTTGAGCCAGCGTGTGGTCTGCCCTGAAGGCAGCCGGCCACGGCCCGACCGATGCTGCCGACTAGTGCTCTGACCGGAACGTTCACCGGGGTGGTGCGTTCGGCTGTGTGGCGGGTGTTGAAATGCGCGGAGTCCCGCAGAGGCCGATGTGGTTCCCTGCGGGATGATGTGGTCTCAGCGCGGGTGATAGTTGAGCGTCCCGAGGGGCCAATGCGTGGACAGCCAGGCTGTCACGGCTTCATACAAGGGCACGTCCAGTTCGGCTCGATCGGCCCGGACCCAGGAGGCCACGTCAGCGTCGTGCTCCTCGCTGGGGGAGGGATAGATGTAGACGCATCCGATCACCTCGCCGCTGGCCGTCTCGAGGACGGTGTAGGTGAATCCGCGGCGCTGAGCGAAGTCGTTCGCGTGGCGCTGCAGGTCGGCGAGGTTCGCTTCCAGGGTCATGCCGCCCACGGGAGGCCATCCTCCGTCCGGGAAGCCCGGGGTCGCGCGGATGTGCTCGATGCTGCTGGTCCAGGCAGCGTGGTCGGCAGGGTTGTGCTGGGGGCCCAGAGGTTCCAGACGGAACTGTGGGGTGACCAGGTACGGGGGGACGGCGAAGTCGTCGGGGACGAGGGCATGGTCGTTCATGAGGCCGAGGCTATGAGGCTGAGCTCATGGGTTGCATCTGGATTGCTCCCGCCCCTCGCGCCGCTCACCAACCGGTCTGGTCATCGTCTGGCACGCCCGCCACGGTCACACCATCGCCGACGTAGTCGCCGAGCACCGCCGCCGCGCCCCGTGGTACCGCACCAAAACCCAGCCCAGCTTCGACGACATAGAGCCGGGCCAGCACCGGCAGGCACACCGCGCGTGGCAGGAACGGCAGCGCCACCACGATCCCGAGCGTGACGAAGCACGTGCCCCGGCTGGTCTTCTTCGTCCCGGTGGCCGACCCGTCGTACTGCCAGAACGCGCCATGCACCTTCCTACCCGAGCGGCGCGTCACGCTGTCGTCGATCGCCACGATGATCGGCGTGCCGGGCTCGATGAGGGTGGCCAGGATGAGCCGGCCGGCACCAGGCCGACATGGTCGATGCACCACACCGCGCGGGAGAAGAAACGGTGCGCGCGTTCGTGCCGCCAGCAGGTGTTCATCCCGGCGCCGACCAGCATCCCGGTGACGGTACGAAGCCGGGTACAGGCCACCAAACCCGTGGCCAACGTCGCGAACACCGGGAAGGTGGAGGGAAGAGAAACAGCGCCGGAACTCTGCCAGCAGGCCCTGCCAGGTTGCCGGTATGGTCGGAACCGGAGACATCGGCGGACACCCTCCTGCGGGAGACGGTGGTTGAAGACCGCCGATGTTTCCGCATGTCAAGGCGCCCGTTCAGGGCAGATGATCAGATCATGGGCCGTGCTTGACCAAGCGCTCGGAACCTGTCTCGATGTCCGTCCCGAGCCGCGGCATCGCCACGATCTCAAGATCGCCAGAATGGCCGAAGTCGAGATACATCGTCGAGGTGGACGCCAGATAGACGCCTTCATCCAGCAGGGAGAAGTACACCGTCGCGGGAGATGCATCGGCGAATCGCTCGTTCAACACCGTGCGGACGTGGTCGCGTTCGGCTTGTGACAGCGCGGATGGGTGCGGTTTTCGTGGCGTGACCGGGCGGGTGGGGGCAGGGCCCTGGCGGTTCTTGCGGTACCAGTTGGCCTGCGGTACTCCGGCCGCCTGGCACGCCTTGCGTCGCCCGAGCAGCGGGGTGAGTTCTTCGATCGCCTCAGCCTGGGCACTCTCGATAATCTGGCTCACCGCTCGCCCCGAGCTGTCGGGTTCTCGCTGCTGGTGGCGAGCTGATCCAGCAGCGCGAAGAGCATTCCCTGCACCTCGACCACCTGGCGGATCTTGCCGAGCTCGGCACGCAGCCGCCCGACCTCCCCTCCAGCGCGTCGATCTTCTTGTCCCGCGGATCGGCTTTCGGGCGGCCGACCGGCCGGGCCAGCGCCTGCTCGGCGCCGTGGTCACGGGCCGTTCTCCAACTGGAGATCAGCGAGGAGTACAGACCTTCACGGCGCAGCAGCGCGCCCTTGCCGGCCTTGTCGAGCCCCGTCGCAGGATCCGGGCCTTGTAAGCGGCGGTGTAGCGGCGTGCCGTGGCTCGCTCGCGCACCTGGGGGTCATGGATCGGTGGATCCTGTTCACTTGCTCCCACGAAGGGATGTCTCCTTCCCCACCCTCAGCACAGAGTTTCATGCCTGTTTGCTACCTCTGTCTATTTTGACAGGGAGGGCTCCGCTACGCGCTTGACCTGCAGCGATGCCTGCCCGCTCCGTCTCGGCCAGCAAGATCATTACACGCATATTGCACAGCTCGGAATCGATCGGTTCCAGCACGTAGAATCAGAAGCATGACGGCTGCCGCCCCTGAAGAGTACGAGGACCTGCATCGGCTGGTCGACCAGCTCACCGGAGAGCAGCTCCAGGAGATCCGCGCGCACACGCTGCGGCTGGTTCACTCCTCTGAGCACGCCGACAGCGAACCATGGCCTCCGGCGTTCTTCGGCTCCGTCCGTGCCGGCCGCTCGGACCTAGCCGCCCGTACCGAGGAAATTCTTGCTGAGGGCTTCGGGCGCGAGGAGTGATCGTCGTCGACACCGGCCCGCTGGTGGCCGCCGCACTCGCTGACGATGCCCATCATGAACGCTGTGTCCGCGAGTTCCAGCGCCTCCATGACGCGCGTAACGATCTCCTCGTCCCTAGCCTCGTCGCAGCGGAAGTCTGCTACATGATTTCTCGATTCGGCGGCGCTGCGCCGGAGGCTGCGTTTCTCCGCGCTCTTGAGTCGGACGTCTTCACGCTCGTCGAGCTGACCAAGCGTGACCTCTCCAGAGTTGCCGCGCTGGTCGAACAGTATGCGGACTTCCCACTCGGCGCAGTTGACGCCTCGGTCGTCGCTATAGCAGAGCGCCTGAAGGTCAACGAGGTGTTCACGCTCGACGTACGCCATTTCGCGGCGGTCCGGCCAGCTCACGTGGGCGCCTTCACCCTGCTCCCCGCATAGCCCATCCATCGGTGCGGCACCACCACCAAGCCCTCGGTCCCTACAGCTCCGAGGTCATGACTAGCCTGGGATCCACCAGCAGTAGAGCAGTTGATCGCTTTCCTTGGCCCGCCGTGCAAGAGCGACGAGCTCATTGACCAGGTCAACCACGTCGTCACCCTCGTGAAAGCTGGAGAGAGGTTCAACCGTCCATCGCCGGGCCACCTCAGGCAGGCGGGCGTCATCGACCTCGGCGAGCGCGTCTCGGGAGATCACCGATAGTTGCTCGATCTCCGGTCCCTCTTTATAAGGAGAGTCTTCCGGCAGGGCCAACCACTCGTCTTCGGTCTTCGGCGCTCCTTCGGGCGGCGGATACAAGGTGACGGTCTCGACCATGTCGTTCGAGTAGGGGACGCCCTTGATGACGGCCACGAGGTTGCCGAGGGATCCGTTGGGATCGACCCACTTGGTTTCCACGACATCGAACAATGGAGCGTCGGGCAGAGGTTTAGCTGGTGCCCGTAACTCGTCCGGCCGCCACGTTGCGGTGGCGGTATCGGGGGCACGGTAGTAGTCGTGCATCGCGCTCATTTGTGCGCTCCTATAGACGAGGACATGATCGTGAATGCTCCCGGCCGCTGGACGGTGGCCCTTATACGTTCGTGTGGGTGGACGCGCTGATGCAGAAGGTGCGCGGGATGATCAGGCTTCCACCTCTGCCATCTACGGCCCTTCGTCCGTACGGTCATCATCCCGGAGCCGGAGCGCCCCTGCCGGAGGCACTGTTCTTTGATGGTGTCGGCTGCTGTTGTGTCCGTCAGACCATTCGCTGTCGAGGATGCTGAAGAGGGCGGAGTCTCGCCAGCCGTCGCGCAACTTGGCGGTGTGGCGGAGATGGCCTTCATGCGTCATCCCGAGTTTCTTCAGGATGGCTGCGGAGGCGGCGTTTCGCGGATCGCAGGTGGCGTAGATGCGGTGCATTCCGAGTTGGTGGAAGCCGATGTGCAGGAGTTGCCGGCCGATGGCGGTGCCCAGACCACGGCCCCAGATACGAGGGTGGGTGAGGTACTGGATTTCGCCTTGGGCGTGATGGAGGCTGCGGATGCGGAACTCCCCCATCCCGATGACCTCGTCGTCACGGAGGGCTGCGTAGGCGAAACGTGTTTGTGGCTCTTCCCGCCATGCGGCAACGGCTGCTGCCACGAACTCACGCGTCTGAGTGAGGGAGTTTGGTCCCCATGCCTGGTACCGGCAGACCTCGGGGAGGCTGGCCCAGGAATGGACGGCGTCGACATCGATGGGCCGGAGCTGCCGGAGTCGGACTTCGGGATGGCTCATGATCTGAATCATGCCGGTTGTTTGAGATGGCGAGATTCCATGGTGTCTCATCCTTGGCGCGACCCGATTTCGGGCGCGGACGAGAACGGCCTTCGGGCCGCACGTTTGCTCCGGCGATCAGGACTTGGGGATCACGTTCCAGGCATGCGATCATCAAGCTCATGACATCGACCAGAAAGGGCCATGCCGCGTAGGCGCCCTTCCGAGGTCCGTACGCGAAGACCGGCGTGCGGGACCCACAGATCTTTGATCCATCATGTTCCCGGGCTCGGCCGTCGCCCTATGGCGGCGGTGATCGCTCTCGAGCACACCCAGATGTGGCCGGGCGCGGTGGCGGCGGCCTTGGCGGCTTGGCAAGAGGCGGCCCTTGTGGGGACCGCCGACCGCCTCTTCCGCCGGTGCGAGTGCGATGCGTGCCGCGGAGATGCGCCCCGCTGGCGGCTTCAACAGGCTCTCGTCACCTTACCCGCGTGGGCCAGACCGTATCTGTACGCCTTGGTCCTCCCCGTCGACCGGTATTACCTGCGTCGAACCTCACCAGCTCTGCCCACGTCGCCTGATTCTGATTGGGCATGGTGGCAACGACGGCTCCCGTGGAGATCCGAGCATGTAGAGGCGGAGGTATAGAGCGGGTTCAGGCGGCGCGGCAACCCCAGCCGGAGCGTTCGCTCAGTACGGCGCGGCAGGTGTACGGCGGCCGGCCCGCAGTCCCGCGCCGTCCGGGACCGGCCCCCAGGCCGCACGCCCGGACGGCGGGCGGGCGGTGGGCCGGGGTGCGGCGGCGCGCCGCGCCGCCGCCTTGACCAGCGGCACTGGCAACCCGTCATAATCGTCTCGGGTCTCGGCCGTCACCTCCGGGGCCGCGACTACCTGCCCACACTCGGCAAGGTCACCTGCACCTCGTGGGCCGATCAGGTCACCGTGCGCATGCTCAAAGGGCAAGCGGTCAAGAACTGGGCCGACCGCACCGACCACCTCGCCCAAGGCTTCGGCGCTACTTCCTGCCGGGTGGCTCTGTCTCAAGCCGGTCGACTCACGCTGACCTTCCCGCGCAGCGATCCACTCTCCGAGCCTCTGCCAGCGCTCGCCATACCGGAGGAACCAACCGTGGGGCCGGTCGAGATCGGCCGGGGTGAGGACGGGCGGCCGTGGCGGCTCAAGGTGCACGGCACCCATGTCCTCGTCGCGGGTGCGACCGGGGCCGGCAAGGGGTCGATCATCTGGTCCGTCATCCGCTCCCTACTCCCCTCCGTCCACGCCGGCCTGGTCGAGTTGTGGGCTCTGGACCCCAAGCTGATGCACCTGTCCTATGGAGGCGCCCTCTTCGGCACCCGGTACGCCCCCACGCCTGAGGAGTGTGCCGACCTGCTGGACGAGGTCGTCTGCGTCATGCAGAAGCGGGCGGCTCGCTTCGCCGGGCTCCAGCGCTCCCACACACCTACCGTCGATGATCCATTCGTCCTGGTCGTAGTGGATGAGGTGGCGTTCCTGACCGCCTACCAATCCGACCGGCAACTCCGGCAGTCTCGCTCTGGCTCAACGGCGGTGTACCGGCTCCGGAGGTAGCGGCCCGAGCCAGCCACGGTGTGGATGTCCTGCTGCGTGTCTATGCCAAGCTCTCCGGCGGGGGCGCTCCGGCTCCGAGATGATCGCCGCTTGAGCCTGAGGTCCGCAGGTGGCTGAGGTGGAAGCCTGATCATCCCGTCTGCCGTCGACCCGGGACAAGCCGAGCAGACCAGGGCCATGGGGCCAAGGTCGTTCTTCCAGTGGGGAGCTCCACCTTGACCCCAGGGCCCTGGCCCGCTTCCCCTTCGGGCGGGTCGACGGCAGACGGGATGATCAAGCAGAGGGGTTGCTGTGCGTCCGCACGGAGATATGCCGGTCGCGTCGCAGCAGACGTCATATCCGCTGTGCCGAGGACACTCCACCTCGGGGGAAGCAGGGCAGAAGTAGATGTCAGGGCATCCGCAGTCATGGAAGTCTGGGAGCGGATTCGGGAGGATGTGCGTCACCCGACCGGCATGGCCGACGGGCGCAGGCGCGCTCCAACCGGCTGCACGAAGATCCGAAATATGCGCGGAATGGTTCTAGCGATGCTCGGGTCGAGGCAAGCAGCGTTGCAGGTCAAGGCTCGCCGAGTCGGAAATAGCAAGATCCACTTTTAATGAGGCAGCTTCAGCACAGGAGTTCGCCGTCCTCTGCGACGTCACCGTAGGAGGCGGAGATGTCGATGCCGTATCCCTCGACGCCGTCAACGCTGTGCCCTCCGACCGAGAGGAACGCTGTGGCCTCTCCGATCTTCCTGGTGTAACAGATGTCCTCCGAGGGCTCTTCGGTGACGACCGGCCGCCATCCATCGGCCCTGGCTGCCGTCTCGTAGAAGGAGGTGTACTCCTCCCGGGTGCCGGGGAATTCGTAGAAGTTCCCCGCGTAGGGGAACGGGTCGTCCGGGAAGCATCCGGTGTACCCGTCCTGGGCGACGGCTTTCTTCGGGTGGGCAGTGAGGATCTTCTGTGCTGCCAGCACCGGGATCAGGTCTTCCTCATCGGAAGTGCACTGCGAACCGGTGAACGCCATCAGGGTCATGTACGCAAGCCCACCCAGCAGGAGAGCCGTTACCGCCAAACCAGCGATGGTCTTCATGAACCCGGAGCGGACTTTCATGGCCGGAGCGTACCGAAACTGATCAAGGTCAAAAGGCGCTGAGACAGGAGTCTGTCGGTTGCAGCCGTGCCCGATGGAAAGGGAACAAGGGGGAATGGCGGAGAGTCACGGGGAGCGAGATCAGCACCGTGAGCTGCGTCTCCCTTGGTTGCCCAAGATCGGCATGCGTCTTTGCAAGCAAGACGTCAACTCTGGCTCTTCCCGCAGGAGGGGTGCGTGCGTCCGCACGGGGAGCAACCGGTGATCGCCGTGCCAGATTCGTGCCAGATGCCACGGGAAAACAGGGGTAACACACGGGTGATCAACGAGAGAGGCCCGTCACCGCGTTTCCGCTGGTGACGGGCCTCTTCCCGCTGGTGTGGCAGGTGCAAGGTTCGAACTTGCGCAGGCTGAGCCGACGGTTTTACAGAGGATCCTAGATTTTGGGAAACTCTGCCCTTGACCTGGCCATACTCCTGTGGCGCTGCGTCTCGGCCGTGGATCATCCCACGCATATCCCGGATCTTGTAGCGTCGTCACCGTTCTTGACGGTACATCACCAACGAGGGACCAAGCGGTTCCAGCGTTCGGCTTCCTCGGGCCGGCCAGTTTCCCTCCATCGTGCTCGATCACCTGCGACGCGGCCTCCCCGAACAGCCCGGACGCGCGCTCCGTGCTCGCCGGGCCGCAATCCAGTGCGCGTGTTCTAGAGCCGGGCCGTACAGCGGACACATTTGGTAGGCGGCACCGGCCGCACATCGCTCCAGCCCGCCTTCCTTACGATCTCGGCGCCGTAGTCAACGCCCTCGGGAGCCAGCCATTGCCTCCCGAGCAATTGGCCAGTCCTGCGGTCGATCACGATCTGCCCTACGACCTGCCCCGCCTTGTATTGGAGGGCCAGCCCGTCGAGCCCGAACGTCCCGGGAATGTCGTCGACCACCTTGATGCCCGGCGCGTTCGCCAGGAGAAGGTAGGCGGCAGCCCTGGTGCCAGGCGTCGCCGGTGAGGTGATGAGCCGCGAGGCAGCCCCCTCGAGCCATGGCTCACGCTCGGCAGCCACCTGAGGGTTGTAGCTTTCCAGCAGCCGTGCCCTGAGCGCCGCCGGATCCTTGGGGAGGCTCCGCAGCTCCGTCAGCGTCGGCTTAAGCCCATCGGCGAGCTCCAGCCCCAAATCCAGATCAACCGAGGAGTATGCGGGCATGTTCTTGTCGCACCCCCGCGCGGGGCACAGCTTAGGGGAACCGTCCCGTCGCCACGCTTTCAGGCCCTCGGCCGTATACGGCTTCGACGACACTGGCTCGTGCCAGCCGTAGACCTCGCGGTTGGGCCCGAAGGCGAGGACCTCCATGGCCCGTTCCTCGACCTTGTAGCCATAACCGTTCTTCGTCCGCATGACGTGCTCGGTGTCTCGTCGCCAGTAGCGGCCCTTCGCCTCCGGTGTCGCCGCCAGCCTGACGGCCGCAGCTTCCAGTTTCTGCATGGGCGTGACCGCGACCGGCTCCACCACAGGTCGAGGTACGAAGGCCACCACCGCGCCGACCACGAGCGCGACGGCCGCCGCGACGAGCGCCATCCCTGTCCACGACCTTTCGCCCGCCCGCGCCATGGACACAGGGGGTACCTGTGTAGCTGCGAGTACCCGCTCCCGCGCCGCCGCCAGTTGGTCGGCCGACGGGGGCGGCACATCGGGCATCACCGAGTCGATGACCTGAAACTCGTTCATCCCAACACCTCACGCAGCTTGGTCCTGGCCCTGCTCAACCGGGACGCGACCGTCCCTGAGGCGATCCTGAGCGCCGCCGCCACCTCGTCATAGCCCAACCCGCCGTACGCGATGAGGAGCACCACGTCGCGCTCCCCCTTCGACAGCCGCGCCAGCGCCCCGGCCAGCCGGTCGACCGTCACGCTCGCGCTGAGCCTGTCCACGATCCGCTGGTCGTGTCCTTCGTCGTCAGGTGGCGGCCCTGTCCTGGCCATGGCGCGGTACCTGCGCACCTCGGCGCGCCGGTGGCGGCCGATGAGGTTGGTCGCGATGCCGTACAGCCACGGCCTGACCCCGCCCACGGCCGAGTCGAAGCGTTCGCGTTGCCTGAAGGCGATGAGGAACGTCTCCGCGGCGAGGTCCTCGGCCACATCGGGGTCGAGCCTGCGCCCGATGTAGCGCCGGATCTCCTCGTAATGGGCTTCGAAGACAGCCTCGAAGACGTCGGGAGCAGTGATCACACCCTTGTTTGCCCGCAAGCATGCGATTCTTCCAGGAAATCTTGAATAGTTGTCGCAGAGAAATTGTGCCCGGACACAAGCCCAAGAACGTGCTGGCCGCGCCGGCCCTCCCGCGCTGCGCATGCGGCCTGGCGGCCGTTCCCGTGCCAGGGTGCACGCGAGAACAGCCCGCCGCACAAGCCATCGCCGAACCGGTCAAACCCGCCGACCAAGCACCGCGCCGCCACCCATCCAGGCCAGTCTCTTTGCACCACGCCGCTTCAAGCCAGCGTCCGGCGGCGGCCTCAGACGCCGGAACGATCACGACCGACACCGGGATAGTCAGTGGCGGGGAGCGTGGTACCAGTGGTGATTATGGTCAGGTGATGCAGATCCTCAGGCGAGTCGCCACCCCATCCATGAGCATGGCTGGACACGCGCAGACGAACCCGGGCTCAACAACAATGGGAAGCTTGATCGGCGGGTGGCTCAGGAACTGCGGAGGGACGCCGAAGCCGCCACGGGGTTGCTTGACCGAAGCTCCCGTAGGTCGCCCGTGCCGCCGGATACTCCAACAGCGGCGCGGTAGTGGGCCAGGTCTGCCGGAAAGCCAGTACGGGCCGGGCATGGGACCGCAGACTACGGCTGCGGTGGTGGTTTTACAGCCCGTGACCTTTACAGCCGAGAAATAGCCTCCGACCTGCGGCTTGAGTACACCCGGCGGCATCGGTGTCCGTGATCATTGCACGCATATGGCACAGGCAGGCGCAAGCGCTCGGCGCTCAATCCGAGTAGTACTCCGCGTACCAACGTGACCTCGACTCCACGGAGAAGCCCTCGAAGTCGCCGGCCCCCTCACACAGCAGGAGGTAATCCAGCGCCGCCAACGCCTCCGGCGAGTTCGTCGCGGTGAGATACGCCTTGGTTTCCTCAAGTCCAGCGCCGCAGAGCAACTGAACATCGACAGAGAAGCCAGCATCCCAACTCGACCGCTTGGCATCCCAGATCGTCAGCACATCGTCCAGATAGCCCGCATTGAACAGCTGCACGCAGCAGAGCTTCATCAATTCGGTGTCGCCCTCGTCCTGCGCGCTTCGCTCCAGCACCGCCTCGGTTCTCAACGTCTCTCGAATCTCGTCAAGATCAGCCCCAGACGGTCGAAGACCATAGCGTCGCAGGCTCTCATCCTCGTCCACGCCCCCTCCCTATGAGGCACGCAACCCAAACTCTGATTATCACTGGGCGAGGCCTTCGCATCGTGGTCGCTCGCGCGAGCGCACAGCCTGCCCGCCTGATCATCCCGTCTGCCGTCGACCCGCCCGAAGGGGAAGCGGGCCAGGGCCACGGGTCAAGGGTGGAGCGCCCCACTGGACGAACGACCCTTGACCCGTGGCCCTGGTCTGCTCGGCTTGTCCCGGGTCGGTGGGCGGGATGATCAGGCTTCCACCTCAGCCACCTACGGACCTCAATCCCGGCACGGCGATCATCCCGGAGCCAGAGTGCCCCCGCCGGAGGCTTCTAGGAGGCGAGCCGATCGGTGGTGGGACGGTTGTCGGCAAGGATTCGGACGATGTCAGGACCCCATGTGTACTCGACGACGGGTAGTTCGAATCCGGCGGGGAAGCGTTCCATGAACTCTTTGGTGGGATGGCCGCCGAGGCGCCGGTAGAAGGTGATCGCGGCGACGTTGTCGCGCAACACCTCCAGATAGACCGTCTTGTCAGGATGTTGCTCGGAGGCCCAGCCAAAAGCGTGGTAAACGAGTTGGCGGCCGATGCCGGACTGCTTGCGCTCCGGCTGGACGTGCAGGTTGTCGAGCAAGATGCGCCCGTCGGTTCCGACGGCGAGATAGGCGAACCCCAGAAGGGCGTTGCCATCGACGGTAACAAGCAGGCAGCGGGTGTGATCCTGTTCCGCGGTGACAGTGGCGAGCCGCGTGCTCCACATGGCCTTGCGTTCGTGGAGCAGGGGCCCATTCAGGTAGCTGGCGGGCATGATCTCGGCGTAGGCGGTTAGCCAGCTACGAGTGTGGAGCTCTGCGATGTGCTCGGCGTCGTCTTTGGTTCCGGATCTGATGTGCATG
This sequence comes from Nonomuraea sp. NPDC048916, assembly GCF_040649575.1. Classification (NCBI taxonomy): domain Bacteria; kingdom Bacillati; phylum Actinomycetota; class Actinomycetes; order Streptosporangiales; family Streptosporangiaceae; genus Nonomuraea; species Nonomuraea sp. NPDC048916. The sequence continues at coordinate 185,372 of NZ_JBEZFS010000001.1, forward strand.
GCGTAGAGGTTGGCATAGTCGCTGATAGAGCCGTTAGTCGCCGGGAGCGCCTTCTTGAGGCCGAGTGGTCAATTGGAGCAGAGCGGCTTGCGTCGATCCGAGGTATCAGCAGGTCACGTAACGGTCGGCTGAGGGCGGCCTAGCGGCGGCGTGCCGCTGGAGTCGGTGGGCGACGTTGGATATGGCGGGGCCGCGCTACGGCGATGCCCCGCGCGGCGCTCGCGCCGTGACCGGCCCCCAGGCCGCATGCGCGGCGCGGGAGCGCCGGCGCGGGGCGTACGGCGGCGCGGTGCGCCGCCGGCTTGACTTGACAGGTTGGCATGCCGCGAGAAAGGGGAGGAGGGAGCTCAGATGTTCACGGCATGGGGTGACGAATCTGGATCAAGCCACCGGCTGGACCCAGGAACTTACATGATGGCTGCTGCAATGGGAGAACCAGACAAGATTGAGGGCATACGTGACGCAATGGGCGGCCTTCTTCTCCGAGGGCAGAGGAAGGTTCACTGGCGTGATGAAGCACCCAATCGCAGGGTGATGCTCATCGACGCGATAGCCGACTTGCCCGTCGAGGGCTTCGTAGTGGTGCGGTCCGCTGGAGTACAGGACCGCGCTGAAAGACTGCGGAGGAAGTGCCTTGAGCTGCTCTTGCTCGAACTGAGCGCTCTTGGATGCGGTCACCTAGTACTTGAGTCAAGAGGCCCTGCTGACGACAAACGTGATCGCATGATGTTGGAGAACATGCGGCGAATCAAGCAGATTGACTCGACACTCCGGTTAGCCCACGAGCCCGGGCCGAGTGACCCGATGCTGTGGATTCCTGACGTCATCTGTGGCGCAGTAGGCCAAGCACGGGTGGGTGAGGCGAAGTACCTCGATAAGATCGAGTCAAGACTCACGGTCAAGGTGCTCGACGAGACACAAGTGGCCGAAAAAGCCGCAAGCCCCGGGCTCTGTCGTCCGGCAGGATCTCCCGAGGCTCACTTTCAGACCTCACCGCAGTGGGTCTGACTACGAGTTCAATCTATCTACCAACTTGCAAACGGTCAACCTAGAATGTGGGTTCAGCTGCATGATCGCGCACGTCAGAACGGTGCATGGGTGCTGCCCTACCTAGTCTCAAGACATCATGTCAGCAGCCTCCCGAGCTTCCGCCCTGCAACGAGTCGATCACAGCATTGATGTCCTCCTGAGGGTCTACGCCAAGTACATCGACAGCCACCAGGACATCTCCAACGAGCAGACTGGCGACGCTCTAGCTGTACTCAGCATGACCACGCACCAGCCACACCCAGAACCCCGCCCCGCACCGAGGGTCTACCGCATGGCCGCGTTCTCGCTGAATCCGGCGTTCTACCTGGGGAAACACGATCAAGATCATTGCACGCATATTGGTGGACCAGCCACAACAGCCCGCTCACGGCGGCATCCGGCTGCATACCCCTGAAAGGCAGAAGAGGCCCCGTAGGGCCTCTGAGCTGCACTTACTGCGTGTGGCAGGTGCAAGGTTCGAACTTGCGTAGGCTGAGCCGACGGTTTTACAGCGGGCCGACGTTCCTGACTGCATCAGGCCTCTGACCTCGGGGTACGGCTCTCGCCTTTCCCCTACCAGGGAAGACCATCCCGCGTATATCCCGCGAGGCAGAGCCAGCCACGATCGCCCCTGGAGCCTGCGGATTACAGCTTCTACCTGACGAGGAAGAACAGCATGCGGATTAAAGCTCGGACGATCATGGTTCCGGCAGTTCAATGCAGGTCAACGGGCATACGCGGTCTAGCCTGAACGCCTCTGGATCACCCTGAACTGCAACCCCCACGGCTCAGGCTGCGCTCCTCATACTCCCTATCATGTGACCAGGTTCAGGAGGAGCAACAACAGTCCTGCGGGGAGTAGGACGGCCGCAAGCAAGATCTTTACAGGGCGCGGTACCTTCGCTTGCCATACCTTCCATGCGCCGATCAGCATCCCCCAGCCGACCGTGGCGGGTAAGTCGATGATGGCGCCGACGATCTCGACGACCTTGTTTCCTTTTGCGGTCTTCTTCTGCGCGGATAAGTCGACCTGGTCGTAACGAGACGGGATGTAGTCCACACAACAAGCGTATGTCGCGCGCACTGAGAATCGGCGGGTTGCTGCATGACGGTGGGCCGGGGCTGAGGAAACGAAGCCCTGGACCGTCGCCCCCAGCCACTTAAGGCGGCCAGCCACAGGCGGGCGATCGTAAGTGCGATACCAGCTACCGACGGCTTTACAGGGCGTCACCCGTTCTGATGCCCGACAGCCTCTGACCTGCGGTGCAGCCATGCGGCGTACGGCCTACCTCAGAGATCATTCCGCGTATTCTCCGGATCATGGGGGACGGCATCTCTCCTGCTGATTCGGGCCTCGGCATGGAGCTGGACCGCAACAACCCTGCTCAGTGAGCCGTGCTGAGGAACGAAGTACGGATCGTCGATCGCCCCCAGCAATCTACGGCGGCCAACCATGCAGTGGCGATCGTAGGGCTGCATCTGTGCGGCGACGTGGCAACCCCGGTCGACGCGTTCGGCAACTACGGCGGGACCGGCGTGCGGTGCCCGGCCCGGTGCCCCGCCGCCGCCCGGGACCGGCCCCCAGGCCGCACGCCCGGACGGCGGGCGGGCGGAGGGCCGGGGGTACGGCGGCACGCCGCGCCGCCGCTTGACATCGTCACCGGCAAGGCCGAAATCATCGACGTGCCATGTGGAGCCGTTCTCGATAGCAAGTGCCCGCCGTGTGCCAAGCGCAATCGGCAGCTCCGCGTGGCCCAGTGCCGTGAGGGGTGGCATCTGGAAGCGGAACCGGCGATCACGCTGGACGAGCCGAACGAGGAACAGCGCTGGCTAGTCGAGTTCCGCGCCGATATGCAGGCCAAGCGGGATGCCGGCGAACAGGCCGGCGACGACACCACCGATCTGGACGCGGTCCTGTCCGGCCTGGACGAGGAGATCAACTCCGCTGGGATGCGGGGCAGCGTCACCGGATCCGCGGTGCCCAAGCGCACCCGATCGACGCGGCGGCGGCAGGACGCGCCAGACCTGCCCAAACGCAAGATGACCAACACCACCCTTGGACGCACTTTCACCGACTCCGAGGGCAAGACCTACCGGCCGTCGCTGTTCGTCACGCTCACCCTGCCGAGTTACGGCAAGGTCCGTGACGGCGTCCCGGTCGATCCGGAGACCTACGACTACCGGGGCGCTGCTCGGGACGCGCTGCACTTCTCCAAGCTCGTAGATCGGTTCGTGCAGAACCTTCGCCGAGTGGCGGGCTATGACGTGCAGTACTTCGCGGCTGTCGAGCCTCAGAAGCGGCTGGCTCCACACCTGCATATGGCCATCCGGGGCACCCTGCCGCGTGCGGAGATCCATCCCGTGTATATCCCGTGACTGGCGACAAACGGCCGCTCAGGGCTGCCCATGGCTGCACACCCCCGAAACGCAGAAGAGGCCCCGTAGGGCCTCTGAGCTGCGCTAACTGCTGGTGGCAGGTGCAAGGTTCGAACTTGCGTAGGCTGAGCCGACGGTTTTACAGACCGCTCCCTTTGGCCACTCGGGCAACCTGCCTCGTCATCCACTCTCGTGGCGACAGACAGAAGAATAGCGGACTTCCGAGGTACACGTGACACCGGTTTGTCCCGCGCCGGATCTTGGTTACCCACTCCGCCGGAACAGCAGCGACACAACCGCGGCCTGGGCGTTCCTCGAGAACTCTGCGGCATCGTTGACCTGCGGGAACGGCTCGTCCGGCACCGGCGTGCCGAGGAACTCACAGAGCGGCTCCCAGCCCACCGTGACCTGGTAGACGAGCAGCCGTCCGGGCGGGATCGACGCCTTGACCTCGTCGATCTGGGCGGTCAACACCTTGAGGGCGTGCTCGGGATCTCCCAGGTGGCCGCCGAAGACCTGCTCTCCGGTGATCAGCTGGGTCATCCTGGTCAGCGCCGCCCAGCCGGGCGTCCAGGAGGGCCGACACGCGGGTCATCGTCCGGCCCGGCAGGGTGTCGCCCTGGGCGACCTGCTGGAAGATGGTGGCCATCATGCTGGCTGGCCTCAGCTCAGGATCTCGGGCCACAAGGATGATCTTGGTCACCGGCTCACACGCGATCATCCGTCAGCGTACAGGGGCGAGCAAGGGCCTGCCGTCCTGCACGTTGGCGCGATGCTGGCTAGGCTCGTTTGCTGGGGTTCGTGTTCACGGGGACGCGTTCGTGGTCCGCGAGACCTGGAGCCGGGCACCGCATACATGCGTTCGCAGCTGAGAGGATGTGCGCTTTGGCCGATTCATCTTTCGACATCGTCAGCAAGATCGACCGCCAGGAGGTCGACAACGCGCTGAACCAGACGGTCAAGGAGATCGGACACCGCTTCGACTTCAAGGGCACCGGGGCGAGCATCAGCTGGTCCGGTCAGGAGAACATCGAGATCAAGGCGAACAGCGAGGAGCGGGCCGAGGCCGCGCTCGACGTGTTCAAGGAGAAGGTGGTCAAGCGGGGCCTCTCCCTGAAGATCCTCGACGCTGGTGAGCCCAAGCTGTCCGGCAAGGAATACCGCATGCTGGTGAGCCTGAAGGAGGGCATCGACCAGGAGAACGCCAAGAAGATCTCCAAGATGATCCGCGACGAGGGACCCAAGGGCATCAAGGCCCAGATCCAGGGCGAGGAGCTCCGGGTCAGCTCGAAGAAGAAGGACGACCTCCAGGACGTCATCTCCCTGCTCAAGGGCAAGGATCTCGACATCGCCCTGCAGTTCGTCAACTACCGTTAGCCGACTCTCTTGGCAGGTCGGCGGAGGGCAGCTCGGGGCACAGGGGCGCTCGTCTCCGCTGTGCCCCGACAATCACTCAGGTAATGATCGGGTAATCAAACGCGCCAGACCTGAGCGATCCGGGAAGCCACCCGGTCGGCCTGGGCGCGGCCTGCTCGGGCGGCTGGGCCACGGCGGGCCGGGTCGAGCATGCCGCCGAGACCTTTCCCGACGACCTGCTTCCAGGTGTCCGGCTCGGGCTCGACGAGGACCGCCTCGGTGCCGGGGCCCAGCTCGGCGAGCTGGTCGGGGACACTTCTCATGACTCCGCCACCACGGGTCACGGGCGCGAGCACGACGACGCGGTCGTAGCCGGCGGCCAGGTCGATGTTGGCCGGCGAGCACATGCCGCCGTCGATGTATCGACGGCCGCCGATGGTGGCCGGGGGTCGGGTGCCCGGTCCCGCGGTGCTGGCCGCGACGCAGTCCACCAGGTCCGCCCCTCTCGCGGCGTCGAAGGTGGCGCGCTGGCCGGTCTCGGCGTCCACAGCGGTGATCACCAGCGGCCGGCGCGGCCATTCGCGGATGTCGCCGAGCCAGCGGGCGATCTCCGCTCGGCGTTCGGCCTCCGGCGGGGTCTTGGCGTTCAGGGCGATCTTGCCCATCCGGGCGCCGAACTCGGCCATGGTCTTCGACCGGCTCAGCGTCCACAGCAGGCGTACCAGGCCGAACGGGTGTGGCTTGGGGGTGCGCTCGCCGTCCGGTGGCGCGAGCTGCCTGCCGTACAGCTGCTCGAGGTCTGTGCCGGCGGCCAGTTGGGCGGCCACCACGGCTCCGGCGGAGGTGCCGATCATCAGGTCGGCGTCGTTCAGGTCGACGCCGTGCTCAGCCAGGCCTGCCAGGACGCCGATCTCCCACGCGATGCCGACGTACCCGCCGCCGCCCAGCACCAGGGCTCTGCCTGCCATCGCTGATCCTTCTCGTCCTGCCTCAAAGGAGGCTCGGATGGTACGACTGTATAGGGTACGAATGTACTAACGGCCTTCGGTCATGGCGAGACCTCATCCGGAGTCGATGCCACGGGACCGCCTCGGCGTCCGTAAGCTCGACGTGTGACGAAGATCCCCTTGCGCAGGTTCACGGCACGTGCGCTGCCCATCGACGACGACGGACGGGTCCTGCTGCTCCACGGGTTCGATCCCGCGGAGCCCGGCAGACGCTACTGGTTCACCATCGGCGGGGCGCTGGAGGAAGGGGAGACGCTCCAGGAGGCCGCCGCGCGCGAGTTGCACGAAGAGGTGGGGATCAGGGCTCCCGCCGACGAGTTCACCGGCCCGTACGGCACGACCACGATCGAGTTCTTCTTCGACCAGTACGCGATCGTCCAGGACCAGACGTTCTTCGCGGTCCGGGTCGGCCGGGTGGAGGTCTCGTTCGAGCACATGGAGGAGATCGAGAAGGCGACCACGATCGAGCACCGGTGGTGGAGTGCGGAGGAACTGGACGCCACGGCCGAGGCCTTCTTCCCGGAGGATCTGGCGTCCATCCTGCGCAAGATCACTGGGGGCGGAGCACCCGCGTAGCGCCGGCGATCAGGGCCGTGGCCAGGATCCAGCCCGAGACGACCAGCCCGTACGCCAGCCCCTGCGTCCATCCCGCGGGGTCGAACAACTCCCGCTGCCCGAAGGCCGGCAGCGGGAGCAGCAGGTCGAAGGTGTAGGCGAAGGCATCGAAAACGGGGCTTTCGTCCGGCTTCAGCGCGCGCGGCGGGTTGAAGCTGAACGCCGCGGTGCCGGCCAGCAGCAGGATCCCGAACCACACACCGGCCAGCCAGGGGCGATAGCCGTACCCGACCGTGGCGTCGAGCAGCCGGCCCCACACCCGCCAGCCGCGGCCCTGCGTGCGCCGTCTGGCGCGAAGCTTGGCGAGCTGGGTGCGGCGGGCGAGCGCGTCGTTTCCGTCACGGAGATACCAGGCTGCCAGTTGCTCGTACGGCTGCGGGCGGAAGCCCTCCGGATCACGATCGACCCAGCCGATCCTGCGGGCGACGCCGCTGCCGCGCAACCGGTCGTAGGTCAGGCCGTTCAGGCGGAGTTTGTCGGGCCAGGTGTCCGGGTCGTCCTGCAAGGTGCTGAAACGCGAGTGGGCGAGGCTGACCACGCCCTCGATGGGTTCGGCCGGTCTGAGATAGAACTCGCGGGCCTCCATGTGGCTGGCGTGCAGCGCGTACGACGTGTCGGGGCTGCGTACGACGCCCCTGAGCGCGAACATGCTGCCGATCCGGGCGCCGCGCAGCCGCAGGCAGCCCAGGGCGGTGAAGCCGCCGGTGCACTGCAGGGTGTCCTCGACGACCATGTTGTCGGCGGTGAGGGCGTTCTTGCCGGGATTGCGGAGGGTCGCGCCCTCGAAGATGAGATCTCCGTTGAGCCTGGCGCCGACCAGGCGGACACCGCCGGTGAAGTCGGCGTTCTTCAGGTTCGCCCCGGCTTCGACCACCATCGAGCCCGCGTAGAGGGCCCACTCGTCGTCGGCGGTCACCTTGGTGCCGGTCAGCCAGAGCCCGCTCTCGAACTGGGCGCGGGCGATGCGGACGGTGCCGGTGATGTTCGAGCCGGACAGGCTGAGGTGCCCGGCGACCCGCATCCCGCCGCCGCTGAACCCGGGTAAGGCGCAGTCGGTCAGCCGGACCGTGCGGGTGGTCGTACCTGTGAGCTGGACGGGTTCGTCCAGGTGGCAGCCGCTGAGCACGAGCTCGTGCTCCACGTTGCCGCCCAGGATCGTGAGCGGGCCGGTGATCCTGGCGCCACGCAGCCGTATCGCGGGGACCACGCCGGCGCCCGGGTCGTGGGCGCCGAGCAGCAGCGACGTGATCACCTTGGCCCGGATGGTCCGCTCGGGGCCCCATGTGTCGCCGTCCGTTGGCGCGTTCTCCCCGGCTGGACGGCCGACGCCGCTCTTGACCGGAGCCAACTCCACGAACTCACCGGTGGGAAAGGCGTCCCAGAGCCTGCGCTCGGCCGCGCTCAGTCGTGGAGGTCGTCCCATGCCCGAGATTCTGGCGCAGGCTTGGCGGCTATGCGGGTTCTGAAGGTCAATCTCCTAGCATCGGTGCTCCTGTGGTCGATTCTCCCGGAGGTCTGATATGCGACTCGCGGTCGCGATCACCGTCACAGTGGTGGTCGCCATGCTCGCCTCGTGCGGGCTCATGCCTGAGCGTCCGGTCGCCGGCGGGGGCGAGGAACGGCAGCAGCCCTCCTCCCAGGTCACCGGCTCCGCGCCCACGCCGACTCCTGGCGCGACCACCGGCGGGCCCGAGCCGACGAGCTGCCCGAACGGCCGGCTCATCCCGGCGGTCGAGATCCCCGCCGTGCACGCGGACCCGGTGCTGATCCCGGAGGCGAAGATCGGCGGCGAGGTCATCCCGGCGGTGACCATCCCCGGGGTGGACATCCCGGCGCAGCGGGTGCCCGCGCAGTGCACCGAGATCAAGCCCGCACCCGGTGGATGCCTGGGTGCGGCGTCGATCCCGCCGACGATGATCCCCGGGGTGGAGATCCCGCCCGTCGAGATCCCCGGCGTGGACGCGGGCGGGATCAAGCTCGCGCCCGTCCGCGCCGAGGGCGGCAAAGCCGAGGCACAGTACGCCGAGGGGGTTTCGACTCCCGAGGTGTGCCAGGTCAAGCCCAAGGACGGCGGGCTGGTGCCCTTCGTGATCCGGCCGTTCCTCGTCCGGCCCTTCCTCGTCCGCCCCTTCCTGGTGCGGCGGTTCCTCATCCGGCCCTCGGCGTGCAACGCGCAGCGCGAGTGCATCCCGGCCGTGGAGGTGCCGGGATTGAGCGTGCCCGGGGTGAACGTCCCGGGCGTGGACATCCCGGGGGCGGAGCTGAAGTCGTACGAGATCGGCAAGAGTGAGGTATACGAAGGGGACGGCTCGATCGCCTACAACATCAAGGCGGACGTGCTCTTCGACTTCGACAGCGCCACGATCAAGCCCGGCGCGGTGGCCGCGCTCAAGCAGATCGCCGGGCAGATCACCGCGAAGGGGGCCAACGGGGCGCCCATCCGGGTCGACGGCCACACCGACGCCAAGGGCGACGACTCCCACAACCAGCCCCTTTCCGAACGGCGCGCCCAGGCCGTCGTCGACTGGCTGGCCACCAAGGGCGGCATCCAGAGATCGCTGCTCAGGGCCACGGGGTACGGCGAGAGCAAGCCGGTCGTGCCGAACACCAAGGCGGACGGGAGTGACGATCCGGCGGGCCGGGCGAAGAACCGGCGGGTGGTCATCTCGGTCGCGACGTGACCTCCATCGGACGTGACGTCTGGCGGCGCGGCCCTCTGGCGGTGCGATGCTCTGGCGGCGCGTCCCTATGGCGGCGCGATCCTCTGGCTCGCCCGGCTCGGCGGTGCGATCCTCTAGCGGCGGTAGCCGGCCATGCGCTCGAGCCGGGCCACCCGCTCGGACGTGGGTGGGTGCGACGAGAACAGGCGGCCGAAGCCTGAGCCGCTGAACGGGTTGGCGATCATCATGTGGGAGGCCGAGGTGAGGCGGCTGTTCTCGGGAAGGGGCAGCCGGCGGGCACCCATCTCGATCTTGCGCAGCGCCGAGGCCAGCGCGAGCGGGTCGCCGGTCAGCATGGCTCCCGACTCGTCGGCCTGGTATTCCCGCGTACGGGAGATCGCCATCTGAACCATGCCCGCCGCGACTGGTCCGAGCAACATCATGAGCAGCGCGCCCAGGAAACCGGGGCCCTCGTCGTCGTCGGAGCCGCCGAAGAAGACGGCCACGTAGCTGAGCCAGGTGATCATCGTGGCCAGGGCGCCGGCCACGGAGGAGATCAGGATGTCGCGGTTGTACACGTGAGACAGCTCGTGCCCGATCACCCCGCGCAGCTCCCGCTCGTCGAGCAACCGCGTCAGCCCGTACGTCACGCAGATGGCGGCCTGGCGGGGGGTCCGGCCGGTGGCGAACGCGTTGGGCTGGACGGTCGGCGAGATGTAGAGGCGCGGCATCGGCTGGCGAGCCTGGGTGGAGAGCTCGCGCACGATGCGGTAGAGGGTGGGCTGCTCGACCTCGCTCACCGGGCGTGCCCGCATGGCGGACAGCGCGATCCGGTCGGAGAAGAAGTACGCGAAGCCGTTGCCGGCCACGGCCAGCACGAACGCGATCTGCAGGCCGGTGCTGCCGCCCAGCCACGCGCCCACCGCGAGGATAAGCGCTGACAGTCCGCCGAGCAGGACGGCGGTGCGCAGACCGTTGTGGTGCAAGGTTCCCCCCTTCGTAGTGCGGGTTCACCAGGTCCAACGACCATCCCCCGGTACAACGTTCCCCGCGTGCTCCCCCGTCGGCGGAGCGCCACCGTACGGCTATCCCGAAGCCGTGGCCAGGTCGAGCACCAGCTGGGGCGCGACGGAGAACACGACGGCCAGGGCGACCGCGAGCCCGGCGGCCACCCAGGTGGCGGGAAACGTCCGGCGGGCGGCGGTGACGGCGGGGGCGGGGGTGAAGAGCCGGCCTGCCCAGACGACGTAGTAGTAGAGCCCGATCACCGTGTTGACCGCCATGACCACCGCCAGCCAGCCGGCCCCGCCGTCCACGAGCTCGCGGAAGACCACGATCTTGGCGAAGAGACCGGCCAGCCCCGGCGGGAGCCCGGCCAGGCAGATCAGGCAGAACGCCAGCACGAGCGCCACCACGGGGCTGTGGAAGACGAGCCCCCGGTAGTCGTCGAGCTCGTTGCGCGGCGCCGTCCTGGAGACGATCATGACCACGGCGAACGCGCCCAGGTTCATCGCCGCGTAGATGACCAGGTAGGCGACGGAGGCGCCCACCGCTCCGGTCAGCAGGGCATCGCCTGACCTGCCTGTTCGGGACGCCACCGCGATCGGAGCCAGGATGTAGCCCGACTGCGCGACCGAGGACCAGGCCAGCAGCCGCACGGCGGAACGCTGGCGCATGGCCAGCAGGTTGCCCACCGTCATGGTGAGCGCGGCGACGATCGCGATGATCGGCGACCAGGTGGTGGACTGCCCGGCCAGGGCGGTGACCAGCAGCAGGATCAGGCCCGCGAACCCGGCCGCCTTGGAGATCACCGAGAGCAGGGCGGCGATCGGGATGGGCGCGCCCTGGTAGACGTCCGGCGCCCAGGCATGGAACGGCACCGCGGCGATCTTGAACCCGAACCCGGCCGTGACCAGCACGACGCCGACCGTGACGACGGCCGGCAGCCCGTGGGCGGCCTCCAGTGCCGGTGCGAACGCCTCCGGGGGCGGGCCGGCGCCGCTGAGGACGGCGGCGATCCGGGAGAGGTGGACCGAGCCCGCGACGCCGTACAGCAGGGAGACCCCGAACAGCATGATCGCCGTGGACACGACCGAGACCAGGAACAGCTTGATCGCGGCCTCCGACGAGCGGCCGTCGTAGCGTTTCAGCGCGGTGAGGGCGAAGACCGGGAGCGACACCAGCTCGAGGGCCACCACGAGCATGATCAGGTCGCGCGAGGCGGGTAGAGTCACCGCGCCGACGAGGGTGCAGAGCAGGAGGAAGTACCACTCTCCGACCGGGATGCCGCCGCCGGCCAGCTCGGTCATCGACATCAGCACGACCACCACGGCGGCCACGAGCACCACCCCGGCGAAGATCAGGGTGAACCGGTCGGCCACGAACGAGCACAACCCGGCGCCGTCTCCGGCTTCCCGCGCCGCGGCGCTCGCCGGCACAGCGGCGCCCGCGGCCCTGGCGAGGCCGTCCGGGACGCAGAACGTGGCAAGCGTCTGCCCGCCTCGGGCGGCCTGCGCCACGACGAAACCCAGGGCGGCGAGGACCCCGGCGAGGGTGATCAGCCCCAGGCCCGCCGTGGTCCGCCGACCGGCTGGGAGGAAGGCGTCGAGCAGCAGCACGAGCCCGGCCGCGAGCGCCAGCACCAGAGGTGGAGCGATCACGAAGTAGTGGATCTGCTGGATCATGACAGGGCTCCCAGCAGGGTCTGCACGGCCGGTGTGGTGAGCGAGAGGAGCAGCTTGGGCCAGAGTCCGAACACCAGGATCAGCACGATCAACGGCACCCAGGCGACCAGCTCGTAGCCCCTGATGTCGCGCATGCCCTCGATCGTCGCCTCGGGGACGAACGGCTCCGTCTCGGACGCCTCCGGCCGCTCACCGGCCGCCTCTGCCCCGGCGCCCGGCCCATCCGGGCCGAGACCCGCAGCCGAAGCGGGCGGCTCCTCCGCCGGGCCGGGGTGCGTCGCGACCAGGCTGGGGACCGTCCGGGCCGGTAGGCCGTGGGTCACGCGGGACAGCATGACGAGGAAGTACGCCGCCGTCAGCACCGCCCCGAGCCCGCCGATCACCATGAAGACGAGGAACAGCCCGCGCGGCAACGCCTCGGCCGGCTGGAAGGCGCCCAAGAGGGACAGCATCTCCCCCCAGAACCCGGCCAGCCCGGGGATGCCGAGCGAGGCGATCGCGGCGAAGGTGAGGACCGCGCCCAGGTGCGGCAGCGTGGCCAGCATGCCGCCGCCCAGCGACGGCATGTCGGCCGTGCCGTACCGTTCCTTGATCGCGCCGGCCAGGAAGAACAGCAGGCCGGTGATCAGGCCGTGGGCGACGTTGGCGAACAGGGCGCCGTTGATGCCCACCGTGGTCAGCGTGGCGAACCCGAGCAGCACGAACCCCATGTGCCCCACGGAGGAATAGGCGATCATCCGTTTGAGATCGCGCTGGGCGAGGCAGGCCAGGGAGCCGTAGACGATGCCGACCACCGCCAGGGCTCCCAGCCACGGCGCGATCGCCACCGCTCCCTCGGGCAGGACGGGGATGGCGATCCTGGCGAATCCGTAGGTGCCCATCTTCAGCAGCACCCCGGCCAGCAGCACCGAACCGACGGTCGGCGCCTCGGTGTGCGCGTCCGGGAGCCACGTGTGCAGCGGCCACATGGGCGTCTTGACCGCCAGGCCGATCCCCACCGCCGCGAACGCGAGAATCTGCACCGCCCTCGACATGCCCGCGCCGTGTGCCTGACCGAGGGCGACGATGTCCAGGGTGCCGGTCTGGGACCAGATGAGCAGCAGGCCGAGCAGCATCACGACCGAGCCGAGCAGTGTGTAGAGGATGAACTTGATCGCCGCGCCCCGGCGGCCCCTGCCTCCCCAGATGGCGATCAGGAAGTACATCGGGATCAGCACGATCTCGAAGAACACGAAGAACAGCAGCAGGTCGAGGGCCAGGAACGTGCCGATCATGCCGACTTCGAGGACGAGCAGCGTGAACACCAGCGCTCTCGGCCTGCCGGTGGCGGAGGCCCGAAGCTGGCCGGGGCCGCGCGCGTCGCCCCAGCTCAGGTAGGCGAAGCAGAGGAACGTCAGCAGGGCCGTCAGCACCACCAGCGGCAGCGAGATGCCGTCGACCCCCAGGTGGAACCGGAGGTCGAGGCCCGGGATCCACGGCTGGTCGACGGTGAACTGCGGCCGGGCGGCCTGCGCGTAGTCGAACGTCGCCGCCAGCATCACGGCGAGCGCCAGCGTGAGGCCCGAAAAGGCGAGCCCGTAGACGCGCAGCACCGGCCGGAGCGACCCGGGCGAGATCAGCAGCAGCGAGGCTCCGAGCAACGGGACGGCGAGCAGCGCGACGGGAAGCCAGCCCATCATGCGAACACCACCGCCCCGACCACGATCAACAGGACTCCGGCCAGCAGGCCGGTCACGTAGAGCTGGACGTTGCCGTTCTGGACCAGCCGCAACATCCCGGACAGGCCCTGCATCGTGCGTCCCGAGCCGCGCACCGCGCCGTCCACCACCCGGTCGTCGGTCCGGACCACGAGCCTGGCCAGCGCCAGCACCGGGCGCACGAACACGGCGGCGTAGAGGCCGTCGACGTAGAACGCCCGCTCGCACGGCCCCAGGAACGGACCGAGCACGCGTGCCGGATCGGCCGCCGGATCGCCGCGCCAGAACGCGTAGACGACCCCGCCGCCGAGCAGCGTGAGCACGACGCTGATGGCGGCCACCCCCAGATCGAGGTGCACCCCTCCGGCGAACCCGAGCAGCAGGGCGGGGACCGCCAGCAGCACGATGGGCACCAGCATCGTCCTCGGCGCCTCGCGGACGTCGACCACGTGGGCCGTGCCGGGTTCGGGCTCGGGCAGCGCGACCACCCTGGCCTCGCCGAGGAACGTGCGCAGCCAGGCCCTGGTGGCGTAGGCGCCGGTGACGGCGACCGTCGCGAGCGCGCAGCCGTACAGCAGCAGGGCGGCGGCGTCCGTCAGGCGGCCACCCGTCAGCGCGCGTTCCATCGTGAGCAGGAGCGCGTCCTTGCTGAAGAATCCGCTGGCCGGTGGGATGCCCGTGAGGGCGGCGAACCCCACCGTCATCGTCACGAACGTGACCGGTAGCGTCCGCCGGAGCCCGCCCATCTGACTCATCAGGTTGGAGCCGACGTGGTGGATCACCGCGCCCGCGCAGAGGAACAGCAGCGCCTTGAACGCGCCGTGAGTGAGCAGGTGGAAGATCGCGGCGCTGTCCGACCCGGCCGCGAGCCCTCCGGCCATGTAGGCGAGCTGGCTGACCGTGGAGTAGGCGAGCACCCGTTTCAGGTCGTCCTGGGCGAGCGCGGCCAGGGCGGCGCCGAGCATGCCGAGGGCGGCGATGACGGCGAGCACGTCGAGCGTCGGGCGAGCGGCCAGGAAGGCGGGAAAGAGCCTGGCCACGATGAAGATCCCGGCCGCGACCATGGTGGCCGCGTGGATCAGCGCGCTGATCGGCGTCGGTCCGGCCATGGCGTCGGGCAGCCAGGTGTGCAAAGGCACCTGGGCGCTCTTGCCCGCCACCCCGGCGAGCAGCAGCATCGTGGCGGCCACCAGCGTGCCCGCGGACATCTCGGGCACCTTGGCCAGCACGTCGGCGATGCGGAAGCTGCCCGCCGAGACGCCGAGCACGAAGATGCCGAACAGGAAGCCGACGTCACCCAGCCGCGTCACCAGGAAGGCCTTGACCGCTGCCCGCGAATTGGCCCGGTCTTCCCACCAGTGTCCGATGAGGAGGTAGGAGCAGAGGCCCATGATCTCCCAGCCCACGTAGAGGACCAGAAGGTCGCCCGCGTAGACGACGAGCAGCATCGCGCTGGTGAACAGGCTGATGAAGGCGCTGTAGGAGGGATAGCGCGGGTCGTCGTGGAGGTAGCCGACCGAGTAGACCTGGACGGCCAGCGCCACGAACGTCACCAGGACGCCGAGGATGGCGGACAGGTCGTCGGCCTGGAGGGTCAGCGAGATCGGGATGCCACCGGTGACGATCGTGCCGTAGGTGCGGCCGACGGGTTCTCCCGGCGAGGCCCCCTCGAGGAACGCGAAGCCGGGGCCCCAGGCCAGCCAGGTGGCCAGCACGGCGGAGGCTGCCGTCGGGAACACCGCGAACCACGCGGCCCGTCGACGGCCTGCCGCTCTCCGCGTCTCGGGGGTGCCCGGTGACCGGAAATGCGGCCGGCGCGAGAGGAGCAGGCCCGCGAAGGCCGCGACGAAGGGCAGGAGTACGGCCAGCAGCGGGAAGATCGTCACAGCTTTCCCCCTCGCTCGGCGGGCCGCTCGTCTCCACGCCCGTTGCCCGACGGGCCGGCCGGCGGCTGGGCGGGATGGCGCTCCGCGGGCTCGTGTGGCTCGTCGGATGGCGCCCTGGGAGTGCCCGTCTGCTCGGGCGGCTCGGCCACGGGGTGATCGACGGACTCGGTCGCAGGTGTGTGGCCGATGCGTGTGATCACGGGTCCGGGGGCGGTCGCAAGCGGGCCGTCGCTGGACTGGGTCGCCCTCGATGCAGGGCCGGCGGGCTCGCCGAGATCAAGGGAGTGATCGCTGGGGGCCCACGGCCGTCCGGTTGCGTCCGTCG
Source organism: Nonomuraea sp. NPDC048916 (assembly GCF_040649575.1). Taxonomy (NCBI): domain Bacteria; kingdom Bacillati; phylum Actinomycetota; class Actinomycetes; order Streptosporangiales; family Streptosporangiaceae; genus Nonomuraea; species Nonomuraea sp. NPDC048916. The sequence continues at coordinate 201,007 of NZ_JBEZFS010000001.1, forward strand.
AGTCTGCCGGTGGTGCGGTGGGCTCGGCCAGGTCACGGAGCTGGTCGATGTCGACGGTCCTGCGGTTTCGGTAAAGGGCCAGGACGATCGCCAGGCCCACGCCCACCTCGGCGGCCGCGATGACGATGACGAAGAGCGTGAGCACTTGACCGCTGTGCAGCCGGTCACGCAGCCACACGTCGAACGCGACCAGGTTGAGATTGACGGCGTTGAGCATCAGCTCGACCGACATCAGCACGAGAATCGTGTTGCGACGTGCGAGGACGCCGTAGACGCCGACAGAGAAGAGGAGTGCGGAGATGACCGCCGGGTAGACGATGTGCACTAATGCCCCCCGGTGCGGTCAGGTGGCGAGTCGCGGGAGTGGTCGGTCGAACCGCCGACCTGACGGGCCGGTCCCCCGGTCTCATCGGCTACCGAAGCCCCGCTTCGCTCGACCGAAGCCCCGCCCCGCTCGACCGAAGCCCCGCTTCGCTCGACCGGATCCCCAGACGGAACGGCTGGACTCGCGGACGGCGTGGCCGTACTGCCAGACGGAACGGCCGGACTCGCGGGCGGAGCGGCTCGCTTCCCGGGTGGGGCGGTTGAGGGGCTGGGTTGGGCGGGCGGGGCGCCGCCGGGAATGTCCGTGCGGGACAGCACGATGGCGCCGATCAGGGCGGCCAGGAGCAGCACGGACAGGGCCTCGAAGGGCAGCACCCATGTGCTGAACACGCTGGCTCCGAGCTCTTTCGCCGCGCCCGCGCCGGGCGTCAGAGGGGTGTAGGCCATGTGGAAGCCGTCGATCACCACCGTGACCAGGATGGCTGCCGTCGCCAGCGCCACTACCGCGGCCACCACCCGGTTGCCGCTGTCGAGGTCGGCGGAGCGGCCGATCGGGGCGCGGGTGAGCATGATCCCGAACAGCATCAGAACCACGACGGCGCCCACATAGATGAGCACCTGGACCCAGGCGACGAACTCGGCTGTCAGAACGAGGTAGCATCCGGCCAGCGCACCGAAGGAGACCACCAGCCACAGGGCGGCGTGAACGAGTTGGCGGGTCGTGACAACGAGCAGCGCCGATCCGACCGCCACCGCACCCAGCAGCAAGAGGACGACTTCTTGCCCCGTGGGTGACAGGTAGGAGGGCACCTCCTCGATCACGAATCCTCCTCGGACTCCCTTGTCCCGTCAGGGTCGAGTCGCCCGGGCGGGCGGATGGATCGAGGGTCGGCCATCCGGCGCCTGCGCGGCCTCGGGCCTGCAGTCTGCTCCTTCGAGCCGGGGTCCGGGCGCGGCTCTCCCGAGGCTGTGGACAACTCTTCCTCTGCCGGCTTGCCTGTGGATGACGGGCCGTTCTGGGGGCGCTCCGAGGGCGGTGTGCGGTCTGGCCCGGCTCCAGACGGCTCGCCGCCCGTCTCGGAACCCGCTGCCTCACCCCTCGCCTCGGACATCGCCCTCTCGGCCGTCCCAGTCCCGGGGCCCTCCGCCTCGGACATCGCCCTCTCGGCCGTCCCAGTCCCGGGGCCCTCCGCCTCGGACATCGTCCCCTCGGACGCGCCACTCTCGGGGCCCTCCGCCTCGGACGCTCTCTGGTCCTGGGAGGCAGTTGCTGGGGCCGCCGTCTCGGATGACGCCGTCCCCCGGCTCACATCTCCAGAGGTCACAGCGCCTGAAGGCTCATCCTCGGAAGCCGCGCCTTCCGACGACACCGTTTCCGCAGACGTGGTTTCCGCAGGCGCGCTCCCGGAAGGCGCGGTCTCAGATGTCGCCGTCCCCGGAACCGCCGCCCCGGAGGCCGGGGCGCCCGAGGGCAAACTCCCGGAGGTCGAAGTTCCGGAGGTTATGGGCCCGGAAGATGCGGTCCCGGAGGTCAAGGGCTCGGAGGATGTGGTCTCCGAGATCGAAGTTCCGGAGGTCGAGGACCCGGGGGATGTGGTCTCCGAGATCGAAGTTCCGGAGGTCGAGGACCCGGAGGATGTGGTCTCGGGAGTGGAAGTTCCGGAGATCGAAGTTCCCGAGGATGTGGTCTCGGGGGTTGAGGGGGCGGGTGTGTGCTTGTCCGGCGTACCGGGTGGGCGTTGTTCGGTGCTCGTTGTGTCGTCAACGGGCTGCCGCGTACTCGCCGGTGGAGCCGGGGTGTCGGGGCGAGGGCGGCGGGAGGATGCAGGGCGAGCCGGAGCGGCGCCCGGGCGGCGAGGGGCGGCCGTGAGCTCCTTGGGCGGCTCGGCGCCGGGGTCGTGGGCGGGAGGGGGTGGGACAGTGGGAACCCAGGTCGCGAGCCGGTCCTTCTCGTGCAGGAGATTACGGATGTCGCCCTCGGCGTACTCGAACTCGGGAGACCAGAACAGCGCGTCGAACGGGCACACCTCGATGCAGATACCGCAGTACATGCACAGGGCGAAATCGATGGCGAAGCGGTCGAGGACGTTGCGCTGGCGGGGGCGACCGCCCTCGGGGGCCGGGATCGTCTCCTTGTGGGAATCGATGTAGATGCACCAATCGGGACACTCTCTCGCACACAGCATGCAAGAGGTGCAATTCTCCTCGACTAGGGCGATCACCCCCCGGCTGCGAGGCGGGAGGGCGGGCTTGACCTCGGGATACTGCTGCGTGACGGATTTGCGCAGCATGTGGCGGAGGGTGATGGACAGCCCCTTTGCGAGTCCGACTCCCGGTATCCGTCCCATATTCAACATCATGGCGCACTTGGCGGCGCAGGTGAATGAGCAGGAGACTCTGTCCCCAGGTTTTCCACAGCTATCCACAGGCTTGGGGGAGGTTATCCACAACATGGGTCCACAGCCGATATAGGCAAGTACGGGACGATAACCTGCCGCCATGTCGAACACCCATCCGCGCGGCCCCAGCGGTCTGGCGTGGACCGCCGCCGTGGGGTGGGCGGTCCTGCCGCTGTTCACGTGCGGCCTGGCGGCCCCGTTCACGATCGGGTTCGCCGCCTACTGGTTGCGCAGCGTGTGGCTGGTGCTCGCCACTGCCGCGTACACGGTCTGCATCGGTTCGTTCGTCATCGCGGTGATGGGTTACACCGAGTTCGACGACATCCCGGAGCCGATGTCCACGCTGGTCTCTGTGGCGCTCATGGTCAGTTGGCTGGGCGGGGTCATCCACTCGGGCATCCTGGTTCCGGCGATGGCCAGGGCCCGGCACCGGCAGCCGGTCTATCCACATCCGGCTCCTCACCAGCGACCCGGATATCCACACACCGATCCGCACCAGCGCACCACCTCTCCCAGCACCCACCGGCGGCCGGGTGAGCCCGAATGGATCGGGCACTACCGCGTGCTCCGTTCGCTCGGGCGAGGCGGACAGGGCGCGGTCTATCTCGCGATGGCGCCCAACGGGGTGCAGGTCGCGGTGAAAGTCCTGCACGACCTGGTGGACGAGACGGCTCGGATGAGGTTCGCCAGGGAGGTCGACGCCGCGCGCAGGGTGGCGACGTTCTCCACAGCCCGGCTGCTCGACGTGAGCATCACGGGCCAGCACGCCTACATCGTCAGCGAATACGTCGACGGCCCATCACTGGAGCAGCTCGTACGGCGCCACGGCCCGCGTGACGAGGGCAGCCTGACCCGGCTGGCGTTGTCCACAGCCGGGGCGCTGGCCGCCATCCACAAGGCGGGGATCGTGCACCGCGACTTCAAGCCGAGCAACGTGCTCATCGGGCACGACGGGCCGCGAGTGATCGACTTCGGCATCGCTCGCGCGCTCGACCAGGTGACCATGACGTCCGGGAAGATGGTCGGCACGCCACCGTACATGTCGCCCGAGCAACTGACCGGGGAGCAGGTGGGGCCGGCCTCCGACGTGTTCAGCTGGGCGGTGACGATGATGTTCGCGGCCACGGGGCGGCCGCCGTTCGGCGAGGACTCGGTGCCCGCGGTGTTCAACCGGGTGTTGACCGTTCATCCAGACTTATCCCCTTTACCGCCCACCCTCCGGGGTGTCGCGGGCTCCTGCCTCCAAAAGAGTCCCCTCGACCGGCCCTCCGCCTCGGACGTGATGCTGGCCATCGTGCACTGACCATGCCGGCCATCAGGCGGTGGAGCCTGTTCTCGCCGCCGACGCGCCGGGCCGCCGCTCAGGGTGTCGCCTCTCGGCACGTCCGGACCAGTTGGAGGTATTCCTCACGCGACACCCGGTGTACGGCCAGCCTCAGGTTGTATCGCTGAGCGAATCGATGGACCGTACCGACGTCCCACGGCCCCGGAAGGTGATGGAGCGGCTGCCCGACCCCGTCCAGGACGAAGAGCCCCACCGCGGATGGAATCGACGCGGGCGCGACGGGCACCCGAACGGAGTCTCTGGTCACGTCGACATCCGACGGCACAGAACCCGGCACGTCGACACCCGACGGCGCAGGGCCCGGCGCAGGAGGGGGTGGCGGGCCGGAGTGCGGCGAAGCCGGGGATGTGTTCGGCGAGTCCGGCAGACCTGCTGGGGTGAGACCCGTGGCAGGGTTCGGCGGGAGCGGATGAGCGCTGATGTGCGTGGAGGTGGGTGGGGGGTCGTAGCCGTAAAGGGGCGTGGAGGTGGGTGGGGGGTCGTAGCCGTAAAGGGGCGTGGAGGTGGGTGGGGGGTCGTAGCGGTAGAGGAGGAGGGTGGAGGCTTCCGAGCGGTGGACCCCGACGCGCAGCTCGGGGATCGCCTCCTTGCCTCGCCCGATCCGCAGCTTCCCCTGCTTGACCGTCAGATGCGCCCCGCCCGCCTGCCCTAACACGGTTCCGTTCCGGATCCGCCACCTCTGGACGCGGGCCATCACGGGCCGTAACACCAGGAGCGCCGGGCTGAAGGCGATCATCAGCCACTTGGCGTCGATCAGGTCGAGCGCGAGCCGGCCCACGGTGGCGAGCCCGCGCCAGGCCATCCAGGCGCCGGTCGAGGTGAGGTAGGCCATCACGCCCAGCCCGACGACTCCGGCGCAGATGGCCACCGGCGCGCGCCATCGGCTGAGGAACGGCCGGTCGCGGCCGTGCAGGCGTCGCCAGCCGGGGGCACGTCCGGCGAGGACCGCCCGGGTCCGGCGGGGCGGGTCGTGGTGCCCGTCCACGAAACGGAGGCCGGTCGTCGCGGTGAAGGCCGCCACGTGCCGGCGGTCCCACGGGCCGGGCAGATCGACGAGGACGAGACCGTCGGCGTCGAGGGCGGCGAGGCCGCCGATGACCTCGCTCAGCTTCTCGGCGTGGTCCTGAACGTAGGAGTAGTAGTAGAGCGCGACCGGTTTGACCCGTATCGCGAGGCGCGCGGCGTCGTCCGTGGCCGTAAGCGCGTGCCCGTCCCAGAACAACGCGGTCTTCGTCTCTTCCCCGAGTGGCCGCACCCAAGCGCGCAAGATAGGTCACATCCCCGTAAGGCCCGCTTCCTCCCTATCACAAATGAACGGGCAGGGAGAACGGGAAGAATCGGTCAGATCATGACCTTCACCACGCCGGTGAGCGCGAGCTGGGCGAGGGCCAGGGGCACCAGCACGGCCCAGGCGAGCTTCTGCAGCTGGTCTTCGCGCAGCCGGGGAAAGGTCACCCGCAGCCAGATCACCACGAAGGCCAGCAGGAACACCTTGCCCAGGGTCCACAGCCAGCCGGGCAGCAGCGGCCCGTGCCAGCCACCGAGGAACAGCACGGTGGTCAGGAACGACAGCACGACGATGCCGACGTACTCGGAGAGCATGAACAGGGCGAACCGCATGCCGGTGTATTCGGTCATCGGGCCCATGATGATCTCGGACTCGGCGATCGGCATGTCGAACGGCGGGCGGCGCAGCTCGGCCAGCCCGGCCATGAAGAACACCACGCCGCCGATCGCCTGCCAGGGCAGCCACCACCACTGCCAGGCCTCGACGATGCCGGGCAGGGAGAGGGTGCCCGCGGCCATCGCCGCCGAGGAGGCGGCCAGCACCAGCGGCAGCTCGTACGACATGAGCTGGGCGGCCGATCGCATGCCGCCGAGCAGGGAGTATTTGTTGGCCGAGGCCCACCCGGCGATGATCGAGCCGAGCACGCCGACGCCCATCACCGCGAGCACGAAGAACAGGCCCAGGTCGAGGTCGACGCCGACCAGGCCCTTGTCGAGGGGGATGGCGATCATCACGACGAGGTACGGCACCAGCGCCACGCCAGGGGCGATCATGAAGATCCGCCGGTCGGCGGCGGCCGGGATGACGTCCTCCTTCTGCGCGAACTTCACCCCGTCGGCGATCAGCTGCGCCCAGCCGTGGAAGCCGCCGGCGTACATCGGCCCGAGGCGTGACTGCATGTGGGCCATCACCTTGTGCTCGGTCTGCCCGATGATCAGCGGCAGCACCAGGAAGACGACGAGGATGACGGCGAAGGTCAGCACCACGTCAAGCATCGGGTGTCCCCCAGTCGGCCGGGACTCCGGGCGGAAGCGTCTTGCGGCGGCTGGGCGCTCCGTGTCCCGACTCGCCGGGCTCCTTGGCGCCGGGCCACGCCTTGGCGACGCGGGCGGCGAGGATGAAGTCCTTGCGCAGCGGGTGGCCCTCGAACCCGTCGGGCAGCAGCAGCGGCACCAGGTAGGGGTGGCCGTCGAAGGTCACGCCGAACATCTCGTACGTCTCGCGCTCGTGCCAGTCGGCGCCCCGGAAGACGCCCACGGCCGAGGGCAGCCGCGGGTCGGCGCGCGGGATCCGGGTGCGCACCAGCAGCCGCCGGCAGGCGACCGGATCGTAGAGGTGGGCGACGACGTGGAAGCCGTCGGGCGGGTCGTCGACCCCGGTCAGCCAGTCGAAGAAGGTGTAGCCGGTGTCGCGGAGCTCGGTCAGGACGTCGATCCAGTCGCCGGGGTCCAAGTCGGCCGTGGTCTCGCCGTAGGTCTCGGAGAGCTGGGCCCGCTCGGAGAGGCTCACGCCTCCTCCCCGTGGGCGCGGGACCACAGGTAGCGGTCGCCGAGCTTCTCTCCGGCGATCTTCTCCTGCAGCTTCATGATCCCGTAGAGCAGCGCCTCGGGCCTGGGCGGGCAGCCGGGCACGTAGACGTCGACGGGGATGATCTGGTCGACGCCGTTGGTCACGCAGTAGGAGTCCCAGTAGGGGCCGCCGGTGTTGGAGCAGGCCCCGAACGAGATCACGTACTTGGGGTCGGGCATCTGCTCGTAGAGCCGTTTGACGGCGGGGGCCATCTTGTCGGTGACCGTGCCCGAGACGATCATCAGGTCGGCCTGCCGGGGGCCGTTGGCGAACGGGATCACCCCGAACCTGATGAAGTCGTGCCGGCTCGCCGAGGTCGCGATGAACTCGATGGCGCAGCAGGCCAGCCCGAAGTTGAACACCCACAGCGAATAGCGCCGCCCCCAGTTGAGGATGAAGCGCATGGGCTTGGGCGCCAGCCGTGAGCCCGGCCCGACCGTGGGCATCGGGAGATCCGTTGCTGCCATACCGCCCATTCTTCCTCGAATTGCTGGTCAGGCAAAGGAGACCGCTCGCCCGGCCTCGCCGGGGAGGTCACGAGGGGTGCGCGGGCGAGTCGATCTAGGTCCAGCTCAGCACGCGCTTGCGCCAGGCGTAGAGGATGCCGAGCGCGATGACGCCCAGGAAGACGAACATCTCGACCAGCGTCGTCAGCCCGAATCCGGGCGCGTCGAACACCGTGGCCCAGGGGAAGAGGAAGACCGCGTCGACGGCGAAGATCACGTACAGGTAGGTGAAGACGTAGTAGCGGACCTGGGACTGCGCCCAGCCGTCGCCCACGGGATCGACGCCGCACTCGTAGCTGGTCAGCTTCTCGGGCGTGGGCCTGGTCGGGCGCAGCAGGCGGTTGACCAGGAGGGCCCCGGCCACGATGGCCACGCCGATCGCGAACAGCGCGGCGACCAGCAGGTAGGACCCGAAGTAGCCGTCCATGTCGCGATCGTAACCCAGTCAAGCCTCTGACCCCATAGCCCCAAATCACGGCAAAAGGCGTTTTTGACCTCATAATGTGACATCCATGCACATAATGCGATTCTTCGGAGGAATCGCGTTGATGGCCGTCAGCGCAGCGGGTTGCGGGCTGGCCTCCGCTTCCCCCGAGCGGGACGTCCTCGTCCCAGCAGAGCCGACCATGATCGACTTTGTCGATCCCGCCGAGGTCGCCGGCCTGACCACCGGCACGCTGGCCGAGAACGGCGACCGGCACGTCTACATCAGCTACCCCCAACTGAAGGACACCCCACGGCTCAACGAGGCGCTGCGCGAGGAGGCCGCGCGCCTGCTACGCACCTTCCGCGCCGCGACCGGCCCGAGCGCGGGCGCCACGTCCGGCTCCTCCTCTCCTCCTCGCTCCGCTCGTCACGAGCTGAACGTCGACTGGCAGCTCACCGCCGCCTCCTCCCAGGTCGTCGGGGTACGGCTGCGCACCGGCCGCCACCTCGGCGCCGACTGGACCAACTCCACCAGAACGCTCTGGTACGACCGCGAGAGCCGCACCGCGGTCGGCTCGACCGGGCTGCTCTCCGGCGAGGCGGCCCTCGGCGAGCTGACGGGACTGGTCAAGGACGAGCTGAAGGACCGGGGCCCCACGGTGGACTGGAGCCGGCTGTCGGTCAAGGGCGACGCGTTCGACTCGATGGCGTTCAACCGGGCCGGCGAGCTCGTGGTGGAGTTCGACGACTGCCAGCTCGGGCCCTGCTCGCTGGGGCGGCTGGCGGTGGCCGTGCCCGCGAAGAAGGCGGAGCCGCTGCTGTCGGAGACGGGCCGCCGGGCGCGGGACAGCGCGCGGGAGCGCGGACGGCGGCCCGTGGAGCCCGCGGAGGCCGTGCCGCCGCGGCGGACGGAACCGGCGCCCGCCCCCGACGCCGCCAGCTCGATGGCGGGCACGGTGGACTGCGCGAAGGTCAAGTGCGTGGCGCTGACCTTCGCCGACGGGCCGGGCCCCGACACGGCTAAGGCGCTCGACGCGCTGCGGGAGGCGGGCGCGCGGGCGACGTTCTTCACGGTCGGCTCCAACGCCGCGGCCGACCCCGGCCTGCTGCGCCGCATGCGGGACGAGGGGCACCTGGTCGGCAACCACGGCTGGTCGCACCGGGACCTGTCGAAGCTGCCCACGAGCAAGATCAGCGACTCGCTGGCGCGGACCGCGGACGTGCTGACCACCGCCATCGGGCAGACGCCCAAGCTGGTACGCGCGCCGTACGGGGCTGTGAACGCCGACGTGCTGGACGTGGCGCGGGAGATGGGGCTCGCGCTGGTCGGCTCCGACGTCGACCTGCTCGACCGGCCGGGCGACAGCCCGGAGGCGATCGCCACGCGCGCCGTCAAGGGTGCCCGAAACGGGGCGATCATTTTGCTGCGCGACACCCATCGCCCGACAGTCGAGGCGATTCCGGACATGCTAAAAAGGCTTCGCGGGAAGGGTTACGTGTTCGTCACTGTTCCAGAGCTGTACGGCCCCGCAGGGATGGTGGCCGGACATCTGTATCCGTCAGGGACGGACGAGACGCGAGGGTAGCCCTGACTCAGCCCACGCTCAGGGGGGACGTATAGTTGGCGCTCGTGACCCGTACCGTCCTCTTCGCCCGTCTGCACGTGGACCTGTGCAGGCTCGCCTCCGGGCTGTGTCACGTTTACGGATCTCCCGCTACCCCCTGAACGCCCATCACGTTTACCCGCATTTGCGGCGAGGGAAACGTGTTGAACCTCGCGAGGATCTAGCATGGAAACTGACTACGCGCCACAGCGACCGCGCCCTGGCGCGTCGAGGAGGACTGAGCTGTGACTAAGCAGGTCCAGCAACTCGACCGCGTGATCATCAGATTCGCCGGAGACTCCGGCGACGGCATGCAGCTCACCGGCGACCGTTTCACCGCGGGCACGGCCGAGTTCGGCAACGACCTGTCGACGCTGCCCAACTTCCCGGCCGAGATCCGCGCGCCCGCAGGGACCCTGCCGGGTGTGTCGAGTTTCCAGCTTCACTTCGCCGACCACGACATTCTCACCCCCGGCGACGCCCCCAACGTGCTCGTCGCGATGAACCCCGCCGCACTCAAGGCCAACCTCGGTGACCTGCCGCGCGGCGCCGACATCATCGCCAACACCGACGAGTTCACCAAGCGCAACCTGCAGAAGGTCGGCTACGCCGCCAGCCCGCTCGACGACGACTCGCTCAGCGAGTGGCGCGTCCACGCGGTGCCGCTGACGTCCTTGACGGTCAAGGCCCTCGAAGGCTTCGACCTGTCCAAGAAGGACGCGGAGCGTTCCAAGAACATGTTCGCCCTCGGCCTGCTGTCCTGGCTCTACCACCGCCCGACCGAGCACACGATCACGTTCCTGCAGCAGAAGTTCGCCAAGAAGCCCGAGATCGCCAAGGCCAACATCGCGGCCTTCCAGGCCGGCTGGAACTACGGCGAGACCACCGAGTCGTTCTCGGTGTCGTACGAGGTCAAGCCGGCCAGGCTGACCCCGGGCGTCTACCGCAACATCTCCGGCAACCAGGCCCTGGCCTACGGCCTGATCGCGGCCTCGGTGCAGTCGAAGCTGCCGTTGTTCCTCGGCTCCTACCCGATCACCCCGGCCAGCGACATCCTGCACGAGCTGTCGCGGCACAAGGAGTTCGGCATCCGCACCTTCCAGGCGGAGGACGAGATCGCGGGTGTCGGCGCGGCGCTGGGCGCGGCGTTCGGCGGGGCGCTCGGCGTCACGACGACGTCGGGTCCCGGGGTGGCGCTCAAGGCCGAGACCGTCGGCCTGGCGGTCACCACCGAGCTGCCGCTGATCGTGGTCGACGTGCAGCGGGCCGGGCCGAGCACCGGCATGCCGACCAAGACGGAGCAGACCGACCTGCTGATGGCCATGTTCGGCCGCAACGGCGAGTCGCCGGTGCCGATCGTGGCGCCGATGTCGCCCAGCGACTGCTTCGACGCGGCCATCGAGGCGGCCAGGATCGCGGTGAAGTACCGCACCCCGGTCATGCTGCTCTCGGACGGCTACCTGGCCAACGGATCGGAGCCCTGGCGACTGCCCGAGGTTTCCGACTTGCCGGATATCTCGCAAGATTTCACGACTGCTCCCAACGGCGCGGACGGCGAGTTCCTGCCGTTCAAGCGCGACCCCGACACCCTCGCCCGGCCCTGGGCCATCCCCGGCACCGCGGGTCTGGAGCACCGGATCGGCGGCATCGAGAAGGCCGACGGCACGGGCAACATCTCCTACGACCCCAACAACCACGACCTGATGGTCAGGCTGCGCGCGGCCAAGATCAGCGGGATCGACGTGCCCGACCTGGACGTCGACGACCCCGACGGCGAGGCCCGCGTGCTCGTCCTCGGCTGGGGCTCCACCTACGGCCCGATCGCGGCGGCCGTGCGGCGCATCAGGAAGGGCGGCGGCAAGATCGCGCAGGCGCACCTGCGCCACCTCAACCCGCTCCCCGCCAACACCGGTGACGTGCTGCGCCGCTACGACAAGGTGCTGCTGCCCGAGATCAACCTCGGCCAGCTGGCGCTGCTGCTGCGGGCCCGCTACCTCGTCGACATCATCAGCTACAACCGGGTGCGCGGCCTGCCGTTCAAGGCCGAAGAGCTGGCCGGAGTGATCCAGGACGTGATCGACAGTGACTGAGCTGGTAAACGGGAAGGGCCTGAAGCTCATCCCCAAGACCGACGCCAAGCAGACCCTGAAGGACTTCAAGTCCGACCAGGAGGTGCGCTGGTGCCCCGGCTGCGGCGACTACGCGATCCTCGCCGCGGTGCAGAGCTTCCTGCCCGAGCTGGGGCTGCGGCGCGAGAACATCGTGTTCGTCTCCGGCATCGGCTGCTCGTCGCGCTTCCCCTACTACCTCAACACCTACGGCTTCCACTCGATCCACGGCCGCGCGCCGGCGATCGCGACCGGGCTCGCGGCCAGCAGGCCCGACCTGTCCGTCTGGGTGATCACGGGTGACGGCGACGCGCTGTCGATCGGTGGCAACCACCTGATCCACGCGCTGCGCCGCAACGTCAACCTCAACATCCTGCTGTTCAACAACAGGATCTACGGCCTGACCAAGGGCCAGTACTCTCCCACCTCCGAGGTCGGCAAGATCACCAAGTCGACGCCGATGGGCTCGCTGGACAAGCCGTTCAACCCGATCTCGCTGGCCCTCGGCGCCGAGGCCTCGTTCGTGGCCAGGACCCTCGACTCCGACCGCAAGCACCTGCAGTCGGTGCTGCGCGAGGCGACCGCCCACCGCGGCACCTCGCTGGTGGAGATCTACCAGAACTGCAACATCTTCAACGACAACGCCTTCGAGCCGCTGAAGGACCCCGAGGTCCGCGACGAGATCACGCTGCGGCTGGAGCACGGGCAGCCGATCGCGTCGGCGTCCAAGGCGGTCGTCCGCGCCGCCAACGGCGGCATCGAGGTGGTCCCGAGGGCCGAGGCCGCCGCCGACCGCATCCTGGTCCACGACGCGCACAACCCCGACCCGTCGCTGGCGTTCGCGCTGTCGCGGCTCGACGAGCCGTCCTTCGAGCACGTGCCGATCGGCATCTTCCGTCAGGTCGACCGGCCGGCGTACGACGTGCTGATGGCCGAGCAGCTGGACGAGGCCATGGCCCAGAAGGGGCCGGGCGACCTCGGCGAGCTGCTCGTGGGCGGCGACACCTGGCGCATCGGCTGAGTTCGCGGGGCGCCGCCGCTCGGCAAGGGCGGCGGCGCCTCAGATCCGCGACAGCACCCGGTCGCTGACGAAGCAGAGCATGCCGAACTCCCGTGCCCGCCTCTGGGCGAAGTCGGCCAGCTCATCGCTGTCGGCGTAGTCCAGGGCGTAGAGGTCGACGTCGAGTTCCAGCAGGCGCTCGGCCACCGAGGCGTGCGCCTCCAGCACGTCGTCGGGCCACGGCGCGTAGCTCTCGGTGTCGACCCAGCGGGCCGAGAACGACTCGAACAGGACGCCGTCCACCAGGTCGGCGATCTTCGGTAGGAGCCCGAACCCGCGGTTGGCCAGGAGGTATTCGGGGCGGGCCTCTTCCCTGATCGCCGCGATGAGGGTGAGCAGGTGCGGCAGGTCCTCGGGGTAGGTCTGCTCCAGGTTGAGCGTGTCGAGGAACAGCCCGCTGAAGCCGGCGGCGATGGCCGTCGTCGCCTGGTCCACCACGTGCGCCACCCAGCGCGGGTCGCCCACGTGCACGAACGCGCCGCCCCAGTCGGGGTTGCGCTCGGGGCGGTGCCAGGGCGCGGGTGGTCCGACGTCCTCCGACAGGGACAGGTAGCCCAGCGTCTGGACTTCCCGCTCTCTCAGCAGGTCGAGCTCGTGCTTGGCGTAGAAGTCGGCCTGCAGGACGACCTTGTCGAACCGGGAGAGCCCCTCCAGCTCCCCCGCTCCGTAGTAGAACGCGATGGGCTGGGTCATGCCGTCCACGACTCCCGGTACCACTCGAAGGTTCGGCGAACCCCTTCTTCCAGGCAGACGCGTGGTTCGTACCCGGTGAGCTCGCGCAGCCGGGTGAGGTCGGGGCAGCGGCGGGCCACCGAGCCCGCGGGGGCGGGCACCTCGCGGATGGCGGGGTCGGCGCCCGCGACGCGCAGGACGAGCTTGGCCAGGTCGCCGATGTTGGTCTCCTCGGAGTCGTCGCCGATGTGCACGATCTGCCCAGAGGCCGCCGGAGTCGCCATGAGGCGGACCATCGCCTCCGTCGCGTCGTCGACGTAGCAGAAGGCCCTGCTCTGCTCCGAGCCGTAGAGGGTGAAGGGGTTCTCGCCACGGGTGGCCCGCAGCGCCAGCTCGGGGATCACGTGGTCGGCGCCCATCCGGGGGCCGTAGATGTTGTGGAAGCGGCCGATGACGGCCGCGAACCCCTTCGCCCGGGCGGTGTGCAGGACCGCCGCCTCGCCGAGCATCTTGCTGATGGCGTAGGTGAAGCGCGCGGAGCCCACGTCTTCGATCATCAGAGGCACGCCCTCCGGGGTGGGGACGGGCACCGCGCCCGCGCTGACCCCGCCGGCGTAGACCTCGCTCGTGGAGGCGAAGAACAGCCGGTCGCCGGGGCCGAGCCAGTCGAGCAGGTGCGTCAGGGCCAGCGTGTTGACCCTGATGACCCTGGCCGGGGCGGACTCGACGTTCCGCACGCCCACGACGGCGGCGAGCATGTAGATCTGGTCCCAGCCCCGCTCGATGGCCGCGTAGGACGCCGGGTCGGTGAGGTCGGCCGATCTCACGTCGGCGTGCTCGGCGAGCTCGGCCAGCGCGGGGTCGCGGCGCCCGCGGGAGAAGTCGTCGACGACGGTGACCTGGTGCCCGTCGGCGAGGAGCCGGCGGGCGAGGTGCAGCCCGATGAACCCGGCCCCGCCCAGCAGGAGGACTCTCATGACGCGTGCTCCTTCGCGAGGTAGCCGATGCCCGCGTAGCGGACGCCGTTCCTGACCACCGCGGCCTCGTCGAGGATGCGCCACGAGTCGTAGAGCACCCGCAGGCCGGACGAGGCGAGTCTGGCCTCGACCTCGATGCCGCGATAGTCGGGATGGTCGTTGATGATGATCATGGCGTCGGCCGCGGCGAACGCCTTGTCCAGGCTGACGGGCTCGCCACCGTACTCACGGATGACCTCGTCCCTGACCAGGGGGTCGTGCCCCTGGACGGTCAGGCCCGCGGCCGTGAAGACCGGCATCATGTCGGCGATCGGGGTGCCGCGCATGTCGTCGGTGGCGGGCCAGCCCTTGTAGGCCCAGCCGAGCACCGACAGCCTGACCCCCTCGGTGTGGCCGAACGTCTCCCCGACCAGCTCCACCACGCGCTCGGCGACGTGCACGGGCAGCCGCTCGTTCAGCGTCCGCGCACCGCCCACCAGGTAGGGGCGGTGCGTCGCGCCCGCGCTGGCCAGCATGATGTACGGGTCCTTCGACAGGCAGCCGCCGCCCACGTAGCCGGGCTTGGCCAGGTCCGGCCGCGGGTAGTCGAGGTTGGTGGCCCGGATGACCTCCAGCGGGTCGAGGCCGTTCTGCTCGGCGATGAGCGCCAACTCGTTGCCGAAGGCGTAGATCAGGTCGGTGTGGCAGTTGTTGGAGAGCTTGACCATCTCGGCCGTCTCAAGGCTGGAGACGGGCACGATCTGGTCGGCGAGCCCCTCGAACAGCTCGACGCCCGCCCGCAGGCTCGCCTCGTCGAGGCCGCCGATCACCTGGGGCAGCTCGACGAGCTCGCGCAGCGCCTGGCCCTGGATCGTGCGCTCGGGCGCCATGACCAGCCGCGCCCGTCCCCAGCGGGCGGTGAGCGCCGGCAGCACGATCGCGCGGCTGGCGCCGATCGGCACCGTGCTGCGGACCACGACCAGGGTCTCGGGGCCGCACACCTCGGCCACCTGTTCGGCGGCCGCGGCGAGGTTGTCCAGCTGGGGGACGCCCGTGGACAGGTCGACGGGGGTGGAGACCGACAGGATGGCCGCGTCCAGCGGCTCGGCGGGCAGCCGGTCGGAGACGAAGACGGACGTGCCGAGGAACTCCTCGAAGGCCTCCTCCACTCCCGGCTCGAACACGTGGATCCGGCCGTTGGACAGGGCCTCGACCACGTGGGGATTGGCGTCGACACCGTGGACGGTGTAGCCGCGGCGCCCCAGTGCCGCGGCCAGCGTCAGTCCCACATAACCCATGCCGACAATGCCGACCTTTTTCGGCATTTCTGGCTCCTTTCTCGTTTATTTCACTGACAGGGCGGGCTGATGCGATCGAGGTCGACTACGGTGACATTTCCCGCTATGCCGAGTTTGCGATAGCGGGAGCAGGCCGTCCTGACATTCGCCGGCGAGACGGCGTAGTCGGTCGCGAGCACGGCTTTTCCCTGTTTGTGCAGTGCTATCGCATTGGCGAGATTCTCGCCGCACCATTCCTCGTCGCACGGATCGTCGGTGGCCTTGAAGAACAGCTCCTCCATGCCGATGCCGTCGATGGCCCGGGTGTATCCGGAATAGCGCCGGAGCTCCGGGGAGTTCTGCGGGACGACGGCGAAGCCGGGGCGGCTCCTCTTGGCGTGGGCGCTGATCCGGATGATCAGGTCGGCCATCTCGCGCCCCAGGCGCTCTCGGGTCCTGCCCGGCACCCGGGCCAGGTCGATCTCCTCGTAGGCCAGCGGGGTGTCGAGATAGACGCCGTCGAACCCGGCCCGCAGCGCCTGGTCGACCCTGGGCCTGACGACCAGGCGCCACCAGCGGGGGTCCCAGTACTTCACGAAGTGCTCGTCCGGCCAGTCCTTCCAGACGTTGAGCAGGAGGTCGGCGTTCTTGTCGCGCAGCGGGCGGTACTCGGTCCTGAACTCCTCGATCGAGCCGATCTCGAAGTACGCGAGGACCTTCTTGCCGCTCCCGCGCAGGCGGTCGATCTCCTCGCGGGTGAAGTAGCCCTTGACGGTGCCGTCGCGCGAGAGGTCGATGATCGCGAGCTGGTGCGGGGCCCGCGCCAGCTCGTCCAGGCGGCCCTTCGGGTAGTTCTGCAGGACGTACGTGAACGTGGAGATCTCGCGCAGCCCGCTCCCCTCCCCCGAGCGGCCGCCCGGCGAGCCGGTCGCGCAGGTCGCCAGCGTGGCCAGCGCGACCCCCGCGTGCAGGAAGGAACGCATCCCGGCTCCCCTCACACCATCGCCTTGACCGAGTCGCCCACTTGGAAGCGTGGGCGCCAGCCCAGGATCAACCGGGCCCGGCCGATGTCGGCCCTGCTCCAGTCGACGGCCCTGGACCGGGCCGATCCAGGCGCGCTCTCCCGCACCTCGCCCGCGAACCCCGACTCCGCGGCCAGCAGCGCCACCACGTCGCGGACCGCGACCGCGTCGCCGCTGCCGACGTTGAAGACCCGTTCGGTCAGCTCGTCCGCGAAGCCGGCGCTCACCACCGCCTCGGCCACGTCACGCACGTCCACGAAGTCGCGGTACGCGCCGAGCGGCCCCATGTCGATGTGCCCGAGCCGGTCCGCGATGGCCCTGTCGAGGAGCGCCCGGGCCCTGCCCAGCACGCTCTCGGCGCCGACGCCGGGGCCGATGGGATTGAAGATCCGCAGCGAGGCCCCGTCGATCTTGCCGTCCTCGGCGGCCCGCTCCACCAGGAGGGTGCCGGCCAGGTGGCTGACGCCGTACGCGCTGACCGGGCACACCGCGTCCTGCTCGCGCAGCGACCGGTCCTGCCCGGCCGGGCCGTACTCGGCGGCGGAGCCCAGGCGCACGAACCTGGCCTCCGGTGTCGCCTCGGCCATCGCCTCGATGAGGACCGCGGTGACCCCGGCGTTGCCGCGCACCAGCTCGTCGTAGCCTCCCGCCAGCCGGCCCACGCAGTTGAGCACCACCGAGGGCCGGACGGACCGCAGCAGGTCCGCGACGTCGGCGACCGGCGCCGCGAGGAGGTCCAGCCGGGCCCGGCCGGGGCACAGCAGCCGGGACACCCGCGGATCCGCCGCCAGCCGGTCCTTGACCTGGCGGCCGAGGAATCCCGTGGAACCGAACAGCACGACGGTCGTCATCGCACGCGCTCCCGCGAGGGCAGCAGCTGCGGCCGGATCTCGTCGAACCGGGCGTTGGCCTCGTCGTAGTCGTCGGGCCGCCCGATGTCGAGCCAGTAGCCGTCGAACTCGTAGATGCCCGGCGGGGTGTCGTGCGCGAGCAGGTCGAGCACCAGCTCGTCGAAGCCGAACGGCAGGCCGTCCGCGTAGTGCGCGATCGTCTCGCGCGACAGGGCGTAGACCCCCATGCTCACGAGGTAGCTGAGCAGCGGCTTCTCCTTGAAGCCGACGATCCGGCCGCTCTGCGCCTCCAGCACCCCGAAGTCGATCTTCACCACGCGCGGCGAGGTCGCGACGGTGAGCGGCACGTCCGAGGCGACGTGCCGGGAGAGCAGGTCCGCGTAGTTCAGCGTGGTGAGCACGTCGCCGTTCATCACCAGGAAGTGCTCGGGCAGCCGGTCCCTGATGGGGAACAACGGCCCGATCGTGGACAGCGGCGTCACCTCCTCGGTGTAGTCGACCGACAGGCCCCATCGGGAGCCGTCGCCCACGAACGCGCGGATGAGCGGGCTGAGGTGCCCCACCGCGAGCGTGGCGTCGGTGAACCCCTGCGCGGTGAGCTGCTGGAGGATGATGTCGAGGATCGCGTACTCCTCGCCGATGGGCACCAGCGGCTTGGGCAGCGCGGACGTATACGGACGCAGGCGAACACCCTTGCCACCGGCGAGAATGACGACGTGCATGTTCGTTCCCCTTCTGCGTGGTCTGCTTCTGCGTGGTCTGCTTCTGCGTGGTCTGCTTCTGCGTGGTCTAGCGGTACTGCTGGACGTCCCTGAGGCTGCTGACCGTCAGGACGAGCAGGATCGCGAGGAAGACGAGCCCGGCCACGAGAAAGAGCGTCACGTCGGCCAGGGTGGAGTCCGGGTCGGGCAGCAACAGGCGCGCTCCCGGATGGACGGCGAGGGCCAGGCCCTGTGCCAGGCACAGGTGCGGCACCTTCCCCTGGTTGGCCAGGAGGAAGGACAGGAAGTAGGCGCCGCCGACGGTCACGTGGGCGACCGCCATGACGGCGCTCGCGTGCGACAGCGCGTCGGTGGCGTAGAGGAAGGCGAGCGGCAGGGTGGCGAGCGCCGACAGCACGGCGAGGCAGACGAGCAGCCCCTTGGCGAGCAGCCCCCGGCTCAGCGCGGTGAACTCGGCCGGGTAGCAGACCTCCCTGATCACGGCTCGGGTCTCGTCCTCGAAGGCATGCGCCCGGTACTCGAGCACGCCCATGCCGAAGACCAGCCCGGCGCCGGCGATGGCGATGTCGGTCCGGTCGAGGACGTAGCGCCCCTCGGCCTGGAGCAGGAAGAGCGCGCTCAGCAGGCTGAAGGCGAAGGACGGGACCAGCCCGCGGATGTTCGACCGGATCAGCGTGCGCAGCGCGGGTTCGGCGGCGGGTGTGTCCTGGCCGGCCCCCTCCCGCAGGGTCAGCAGCACGGCCGCGCCGACGAGGCCCGCGACGCAGACGACGCCCATGCAGACCGTCACGAGTCCGGCCAGGCTCTCTCCGACGGCGAGGTAGGCGACGCCGGCCGCCACTGCGGGCAGCATCATGGCGGCGAGCCAGGCCTCGCGCCGGTAGAACAACAGGATGCCGGACGCGATCTGGAACGCCATCTGCGTCACGCAGAGGGCGACGAGCGCGACCGGGCCGTTCCTGACGATGGCGATCGCGCTCGCCGTGAGCACCGCCGCGCCCACCCCGAGCACGAGCCCGCTGCGCAGCGCCCTCCCGGCCGAACGCGGGAAGCCCCGGCCGGCCAGCGAGTAGGCGATCTGCGCCGCCGCGCTGCCGAGCACCCATCCGATCCCGGTGGTGAGGACCAGCCCGGGCATCAGCCACTGCGTCCCCACGAGGCCCGAGGCGGCGGGGAGCAGGGCGGCGGGAAGGGCGTAGAGCAGCCCGTGGGCCATCTGGGCGGCCGGTCGGGCCCTCCGCAGGACGGTCACGGCGGGCGGGCGGGGCGCGTCCATGAGCGCGATGCGCCCGTAGGCCGCCTCGGCCAGCGAGAAGACGTCGCTGTGGCCGTACCTCTCCCGAGCGATCTTGTCGTTGAGCCCCTCCGACTCCAGGATGGCGGCCACCTGCAGGGGCTCGACGGCCCTGAAGATCCTGGTGCCGAGCGGCTCGATCAGCTCGTCGAGGGGGTGTCGCTCCCCGGGCGGCGCGAGGGCCGTCATACGGGTGCTCCCCGGTCGCGGCCGGCCGGGCGGAGCTCCTCGTAGACGTCGCGGTAGTCGTCCAGAGACTGTCTCAGGGTGAACCGGTCCAGGACGCGGTCGCGGGCGATCGCGCCGAGCCTGCGGCGCAGCGCGGAGTCCTTCAGCAGGCGCACCGCGGCGTCGGCGACGGCCACGTGGTCGCGGGGCGGGACGACCGCTCCGGCGTCGGCGACCGCCTCGGCGACGCCGCCGACGTTGGTGCACACGACGGGCCTGCCGCAGGCCATGGCCTCGACCACGGTGTAGGGGAAACCCTCGGAGATGCTGGTGAGCGCGACGACGTGGCCCGCGTGGTAGGCGACGACCGGGCTGGACACGCGGCCCTCGAACACCGCTCCGCCCTCCAGCCCGAGCTCGGCGATGAGCGCGACGCAGCTCTCGTGGTAGGTCTCGTTGCCGAAGGGCACGCCGCCGAAGATGCGCAGCACGGCGTCCGGGATCTTGTCGCGGACGATCGCGAACGCGCGGATCAGGGTGTGGATGTCCTTCAGCGGGTCCACCCTGCCCATGAAGACCAGCGTCGGGGTCTTGGGCTCCGTCTCGGCCAGGGGGAAGTCGTCGGGATCCACGCCGTTGTACATGACGCGGATCCGGTCGGGGTCGGCGCCGTTGTGTATCTGCCAGCGCCGGTTGTAGGAGGAGTGCGGGGCGATGCGGTCCGCCGCGACATAGGCCGCGCCGGCCAGCCGCCTGAAGAAGCTGAGCAGAAGCACCCGGACCGCGTGGGAGACCGGCTCGGTGACGTACTGCAGGTATCTCTCCCTGAGGTAGACGCCGTGTTCCGACAGGACGATCGGTGTCCCGTACTGCCATTTGGCGGCCATCCCGACCAGCATGCTCAGCCCGTTCATCGCGACGTGCGTCAGGTCGGTGCGCAGCGGCGGCTCGGCCAGCGGGCGCAGCATGTGGCCCATGAGGTGGCCGGCGGTGATCGCGTCGGCCAGGTTGATCCCGTCGGTCCTGTTCCAGTACCAGCAGTCCATGAGCTGGGTCAGCGACTCGTTCGTGGTGAGGGCGCCGGCCAGGTCGCCGCCCGCGTGGGCGAACCTGAACAGCGATTCGAGCACCGACAGGAACTCCTCGCCGCCCGCGCCCATGACGGCCGGCGTCAGGACCATCTGCAGGAACCTCTCGTACGCCTCGCCGAATGACGGCCCCGGCGCTCGCGAGGAGCGCCGGTGACCCGTCTTCCACAGCGGTATGGAGATCACCTGGTCGAGGTTGCCGGGCAGGTCCCAGACGAGCCTCTCCGCGCCGTCCACCGTCATGGTGACGACGTCCCACCGGTAGTCGGGCATGCCTCGGATGAGCTGGTCCATCCACACGCTCACGCCGCCCATCGCGAAGGGGTAGGTGCCCTCGGACACGAACGTCACCTTCACGGGCGCACCCTCGCGGCGACGGTGACGGGGGTGCCGGCGCTGAGGGTGAGCCTGCCGATGGTGTCGGTGCCGTACGTCACCGCCCCGGTGACCGCGGCGTTGGTGGCGAAGACGGTGGTGGCGGAGGTGGAGGTGAAGGTGACCGTGCGCGCGACGCGGTCGTAGACGGCGTTGACGTCGCCCAGGCCGGCGAAGTGCTTGGTGCGGTTTTCGGTGTATTGCGCAAGGGTGCCCCAGTTGGGGGTGAGCAGCGGCACCTTGTAGTAGGAGTTGTACTTGGCCAGCACGGCCTCCAGCCAGTCGAAGACGAGGCTCTTGCCGGAGCCGTAGTTGCGCAGGTTGCCCTGGTGGAAGGTGTGCGTGTAGACCGAGCCCGACATCACGTGCTGCATCGCCACGTCGCTCTCGTGGCCGAGGATCTGGGCGTAGGTCTGGTCGGCCGGCCAGAAGGGGAACCTGCCCGACGGCCCGTAGTAGGAGTTGTAGAAGAGCGTCTCCTCGGCCGGCGTCGTCGTGTGGTAGGCGATGTTGGTCGGCCAGTCGGGCACCACCATGACCGCGGGCTCCAGCGGGTGGTAGATGCCGCAGTTGAAGCACGACGGCTTGTGGCTGTTGAAGGACATGTTGCCGTGCAGGTACTTCACGCCGAGGTCCTTGGCCGCCCGCAGCAACTCGGGGTTGGAGGCGGCCAGCCCGTAGTCGGTGGGCGGGTCGATGTCGTTGTTCGGATCCGGGTGGTAGACGCCCAGACCGGAGTATTCGCCGGTCTTGAGGACCGTCGGGTCCACGCTCAGGCCGATGGCCGCGGCCCTGGTGAGGTTGTCCTGGATCTCGGCGCGGCTCGTCGCGTAGTCGGTCGAGTTCATCTTCGGGTGCGAGAACGTGTGGTTGATCCAGGTGAAGGACGAGGCCCGGCAGCGCGAGTAGGAGGTGAGCCCGTCCTGGCCGGGCAGGGTCAGCAGGCACCCCAGCAGGGAGCCCTGGTCGGCGCCCTCGCCGTTGTAGGCGAGGTTCAGCTTGAAGGCGGAGGCCAGCGGGTTCGACGTGCGGAAGCTGTTCTGCCGGTTGTAGGCGGCGACCGCGTCCGACCTGGTCAGCCGGTAGCCCGGGTTGGTCTCCAGGGTTCCGTCGGCCTTCAGGTGGTCGGTGTGGTTGAACCAGTCGTCCACGTCGGCGTTGAGGTAGTGGCGCTGCTCGCCGAGGAAGAGGCCCCTGCTCGCCCAGCGGAACAGGCCGAAGGTGAGCAGGTCGGCCTGCGGCAGGTACTGATTGGAGGTGAAGGTGAGGGCCATCCGCTCGCGGCCGTCGGCGGAGGTGCTGCGCACGCCGAGCACGTCGCCGCCCGCGGTGATGACGGGGTCGGCCGAGCAGCCGGAGGCGACGGCGGCGCGGTAGACGTAGGACTGGGAGATCGGGACGCTGACGCCCGACTTGAGGTAGTCGAAGACGCCCGCGCCGGTCGAGGTCAGCGCGGTGCCGATCGGGGTGTCGCCGACGCCGCCCTCGCTGCCGGCGCGCAGGCAGTAGTCCTCGGGGAAGGTCCCGTAGGCCGTGTACAGGGACGCCTGGCGGACGCCGAAGTCACGCTCGTAGGCCCATAGAACGTTCCATTCGGCGGCGTCGAGCCCGCTGACGTAGCCGCCGCCGTCGAAGTACAGCAGCGAGTTGTTGGTCAGCAGGACTGCGTTGTACCTGCCGGCGCCGTCGCCCTGGAGCAGGCTCTCCGCGGTGAGCGGCTGGCTGCGGCTGTAGAGCACGTCGTACGACGCGCCCACGCGGTCGAGCACGGACTTCCAGGTCGCGACGCCCCAATCGTCCTCGTCGACGGCGACGACCAGCGCGCGCAGCCCCACGCGGTCGTTGGCCGCCGCGGTGAGCGCGGCGCCGGACCTGGCCACCGTGGTGGAACGTTGCACGGGCACGGTGCCCTTCATCTTGGGCAGCGGGCCGAGTTTGTCCGCTTTCGGTCGCGCCAGCGGCGCCTTGAGCGGGGCGGCGTCGGCCTGGCCGGGCCCCGCCGCGGCGGTCGTCACGGCCGCCTGGGAATTGGCCGTGAAAAGGCCGCAAAGCGCGATGGCCGAGCCCGCCAGTACGGCCCATCCGCGTGGCCGCCCGAAACCGATTCGCTGAAAGTTATTCATCTTGAACCCACCTGACTCCCGAGCCGCGAAAGCCGAAGACGGCCAGTGGATACGTCACTGGCCAAGCCTCGAGTGTGATTACCACGAGTTTCTCGAGGGTTTCATCGCGATTTCCCGATCAACGTTTCACAAGACGATCGGAACTAATATCCTTCCTTGGGTCGTAATAAGAGGACACGCACGGGGGGAGACCCATGCAATTCGGCATTCTGGGTGCACTGGAGGTGAGAGATGGGGAGCACCAATTACCCCTGCGCTCGATCAAGCAGCGCAGCCTGCTCGCCATGCTGCTCTGCCATCGGGGCACGGTGGTGGGCAGCGACGTCCTCGTCGACGCCCTCTGGGGGGCCGGCGCGGGCGACACGGGCACCAGGCGCCTCCGGCTCCAGATCCACCGCCTCAGGCAGATCCTCGGCGCGGGTGTGCCGATCACGCACGAGTCGACCGGCTACCTGATGCGCCTGCCCGACGACGCCGTGGACGCCTGGCGGTTCGAGGTGCTCGTCCGCCTGGGGCGCCAGGCTCTCGGCTCGAAGAACGTCGCCGGGGGCAGCGACCTGTTGCGGTCCGCCCTCGGCGTGTGGCGCGGGCCGGCCCTGTCCGGCCTGGACGACATCCCCCTGCTGCAGCTCCACGCCACCCGCCTCGAAGAGGAACGGCTCGCCGCCCTGGCCGACCGCATCGACGCCGACCTGCGCCTGTACCGGCACGCCGACCTCATCGGGGAGCTCTCGGTGCTGGTCAGGGAGCACCCGCTGCGCGAGAGGCTCCGCGGCCAGCTCATGATCGCCCTGTACGCGACCGGCCGCCAGGCGGAGGCCCTGGAGGTCTACCGGGACGGCCGGCGGATCCTCAGCACCGAGCTCGGCCTGGAGCCCTCACCGGAGCTGCGCCGGTTGCAGGTGGCGATCCTGAGCAGCGACCCGGCCCTCGTCGCGGCGCTGCCGTCGGTCCACGCCCGGACGCGACACGGCCGCTGCCACCACCGGCATGACCGACGGGCGGGCTGCCCGGTCTGCGCCAGGCGGTCCGGGACGGACCACCGGCTCACCGGGTGATAATCACGATCCGATGGGCCCGCTCGGCCGAGTGGGCCCCGCCAGCAGGTGCGGGGAGAGTCGCTCGTGGAGTGGTACGGCAAGCGCGCGCTGGTGACCGGTGCGACCGGCTTCATCGGCGGCCACCTGGTGGAGCGGCTGGCCGGGCTGGGCGCCGAGGTGCACGCCGTCAGCCGCACCTCCGGCGCGGAGCCCGGGTCGAAAGCCGAGGGCGGGTCAAAGGCTGAGACCGGGTCGAAAGCCGAGGGCGGGGCGAAAGCCGAGGGCGGGGTCTTCTGGCATCGGGCCGACCTGCGCGACCCGGACGCGACGGCCGGGGTGGTGCGGTCGGTGGACCCGCACGTGGTCTTCCACCTGGCCAGCGAGGTGACCGGGGTCCGCGACCCGGGGATGGTCCTGCCGACGCTGGAGGCCAACCTGGTCAGCGTCGTCAACGTGCTGACCTCCGTGGCGGACCGGCCGGGCACCCGGGTGGTGCTCGCGGGCTCGCTGGAGGAGCCGCGGCCGGGCGAGGGGGCGCCCTCCTCGCCGTACGCGGTGGCCAAGTGGGCGGCCGGCGGCTACGCCGAAATGTTCCACCGGCTGTGGGGCGTCCAGGTGTCCAGCCTGCGCATCGCCATGGTGTACGGCCCGGGTCAGCGTGACACGAGCAAGCTGCTGCCGTACGTGACGCTCTCGCTGCTGCGCGGCGAGCGGCCGTCGCTGACCAGCGGCACCAGGCTGCTGGACTGGGTCTACGTGGACGACGTGGTGGAGGCGTTCGTCGCGGCGGGGGCCAGCGGGCGGGCGGCCGGGCACAGCCTCGAGATCGGCTCGGGCACCGGGACGTCGATCCGGGAGACGGTCGAGCTGGTGGAACGCCTCACCGGCCGGGCCGCCGGCGCGAGGTACGGCGCGATCTCGGACCGGCCGCTGGACAGCGCCCGAATCGCCGACCCGGCGCAGGCCCGCGACGTGCTGGGCTGGCGTCCGCGGGTGGGCCTGGAGGAGGGGCTGCGCCGCACGATCGCGTGGTTTGCCGGGCGTCAGGGCCTGATCCGGTAGATGTGGTAGGAGTTCTCCCGCTCGAAGGAGTCTGTGAACCTGCCGCCCGAGACGGGCACCGTGCGGTTCTCGTACAACACCTCGACGCCGCTCGGCGACAGGCCGGCCGGGAGGGTGAAGTCGTGGGGCCCGGTCCTGGCGCCCGCCTTGACCATGGCGAACAGGTAGTAGGAGCCGTCGTGCTCCTTGAGCATCGTGTCCAGGCCGGGGCCGAAGTCATGGTCCAGCGACTGGGTGTTGAGCACCGGCGCCAGGTCCCTGATCTGCCGGTTGACCTCAGTGACGGCGGGTCTGGTCCGCTGCCCACAGCTGTCCCGCAGGGCGTGCTGGGTCTGGCACGGCCCGCCGAAGCTGTGGTTGAAGTAGATGACGCCCCTGGCCTCGTGGATGAGCGAGTTGACGACGGCGCCCTTGAGCTCGTCGGGCTGGATGTTCCGCTCGTCCTCGGGGGCGGGCCAGCCGACCTCGACGAAGGCGTAGATGGGCTGGCGCCTGCCGTCCATGGCGTCGAGCCTGCGCTGCCGGTCGAGGAGCAGGCCGTAGTTGGTGGCCTTGCGGCACTCGGCGGCCGGGATCTTGAGCCAGTTCTGGGCGTCCTCGCAGGCGTAGTGGCTGGTGTACCAGTAGACGTCGAGCGAGACGAGGTCGGTGTAGTCGTTGACGAACCGGGCGGCCTGCTTGTCGGTCTGCCAGATCATCACGCCCTTGCCGTAGTTGGCGTAGTGCGGCCGGCCGTCGCCCTTGGGCAGCCGGTCCTTCAGCGTCTTCATCACCGTGTAGCCGCAGCGCTCTTTGTGCGGGTCATCGGGGATGCACAGGGGGCCCTGGCCGGGGAAGTTGCCGGTCCAGCCGTCGTCGCCGGGGCCGGCCCACATGTCGGCCTCGTCGGTGATCAGCCAGGCGACCGTTTCGGCGCCGAAGCCGGCCAGCGGCTTGCTCGGGATGGCGAACATGCCGTTCTGCCTGATCAGCGCCATGTCGCTGGTCTCGGTCAGCTCGACGTAGGTGTTGATCCCGGCGGCCCTGTCCTTGTCGACGTCGTCCTGGGTGATCACCGACTCGTACCAGACGCCGATCGGGAAGAAGGAGGGCTTGGTCCACCCGGCGGCCGCGGTGGCGGGGAAGCGCTCGTAGTAGGCGGGCCCGCCCTCCCAGGGCACCGGCTTGAGCTGGTCCGGCTTCCGGGGTGCGGGCTGGGCCGGCTGTCCGCTCCGGACCGGCTCCCGCTCGGGTGCCGCGGCGGGCGGCACGTCGGGGGACATGCCCAGGGTGGCCCACAGCAGGCCCAGCATGGCCAGCCCCGCCACGATCAGCACCGGGTGTCTCGCCCGCATCAGCTCTCCCCTTCTGCGAGCGTCATGAGCTCCTCCGCCCGCGACGCCCAGGACGCGCCTCGCACCGACGCGCGCAGCTCCTCGGCGGGTCTCAGTCCGCCCTCGCGCAGCGTCACCTTGATGGCCTGGACGAACTGGGCGGGGTTTGCGGCGATTCTTACCCGATCACGATAATTGATGAGTTCGGCGAATTCCGTACTCACCACAGGCAGCCCGAGCGCCAGGTATTCCTTGAGCTTGATCGGATTGGAGTGGTGGATCCACGGGCTGTTCACCCACGGCATGATCGCCACATCGAAACCAGTGCCATAACCGGGAATATCCTCATATGGCCGGAATCCCAGCCAATACACGTTGGGATACTTCGTGAGCCGTTCCATCGAAACCGTCGCGTCCCCGATGAGCACCAGCGAAACGCCCGGCAAATCTACTGCGATCCGCTCCAGCAACTCGAAATCCACCAGGAAGTCGTCCAGCGCGCCGAAGAATCCCACCCGGGGCCCGGGAATCCTCGCCAGATCCTCCGGCAGCTCGTCCGTCCGGGTGAAGTGGTCCAAGTCCACGCCGTGGTCGAGGAAGCGCGCCCGGTCGCCGGTGATGGACCGTTCCCCGGCCATCAGCGCCCCGCTGACGTAGAGCACGTGGTCGGCCCTGGCCAGCAGCTCCCGCTCCAGCGCCCCGATGGTCGCCGCGTCCGACTCGGGGAACGCCGAGTGCCGGTCGGAGCGGTTGAACACCAGTGCCCGCCTGCGCATCGGCGCCACCACGTCCCAGGCCGTCGGGATGGTCACCACGACCACCGGCCGGTCCAGCCCGAGGGCCCGGCACACGGCCCGGACCTGGACGCGTACCAGCACCGCGTTGAGCCGGCGGAGCGGTGGCGAGCCGTAGAACGGCAGCGGCAGCGGCGACATCACGTGGAAGCCGGGCAGCGGATTGCGGACGAACTTGGCGATGCTCCGCAACTTGCGCAGGACGCGCCTGGTCACCTGGGTGGACGTGCCGAGCGTCGGCATGCGCATGCCGATGCTGTTGACCACCAGCACCCGGCGGTGCGCCGCCACCGAGCGCATGAGCTGGAAGTCGGAGTGGGCCCGGTTGTGGTACCACCAGTCCTGCGCGGAGAAGCAGACGTAACCGGGCGGCTCGGCGGGCCAGCGCGGCATCCGCCACAGCGCGCGCAGGGCCGCCCGGTGCCGCTCGCCGCCCGCCCGGCCCCTGGCGAGCGCGCGCGAGGCCTCGTTCAGCGTGACCGCCAGACGCATCGGCAGCGCGCGGAGCCGGCCGTGCCGCTGCCTGTGCAGCCTGACCCGGTTGGCCGCCGACAGCGCCCACAGCCGGCTGGAGACCGCCTGCTCCCCTCCGAGATGCACGGCCCCCGCCCGCGGGACGTAGCGCACCGCGAAGCCGCGGTCTCCCGCGCGCAGCATGAACTCGGTCTCCTCGGAGTAGAGGAAGTAGCGCTCGTCCAGGGGGCCGGTGGCGTCGAGGCACCGCCTGGAGACCAGCCAGGCCGCGCCCGTCGCCCAGTCGGCGGTCCCCGGCCTCTCGTACGCGCCCGCCGCCACGACCAGCTCGCCCAACGCCGGCACGCGGCCCGCCCTGTGGCCGCCGAGCAGGGCCTCGCCGAGCGCCCTGAGCACGGTCGGCCGCCGCCGCAGCGACGGCTGCGGCTCGCCGCCGGGGCCGGTCAGGCGCGGCACCGCGATCCCAGTGCCGGGCACGTCCAGGGCCTTCTGGAGCGCTCCGATCGAGCCGGCCGCGAGCCGGACGTCCGGGTTCAGCACGAGCACGTCGCAGCCGGGCGCGGCGGCGAGGCCCACGTTCACGGCGGCGGCGAACCCGGCGTTGCGGCCCGTGGCGATCACCTCGACGCCGGGCAGGGCGTCCCGCGCCAGTGCGACCGTCCCGTCCCGGGAGTCGTTGTCGACCACGATCACCCGGGCGTCCCCCGCTCCGGCGGCGGGCAGGGACCGTAGGCAGTCGCCGATGACCTGGTCACTGAAGTAGGTGACGATCACTATCGCGAGCATGCGGGGGTGGCCTCTCAGAAGCGTGTCAGGGGCGTCGGAAGCGGCTGCGCACGGCGCCCGCGAGCAGGGCGACGGCGAACGGGGCGTCGTCGCGCAGATAGCGCCCGGCCAGGCGGCGCGGTTCGAGGACGAGGCGGTGCAGCCACTCGCCGCCCACGGACTGCAGGGCACGCGGGGCCCGGCTGAACTGGCCCGCGGCCATCGCGATGCCCGCCCCGCAGCCCAGGTACCAGGCGGCGGGCAGCGCGGATCGCAACTCCAGGATCAGCCGCTCCTGCCTGGGGAACCCCAGCCCGACCAGCACGAGGTCCGGCCGGGCCGCCAGCACGCGCCCGGCCGCGTCCCGGCGCGCCTCCGGCTCGCCGTCGAAGCCGTAGGGCGGCGCGTCGGTGCCGGCGATCCTCAGCTCCGGGTAACGCCCGGTCAGGGCCGCGGCGGCCGCCTCGGGCACGCCCGGGTCGCCTCCCAGCAGGTAGACCGAGCGGCCGTCCCTGGCGGCGCGCTCGGACAGGGAGTGGACCAGCGAGGCTCCGGTCACCCGCTCGGGGATCGGCACTCCGGCCAGGCGTCCTGCCCACACCACCGGCATGCCGTCGGCGACGACCAGCTCGGACCTGCCGACAAGGGCGGCCAGCTCGGGATCGCGGGTGGCCGCCCGGACGATGTCGACGTTCGCGGTGACGATGGCCCCGCCCCGGCCACGGGCCCACGCCCCGGAGACGTGGTCGGCCACCCCGGCCTCCGTGATGGCCATGATCTGGATCGCTCCGGCGCGCACGCGCGCCGGAGTGCCGGCCGCCGTGATCGAGGGATCCGCCGGAATGTGCTCACCCCTTC
The DNA here is from genome assembly GCF_040649575.1 of Nonomuraea sp. NPDC048916. Taxonomy (NCBI): domain Bacteria; kingdom Bacillati; phylum Actinomycetota; class Actinomycetes; order Streptosporangiales; family Streptosporangiaceae; genus Nonomuraea; species Nonomuraea sp. NPDC048916. Next base: position 230,490 of record NZ_JBEZFS010000001.1, read on the forward strand.
TCGTGGCCGAGCTCAACCCGACCTTTCACCAGATAATCGATATGTACGAGAAGGCCGTTACGTACGGGTCTGGCAGCGCTCGTCGCTGATCCAGGAGTATGGGGACATGAGAGTGGAACGAGGGGCGCTCGACGGTGTCCTGGTGTTCGTCCCGACGCCGCACCACGACGACCGCGGCCTGTTCACCCGCACCTTCGACGCGGCGGTGGCCGCGGCCCACGGGCTGGACCCCGCCGCGTTCGTCCAGGACAGTCAGTCCCGCTCGCGGCTCGGCACGATCAGGGCGCTGCACGGGCGCGGCGGCCGGGGCGAGGCCAAGCTCGTCAGGTGCGCCCGAGGCGCGATCCACGACGTGCTGGTCGATGCCAGACCCGGCTCGCCCACCTTCGGCGAGACCATGACCGTGCTCCTCGACGACCGGTCGTTCGCCCAGCTGTACGTGCCTCCGGGCCTGCTCCACGGCTACCAGGCGCTCACCGAGCAGGCGGACGTCTGCTACCGGATCGACAGGGAGCACGACCCGGCCGAGGACATCGCGGTCCGCTACGACGATCCCGACCTCGCCATCGCCTGGCCGCTGCCCGTGACGGCGATCAGCCGCCGAGACCTCTCCGCCGGGTCGTGGAAGGAGGCGCGGCGGCTGCTGGCCGGCTGAGCGCGCTCTCCCGCAACAGCACGCCCGCCGCTCCGACGAGCAGGAACGCCAGCCCGGTCACCACGGCGTATGAGCGCAGGTCGAAGGTGGCCGAGCCGATCAGGGGGACCACCAGGCAGGCCGCCAGGGTCAGCCCCAGATCGCGGGCCGCGGGATCGGTCTGCAGGTGCCGGGCGCGCAGCGCCGACCAGATGCCGGCCACGAACAGCCCGGCGAACGCGACCACGCCGATGACGCCGGTCTCCACGGCCGTGAGGATGTACTGGTTGTCGAAGACCAGGTACTTCGGGGCGTACCAGGTGCCGAGACCCCGGCCCAGCCAGGGGTGCCTGGAGATCTCGGTGGCCGCGGCGGCGTAGTCCATGGTCCGCCAGCGCAGGCTGGAGTCGCTGGAGATGTTGGTGAACAGCTCGACGATGGCCCCGAGCACGCCGGGCACCACGACCTTCACCGCCCCCAGGAACAGCAGCATGGCCCCGGCCGCCAGCAGGCGGCGCATCCTCGGCCAGCCGACCAGCAGCACGGCGGCGGCGCCCGCGAGGCCGGCGAAGGCCGAGCGCGAGACGGAGAAGACCATCCCGGCCCCGATGAGCGCCGAGCAGATCCACCACCGCGCCGACGGCCTGCCCAGCTCGCGGGCCTGGAACGCGAAGTGCAGCCCGAGCGGCAGGATCATCGCGCACACGACCGCGAACTCGATCGGGTGCCCGGTGGTCGCGGCCACCCGGCTGAGCCCGTTGCGCTCCAGGATGAACAGCTCCTGCTTGGTGTAGCGCAGGCCCGGCAGCACCATGTACTCGGTCGGGTCGAACGCGAGCAGAAACTGCAGGGCGCCGATCACACCGAGGATCGCGCCCATCACCGCGACGGTCTTCAGCACGAGGTCGAGCCGGTCCCGGCCGCGCACGCCGTCGACCATGAGCAGCACGATCCCGATCATCGAGGTGGTGGTCACGGCCAGGTGGTCGGCCAGGTCCAGCTCGTCCGCCGGCAGGTATCCGGCCGTCGCGTAGGCGTAGGTGGCCAGCAGCGAGGCGGCGTACACGAACACCGCGGTGCGGACGAAGGTCCGGCCCTTGGCGACGCCGAGCGTGTCGGTGAAGTGCGCGCAGAGCCACCACACGATGGCGAACAGGCCGACCGCCTCGGCGGGTGTGATCGCGAAGGACAGTCCGCGGAAGACCAGCCTGGCCGGGACGATCATGAGGATCACCACGAACACGACGCCGACCGTGGCGGCGTCCGCGCGATGGGGCCTGGGGAGCGGGGCCCGGGCTCCAGGGAGCGCGACTCGGGGCCCGGGAAGCGTGGCCGGCCTCATCGGCGCAGCGCCGTCGGCTCGACCCGGCCGGCCGCCGGCGGCGGGCCGGGGCTCTCCCTGCGCCGCAGGGCCGCCGCGACGCTCTCCGCGGCGAACCCGGCGGTGAGGGCCGCGAACAGGCCGAGGATCAGCACCGCCGCGGCGAACCGGCTCTTGCCGCCCCGTTGCTCCTGCGGGCTGGTCGGCGGCACCATCTCGGTCAGCGCGAGGTACGTGCTGGGCGGCGCCCGGAGCAGCCGCTGCCGCTCGGCCATCTCGACCTTGGCCCGCTGGACCAGCTTGGTGACGAGGGAGTGGGCCGTCTCCGCCGACGGGCTCCTCGCCTCGATGATCACGAAGGGTCCGCTGGCCAGCAGCTCGGGGTTGGAGCTGCCGTTGTTGACCGAGTAGGCGGTGTCGCCGCCCGGTGGCGCGCCGACCTGGGCGGCCGTCTCTGGGGTGCTGAGCGCCTGCAACAGGATGGAGGCCGAGACGTTGAGCGCCCCGTCGTAGTTGAGCAAGGGGTTGGTCAGCGGGTTCGGATACTGCGGATCCACCGGGACGCTTCCACCCGTGGGCGGAATGGTCAGCACGAGCACCGCGTTCGACTGGTACATCGTCGGGACCGTCAGATAGACGGCGAATGCCGTACCCAGTGCCAGCAGAAATGCGGGAACGGTGACATACCACCGCCGGAAAACGACGAGGACCGTCCCCCAGAAGTCCAAGGCTTTCCTTCCTCACCTCGACAGCTCTCCCCCCAAGACAATCGGTTGACCGGGTACCTGGTGTTACCGGTTGGTTTGTAACGAGATCACCTCATATGGCGATGTCACTCGCGGGGAATTCACGTCGCGAATCTCGGTGGGGAGCGGTCATGCAGCAAGTCGAGAGCTTCACCTTCCGTCGCGAGGAGCTCATCCCACTGGCGGACGGCCTGCGCGAGAGCTTCCTCAAGGCCAGCCCGTTCAGACACGTGGTGATCGACGACTTCCTGCCGCCCAGCGCGCTGGAGCCCGTCCTGGCCGAGTTCCCTGAGCCCCGTGACGTCGAATGGCAGCGGTTCGACAACGCCCAGGAGATCAAGCTCGCGCTCGCCGACACCGAGCGGATGGGCCCCGCGACGCGGCACCTGCTGGCCGAGTTCAACGGACAGGTCTTCGTCGACTTCCTGGAGCGGCTCACCGGCATCGAGCACCTCGTGTCCGACCCGCACTACGACGGCGGCGGGCTGCACCAGATCAAGCCGGGCGGGTTCCTGAAGGTGCACGTCGACTTCAACCGGCACCGCAGGCTCAACCTCGACCGCCGGCTCAACGGGCTGCTCTACCTCAACAAGGACTGGGAGGAGTCCTACGGCGGGCACCTGCAGCTCTGGAACAGGGACATGAGCGTGTGCGAGCACAAGATCCTGCCGGTCTTCAACAGGTTCGTGCTCTTCGCCACGACCGACGAGGCCAACCACGGCCACCCTGAGCCGCTGACCTGCCCGGACGACCGGGCCCGGCGGTCGATGGCGCTCTACTACTACACCAACGGGCGCCCCGAGGAAGAGGTGCTCGACGAGCACGACACCAAGTTCAAGCAGCGGCCGGGCGAGGAGTGGAAGAGCAGCTTCCGCCAGACGGCCAGGCGGTGGGTGCCGCCGGCGCTGGTGGACCTGCTCTCCCGACGCCGCTGAGGGTCACTTCTTGTCGCCGACCCGGACGACGGTGATGGGGCCGGTCTCGTCCGGGTCGACGAGCACCGGCTTCGTCCCGTTGCGAGCGACCTTGCCCGACTCCCGCCCGCCCTGACCCGGCTCCTCGTCCCCGGAGTCTTCGGAGTCCTCTACCGTCGCGGGGTCCACGGACGTCGCGGGATCGACCGGCCTCGCGGGGGCCGTGATGGGCCCCCGGGTGCCATCCGGACGCTCCTCCTCGGGGACGGCGGCCGCCTCGGTGAGAGCCGGCACGGCGGTCCCGAACAGGCGCTTGCGGACGACGGCGTACGCCGCGCCGAAGCCGATCAGCAGGCCGAGCAGCGCCCCGCCGACCATACCCTGCAGCTTGGGCGACAGGTCGGCCTCGGGCGGGAGCAGCACGACGTCCTCGACCTGCACGAACGTGATCGGGTGCGCCTTCAGGTCGTTCTGCCGGTCCTCCAGCTCAGTCCTGACGCGCTCCTGGGCCGCGGTGAGCACGCTGGTCGCGGTCTTCGGGGAGTCGCTCTCGACCTTGACGTAGATGAACGGCCCGGTGGTGCCGACGCCGAGGAGCTCCGGGTTGCTGCGGCCGTCGTCGATCGTCAGGTCGGTGGGCCCGTCCTCGGTCACGCCGACCGATTTGAACACGTCGGAGGTGTTCATCGCCAGGATGAGGATGCTGGCGGTGGTCCGCAGGTCGTCGGTGAACTGCAGCAGCGGGTTGGTCTGCGCGAGGGGCTTGCTCCGGTCGATCGAGCCGCCGCCCGACGGGCTGACCAGCACCATGGAGACGCTCGTCACGTAGCGCTCCGGCATCACGATGAATCCCGCGACCGCCAGACCCACGGCGAGGGCGAACACCGGCAGCCCGATGAGCTTCTGACGGGCCAGGCCAAGAATGGCTTTCCAGAACTCCATATATCCCCCGCCCGATATACCAAGCGCCGGGGCGTTGCAAAACCCCCGAAATCCGTTCCATTAGGTCCATCGGCATACCTGATGTCCTTGTTACAGCGCCTGCCGGCACGTCGTGCTGAGAGTTTTGTTACGCATGCCCGGCCTACTGCGATAGACCTCACGGTGGCCGAAATGCGGCCATCACGGGGGTGGCGGATGGACTCATTTACCGGCAGACCCTCAAGCTCCCCGTCAGACGACACCGCGACCTCCTCGGCAGGGCCCCCGTCCGGCTCCCCGGCGGCCGGTCACCTGGAGCCTCCGGCGGGCCCGGCGGGCCCGGTGGGCCCGGTGGGCGCCCGGCTGAGCGGCCTCGACGGGATCCGCGGCCTGGCCGCGCTCTTCGTGGTGCTGCACCACTGCTGGCTGCTCTCCTTCCCCGGCTTCCCGGCCGACACCGGCCCGGGATGGGCGGGCTGGCTGCTCTACGGCCACTTCGCCGTCGTCATCTTCATCGCCCTCTCGGGCTTCTCCCTGGCGGTCTCGCCGGCCCGCTCCGGATGGCGACTCGACAGCCTGCGCCGCTTCGCCCGCCGCCGCGCCTGGCGCATCCTGCCGCCCTACTGGGCGGCGCTGCTGTTCAGCCTCGTGGTCGCGTGGACCCTGGTGCCGCAGCCCGGCCAGCCCGTGCCGACCGGGAAGACCGTGGTCGTGTACGGGCTGCTGCTGCAGGACGTGTTCGGCTCGCCCAGCCCCAACGGGGCACTCTGGTCGATCGCGATCGAGGCGCAGCTCTATCTCGTCTTCCCGCTCATGCTGCTGGCCGTGCGGCGGCTCGGCGCGGTCGCGATGCTGGGCGCGGTCACCGCCGTCGTGCTGGCGGTGGGCCTGCTCGCCCCCGCCGTCCCGCCGGTCGAGACGCTGATGCGGCTGACTCCTCAGTTCGCCGTGCTCTTCGCGGTGGGCGTGGTCGCGGCCCGGGTGGTCCGCACCCCCTCCCGGCTTCCGCTGCACTGGGCGGCCCTGCTCGCCGCCGTCCCCGTGCTCGCGCTGATCGCGGTCAAGGGATCGGAGTGGACGGTCGCCGGCTTCTTCTGGGTGGACCTGGCCCTGGCCCCGGCCGCCGGGCTGCTGCTGGCGGCCGTCGCGGGCGGCCGGCCGAGGCCGCTGGTCGCCCTGCTCGACACGCGGCCGGTGCGCTCGCTGGGCTCCTTCTCCTACAGCCTCTACCTGGTCCACGCGCCGATCGTGGTCGCGCTCAACCATTTCCTGGTCGCCCCGCGGCTGGGGCCGGGGGTGCCCCGGTTCCTGGTGCTGCTCGCGGTCGCCGGGCCGGCCTCCGTGCTGTTCGCCAGGGGGTTCGCGGCGGTGTTCGAGCTGCCGTTCCAGCGGCACCGCAGTGGTCCCGCGCTGCGGGCGGCGGCGCGGGACCGGCTGCGGAGCCGACGCGGGCCCGGCGCACGGGCCGGCGACCGGACCGGCGGTCAGGCCGGCCCTCGGGCCGGGAGTTAGGCCGGGAGTCAGGCCAGGCGGGACAGCGCCTCGGCCTCGTAGGCCGAGGCGAGGTCCTCGGGCATGCGGTCGAGGTCGGCGGCCCGCCGGAAGTCGCGCAGGGTCGTGCCGACGCAGAGGGAGTCGACGTTGGGAGCGCCCCGGCGGGCCGTCACGTCGTCGATGTGGACGGTCCGGAAGTCGATGCTGTATCGGGTACGGCCCGAGGTGTTCGGGACCGTGGAGTGCAACTGGGCGCCGGAGAACATGAGCACGCCACCGGGCTCGGGAACCAGCCGGAGCTGAGGCTCCAGCTCGATCGGCTCCTCCGGCTTGGGCTGCTCGCGGGTGTCCCTGTAGACGTGCCTGGCGGCGTCGGGCCGGCCCACGCTGTTCCACACCGCGTAGTCGTAGCGCGCGCTGCCGTTGCGCACCGGGTTGTCGAAGTAGCGCGGGTGGAAGGCCATCACGTTCTCCGCCACCACCGGGTAGATCGGGATCCACCAGTTGATCTGGTTGAACGGCGCGGAGTACCAGCAGTCGCGGTGCGCGTGGTAGGCGTACGAGATGCCGGATGTGAGGTAGTCGTCCGACGTCGACGTGCGCATCCTCGGCACGTCGAAGTAGGTTTTGCCGGGGTCGCAGCCGAAGTCCGCCAGCACGGCCGGCAGCAGCTCGCGGCAGCGCGGATGGTGGATGAACCTCGGCTTGAGATCGGCGAGGAGCCGCGCGAACTCCTCGACCGGCATTGCGAACTGTGCGGTCTCCGGATCGCGGTCGCCGAAGGCCTCGACGATCAGCTCGTCGGCGAAGGCGACCAGCTCCCTGGACGCGGGAGATGACGAGTAGACGAACACCTGACCCTGGTAGATCAGCCCCCGGCGGGTCTCGTCGTCCGCCTTGCTGTTGGAAAAGACGGTGGTGAGCATGTACGGAGTTCCCTTCCCCTCTTCCCCCGATCACTCCGTACTCGCAGGTTTCGGAGCTTTCGTTACATCTCTACCGATTGACCAGAGTTGCCCCCATAGTGAGGAGTTTGCGGCCACGGCGGGCGGCGGTCGTCCGGTGCCGGCGCAGGTACATCCCCGCCACGATGGCCTGGCCCCTCCTGCGCTGTCGCGGACTCAGATCGGCCTCGTCGAGCGCCCGGCACAGTTCCCAGCACTGGAGCAGCGTGGAGAAGCGGACATGCCAGGCGGGCGCGCCGATCTTGCGCGCGATGTCCACCAGGCGCTGCGCCTCCCAGCCGCGGCCGGCCAGGATCTCCGGAACATGCCCCCACGGACCGGCCAGCGCCATCCTGGCGGCGAAGATCTCGTCCTCGCGCAGGATGATCCGGCCGCGCTTGACGGCCCGCACCCGCTCCCGGCGCATCAGGCTGTAGAGCGGGTCCATGGCCAGCGGATCCTCGTTGAGCATCCTCAGCGACTCCGCGAACCGGTCCACCGGATCGTCGGCGAGATAGCCGGTGCCGGTGTATGAGGCGGTGCTCGTCGTGCCGTCCGGGCCGGTGTAGGCCTGCTGGGTGGTGACCAGCAGCAGCCGCTCGTCCTCGGCGAAGAGCCGCAGGCAGCGGGAGACGTAGTCGGGCGCCAGCCAGTTGTCGTCGCCCGCCCAGCGGTAGAACTCGCCCGTGGCCCGGTCGATGGCGTCGGTGAAGTTGGGGACCTGCCCGATGTTCTCCGGCTGCCGGTGGTAGACGATCCGGCTGTCGCCGGCCGCCAGGTCGCGGCAGATCTCCTCGGTCGCGTCGGTCGAGGCGTTGTCGCAGATGACCAGCTCGATGTTCGGATGGTCCTGGGCCAGCACGGAGGCGACCACCTTCTCCAGGCGACCGGCGCCGTTGTAGACCGGCAGTCCCACGGAGACCAGGGTGTCGGCGAACCTCATCAGGCGCTCCTCCTTCGGGCGAGCCTTCTCAGCGCGGCGCCCGGCGCCATGATCAGGACGAACACCAGCAGTCCCGCGCCTCCCGCCACGACGAGCTGCACCGGCGCAGGGCCGGACCGGGTCAGCCACTCCAACCCGAGCATCACGGCCCCGGACACCACCGCGCCGACCGCCGGCCGTACGAGGTCGGGCAGCACCGGCGCGAGCCGTACGCCGACCGCGTGCAGGATGAACAGCGCAACGGGCAGCGTGACGAACAGCGCCACCAGCGCGTGCGCGATGGCGGCGCCCCTGATGCCGCCGAGGTGCGCCCCGGCCACCAGGGCGGGCAGCAGCGCGACGGCCCAGCCCAGGTTGAGCCAGACCGTGGTCTTGGTGGCGCCCAGGCCGGTCAGGATGTCCACGGCCAGGAAGGAGATGAGCATCCTGACGACCATCAGGACGGCGAGCCACCGCAGCACGCCGGCCGAGGAGTCCCACCGGTCGCCGTACAGGAAGGTGACGAGGGGATGCGCGAGCACGGCCATCACCAGCGCGGGCGGCAGCACGAAGGCCACCATCACCGGGACCGACCTGCGCACCCCCTCCGATAACGCGGCGGGCTCCTCGGCCAGCCGGGAGAAGCTGGGCAGCGAGACGTAGCGCAGGGCGGTGCCGATGATCCCCGGCACCCAGCTGGAGACGTTGAAGGCCAGCAGGTAGTAGCCGAGCTGCTCGGCGCCGAGCACGTCGCCGACCACGATGTAGCTGGAGTTCATCAGCACGGCCTCCAGCCCGAACCCGGCGGCGGACGGGATGCCGAAGCGCAGCAGTTTGCCCGCCACCTCCCGGTCCAGCCCGATCCTCACCGGTACCCAGCCCCAGAAGAAGATCAGCACCCCGGTGATCAGCGAGGCGCAGACCTGCCCCCAGGCGAAGCTGTAGGCCCCCGCGCCGTTGAGCGCCAGCGTGATGGCCACCGCGGCGTTGGCCACGAAACCGATCATGATGGCCAGCGTCAGCTTGTCCTGGTCGAACCTGCGCAGCAGCGCCGCGCTCCGGACGGCGGTGAACGCCTCGATCAGGATGATCGAGGTGAGCAGCCTGACCACGGGCGCCGCGTCCTCGTTGCCCGCCATCCGCGCGAAGGTGGGCGCGAACCCCCAGAACAGCCCGTACAGGCCGGTGGCGAACAGGAAGCTCAGCACCGTCGCGGTGGGCGCCATGTCCTCCAGGCGGCCCCGCCACTGGATGGTCGCCGCCTGGATGCCCACGTCCTTGATGTGCATGACGATCTGGGTCGCCGCCAGGGCCACCGCGTACGTCCCGAAGTCGTCGGGGGCGAGCACGCGGGCCAGCACGAGGCCCATGGCGAACGATCCGGCCTTGGTGACGAGGTTTCCGAGCAGGCTCCAGCGCAGCCCACGGCCGGCCTGTGCGCCGATCTCGTCGACGCGTTGTGTCCTGTCCATCCAAGCCCTTCTAGGTGACGACCCGTTCGAGCCAGATCTCGCGCCAGAACGGCACGAACTCGCGCGGGCAGTTGAGGCTGTGCACCCCTTCGCAGACGACGCCCTCAAGGGTGATGCACGGGTACTTCATCCGCAGCAGGCGGCCGGAGCGCTCGTCGATGCAGCGCTCGATCCGGTCCCGGACGCGGGCGGTCCGGCCGCAGTAGCGGGCCATCTCCTCCTCGAACCCGAGGCCGCGGTTGAGCATCCGCTCGTTGAGGGTGGCGAGGATCTCCGCCTTCGATCTCACCCGCACGAGCTCGCCCGGTCGCAGGTCGAGCGTGCCGGTCGGGGTCGCCCCGCGCAGGGCGGGCCGCAGGAAGCCCCAGCGCCGGCCCTCCTTGATCCACAGCCGCCTGGGCAACATCCGCGTGCTGACGTCCTGCAGGCGGTTGAAGATCCCGATGAGGAAGGCGTGCAGGGTGCGGAGCGGTCCCGCGTTGCCCGTGCGCACGTCGGTGACGTACTGTCCCAGGCTTCTGACCGGCAGGCAGACCGGCGCCGCGCGCAGCAACTCGGTCGCCTGGCAGGAGAAGCGCGCCTCGCCCGCCTCGCCGGGCGGCTTGCGCGTGTTGACCTCCAGGAGCGGGAGCAGCCGGGCCTCCGGCACGGGCGGGAGGGACGACCCGGACGACCCGGACGACCCGGACGGCACGGACGGCGCTGGCTGGCTTCCCGGCTCGACCGGCCGCAGCCAGTCCTCCTTCCAGTACATCGAGCAGGCCGTCTGGCAGCCGCCGTGCGCCGACCCGTCGCACCGGGCGCCGCTCAGGTGGACGGCCCGCTCCATCCTGTGCAGCCCGGTGCGCGTCTGCGTGTCGCAGAGCTTGTGCGCCACCTTGTGCACGGTCATCCGGCGACCGCAGAACTTCTGCATCTCCGGCATGAAGGGCAGCCCGTCGAGCTCCCCGCGCTCGTCGAGCGTGGCGAGAATCTCGGCTTCGCCTCTTACCTCCACGACGTCTCCGACCCTGAGGTCCATCACGTCTTCTCCTTCACCAGGCCGGCAGTGCGCAGAGCCTTCGCGGCGGACTCGACCGCCTCGAAGGGCAGCCCAGATCGTTCGGCGATGTCGAGCAGGCTGTGTTCGCCGTCGGACAGGTTCAACACCCATAACATCGCCATCTGGCCCTGTTTCGTGTCACTTCGCCCGCCGAGAGATCCGTAGAGTCCGCGCCTGCCCAGCTGGGGCTCGCCGTACGGGCTGAGGTTGACGTAGCCGCGGTCGCCCTCGAGGACCCTGGTGATCTGCCAGAGCGCCTCCAGGGTGTCGCTCATCGCCTCGGGCGTCACGAAGCCGGGGTTGTCCGCCGAGGTGTGATATTCCGGATATCCCGCGTACGGGGTCCTGGTGAGACTCCCGAAGGGGAGGTTGAAGCCGGGCGAGCAGAACTGGCGCTCGTCGTAGCCGTACGGCGAGAAGTCCAGCACCGTGTGCGGCCGCCCGCGGAGCACGTGCGTGACGGCGCGGTCGATCTCCGCGTCGCCGCGCCTGCTGCGTTTGTAGGTGAGCGAGCCCGGGTCGCCGGCGCAGGCCAGCGTGAGCCCGTGCCTGATCCTGTGCACGCGGTCCCGGTTCAGCGCGAGCCAGGTGATCGCGCCGATCGTGCCGGGCATGAACAGGAACCGGTACGTGTGACGGGGCGCCACGAGCCGCGAGGCCAGCGCGACGGCCACGGCGATGCCCGCCAGGTTGTCGTTGGCCAGCGCCGGGTGGCACACGTGGCAGGAGACGACCACCTCCTCGGGAAGCTCGCCGGGCACCACGTGCTCGGCGATGGTCAGCGATCCGTCGGCGAGCGTGGAGTCGACCAGCACCTCGTACGGGCCCTCGTCCAGGGCGTCCAGCGTGTCCTGGCTGAGGCAGAAGCCCCACGTCTCGGCGTAGTAGCTGGTGCGGTAGGGCACCAGGGAGGGCTGGTCCGGCAGCGTGTGCAGGCGCGGGCGCAGCTCCTCCAGCGTGAACGTCCCCGACACCGGCACGCTGTAGCCGACCACGTGCAGGCTCGACGCGCGGAAGTCGACCACGCGCCGGCCCGACGGGTCCTTGACGTAGGCGTCGCGGATGTTCCATTCCTTCGGCACGGTCCAGTCGAGCACCTCGGTGCCCGTCGGCACCTCCGTGACGGTGAGCGGCAGCAGCTCGCCGACGATCTCCAGGGTCCGGCGCACGCCGTCGCCGGTGATGCTCCTGCAGATCGGATAGAGCCGCTCGACCAGCGCGTGCATCTCCGCCGGGGTCATGGTCTCAGCTCGGCGGAGATCTCCCCCGTGACCCTGCGGTCCGACAGCCTGGTCAGGCGGGTGAAGCGGCGCTCGAAGTCGTGCCTGGTCAGGCCGTGGAGACGGTAGGCGTCCAGCAGCTCGGCGGCGCCCGCCTTGACCGTCCAGCGGGCCTCGTAACCGGGCAGCGCCCGCCGCACCCGCGAGAAGTCGACCCGGTAGGAGCGTGGATCGTTCCCCGTCTCACCGGTGATCATCAGTGTGGACCCGGGCACCGCCTCGACGACCTCGGCGGCGATCTCGGCCACCGTCACGTTGTTGTCCTCGGTGCCGATGTTGAAGGCCCTGGCGTGCACGGCCTCGCGGGGCGCCCGCAGTGCCTGCAGGAAGGCGTCGGCGATGTCCTTGGCGTGCACCAAGGGCCGCCACGGCGTGCCATCGGACAGGACGCGCACCTGGCCGGTCAGCCAGGCGTGGCCCACCAGGTTGTTCAGCACGATGTCGGCACGCAGCCTGGGCGAGAAGCCGAACGCCGTGGCGTTGCGCATGAACACCGGCGAGAAGCCGCAGTCGGCCAGCTTCACCAGGTCGTCCTCCACCCGCACCTTCGACTCCGCGTACGGCGTGACGGGGCGCAGCGGGGCGTCCTCGTCCACCAGGTCGTCGTCGCCGGACGCGCCGTAGACCGAGCAGGTGGAGGCGTAGAGGAACCGGCTCACCCCGGCGTCCCTGGCCAGCCGGGCCAGGCGTACCGAGGCGTGGTGGTTGATGTCGTAGGTCAGCTCGGGCGCGAGCGACCCGAGCGGGTCGTTGGAGAGCGCGGCCAGGTGCACCACGGCGTCGAACCCGGTCAGCAGGTCGGGCCGCACGTCCCGCAGGTCCACCGCGTGGGTGGGCGGGTCGGCCGGGGCGGGCCCGAGGACGCAGTCGGCGAACAGGCCGGAGTCGAGCCCGATCACCTCGTGTCCGGCGGCGGACAGCACGGGGGCCATCACACTGCCCAGGTAGCCCTGGTGCCCGGTCAGCAGTATCCGCACGTCATTCTCCAGCCAGGTCGATGGTCAGTTTGGTCGTGTGGAAGGCCTCGGCGTAGCGGGCGTGGCACTCGACGCCCCGGATGCGGGCCAGCCCGAGGAAGGCCTCCCGGTCGTACCAGGAGCGCTGCCGCTGCGAAGGGTAGTGCCGTTCGAGCAGGCTCGCCTTGGCCTCGGCCGTCTCGGGCGCCAGCGGCTGGTAGACCGACGGGCGGCCGAGGTCGCCGTCCCACTTGACGATCTCGTAGCCGAGGGTGAGGTGGTCGCGGAAGGCCGTCGGCACCAGCTTCGCCAGCCCGCGGTGGTCCTGGTGGGCGTCGCCCGCCCACGGGGCGAGCACCAGGTCGGGGTCCGTCCTGGCACGCAGCTCCTCCAGCGCGTCCTTGGCCTCGTCCCAGTGCGCGGGCAGCCGCCCGTCGGGCAGCTTGAGCACGGTCACCGCGAGGTCCGCGCCGGGGCAGAACGCGGCCAGCGCGGCCCGCTCCTCGTCCTCGCGCTCGGTGCCGCCGCCCGACAGCACGAGCGCGTCCACCCGCGTGCCGGGCCGGGCCGCGCAGACCGTCAGCAGGGTGCCGCCCGCGCCGATCGCGATGTCGTCGCAGTGGGCGCCGAGCAGGACGACGCCGTTCCGGACGGCGAGCCGGAGCCCGTTCACGTTTCCCACAACGCCCACGGCCGCTCGCCGCGGGCCCAGGAACGATCCAGCTCCAGCCGCTGGTTGACGGTGTCGCTGGGCCGCCAGTAGCCGCGGTGCCGGTAGGCCAGCAGCCTGCCGCGTTTGGCCAGCTCGGCGCAGCCGTCGGCGACCAGGTCGCCGTTCTCCGGGATGTGCTCGAACACGTCCTGGCGCAGCACGAAGAAGCCGCCGTTGACCCAGAGCGGCATCTCGCTGACCGGGGTGATGCCACCGACCAGGCTGCCCTCGCTCACGTCCACCACGTGGAAGGTGTTGGTCGGCGGGACGACCATCATCGAGGCGCCCGCCCCGGAGACGGCGAACCGGTCGATCATGTCCGGCAGCGGCGCGTCGGTCAGCACGTCGGCGTAGTTGGCCAGGAACATCTCGTCGCCGTCCAGGTGACCGCGCACCCTGCGCAGGCGCTCGCCGATCGGCGCGTCCACCCCGGTGTCGATCAGCGAGATCGACCAGCCCGAGATGTCGGTGGACAGCAGCTCGACGCGGCCGTCGCGGAGCACGAAATCGTTCGACACCGTCTCGCGGTAGCTCAGGAAGAAGTCCTTGATGTGCTGCGCGCCGTACCCGAGGCACAGGATGAACTCGTGGTGCCCGAAGTGCGCGTAGTAGCGCATCACGTGCCAGACCAGCGGCCGGGGCCCGACGAGCTGCATGGGCTTGGGCAGGTCGCCGCCGGGCGCGTCGCTGCGCATCCTGGTGCCGCGCCCACCGCAGAACAGCACGACCTTCACGAGACGACCTCCAGCCTCGGGACGGGGAAGACCAGCCGCCCGCCCCACTCACGGACGTAGGAGAGCTGCTCGATCAGCTCCTCGCGCAGGTTCCACGGCAGCACCAGCACGTAGTCGGGCCGGTCGGCCCCGATCCGCTCCGGCTCCAGGATCGGGATCCGCGAGCCGGGCGTGAACCTGCCGTGCTTGTACGGGTTGCGATCCACCGTGTAGGCGAGCAGGTCGGGCCGGACGCCGCAGTGGTTGAGCAGTGTGTTGCCCTTGCCCGGGGCGCCGTAGCCGACGACCGTCCGGCCCTCGTCGGCGGCGGTGACGAGAAACCTCAGCAGGTCACGCCGGACCTTCGCCACCCGGGCGGCGAAGTCCTGGTAGCCGGAGAGCTCGTGCAGCCCGGCGGCCTTCTCCAGCCCGAGCACGTCCGCCACCCGGTGCGACACCGTGGCCGACTCCCGCGGCTCGGCCCACAGCCGGATCGAGCCGCCGTGCGTCGGCAGCAGCTCGACGTCCACCAGGGTCAGGCCGCCACTGGCCAGCGCCCGCCGCGCCGAGGCGACCGTGTAGTACTGGAAGTGCTCGTGGTAGATGGTGTCCCACTGGTTGAGCTCCACGAGCGTCAGCAGGTGCTGCACCTCGATCGAGACCCGCCCGTCGTCGGCCACCAGCGCCCGCAGCCCCTTGGTGAATCCCACGACGTCGGGGATGTGCGCGTAGACGTTGTTCGCCACGACCAGGTCCGCGGGCCCGTACTCCGCACGCACCCGCCGGCCGGTCTCGGGCGAGAGGAACTCGGTCAGGGTTGGCACACCCCTGCCGATCGCCGCCCTGCCGACGTTGGCGGACGGCTCGATGCCCAGGCAGCGCACCCCCCGCTCGACCACGTGCTGCAGCAGGTAGCCGTCGTTGCTGGCCACCTCCACCACGAACGCGTCCGGCTGGAGGTAGAGGCCCTCGACGAACCGCCGCGCGTGCTCGACCCACGAGCTGGAGTAGGAGGAGAAGTACGCGTACTCGGTGAACGTCTCCTCCGGGGTGATCAGCGGCGGTAGCTGCGCCAGCCAGCACTCCTCGCACACCCGCAGGTGCAGCGGGTAGGTGACCTCGGGCTCGTCGAGCTGCCCGGCGGTCAGGAACGACTCGCACGGCGGCGTCGCCCCGAGGTCCACCACCCCGGCCAGCCGGTCGGAACCGCACAGTCGGCAGGTGATCATTCAGCTCACTCCAGCCAGGGCCTCGGCTTCGTAGTCCAGCGCGAGGTCTTCGGGCATGGGGGCCAGATCGTTACAGCGCACGAAGTCGCGCAGCGTGGTGCCCGTGCACCGGGCGTCGACGTTCGGCGCCCCCCTCCACCCGCGGACGTCGGCCAGGTGCACGGTGCGGAAGTCGATGCTGAACCGGGTCCGGCCCGAGGTGTTGGGCACCGTCGAGTGCAACTGGGCACCGGAGAACATGAGCACCCCGCCCGGCTCGGGGACCACCCGGATCTGCGGGTCGAGCTCGATCTCCTCCTCCGGCCGCGGCTGGACGCGGGTGTCGCTGCGCACGTGCCGCGCGGCGCTCCGCCTGCTCGTACGGTTCCACTCGGCGTAGTCGTAGCCGCCGCTGCCGTTGCGCACCGGCCGGTCGAAGTAGGCCGGGTGGAAGGCCATCACGTTCTCCGCCACCACCTCGAAGACCGGGATCCACCAGTTGACCTGGCTGAACGGCGCCGAATACCAGCAGTCGCGGTGCGGGTGGAAGGCGTAGGAGATGCCGGAGACGAGGTAGTCGTCGGAGGTCGAGGTACGCAGCCGCGGCACGTCGAAGTAGGTGTCGCCGAGGTCGCAGCCGTGCTCCTCGACCACGGCCGGCAGCAGCTCCTTGCACCTCGGGTGGTGGATGAAGCGCGGCTTCAGGTCCACCAGCAGCTTCGCGAAGTCCTCCACGGGCATCTCGTGCTGCGCCGTCTCCGGGTCCAGGCCGCCGAACGCGTCGGCGATCAGCTCTCTGGCGAAGCCGACCAGCTCGGCGGACGCGGGCGAGGGCGAGTAGACGAACAGGTCACCCTGGAACAGCAGCTCCCGCCGTGTCTCGTCGCTCACCCGGCTGTTGGACAGGACGGCCGTCATGTGAAACATCCCCTTCCGGTGGTCTACGTATGGAGTGCGGACCGTGGCATGCTGCGATCATGGATCCCCTCTCGGTCGAAGGGGCGTGGGTGCACGCGCCACGTGTCCACACCGACGCGCGCGGCGCCTTCCACGAGGCCTTCCGGACGGTCGGCCTGCCCCACCCGTTCGACCTCGCCCAGATCAACTGCTCGGTGTCCCGCCGGGGCGTGGTGCGTGGCGTGCACTTCGCCGACGTGCCGCCCGGCCAGGCCAAGTACGTGATGTGCGTGGCGGGCCGCGTCGTCGACGTGGTGGTCGACCTGCGGGTGGGCTCGCCCGGGTTCGGCCGCTGGGAGGCGGTGACGCTGGACGCGTCCGAGCCCCGGGCGGTCCTGATCGCCGAGGGCCTCGGCCACGCGTTCATGGCCGTGAGCGAGCGGGCCACGGTGGTCTATCTGTGCTCGCGGCCTTACGACCCGGAGCGGGAGCACGGCGTCCACCCGCTCGACCCCGGCCTCGGGATCGGCTGGCCGGCGGACGTGGAGCCGCTGCTGTCGGAGAAGGACGCGACGGCGCCCACCCTGGCGGAGGCGGTCGCCGCCGGGCTGCTGCCCGACTACCAGGTGTGCCGGAGCTTCTACTCGACGCCGCATTAGGGTCCCGCCCCGGTGCCCGCGCCGCCGCGCCGCACCCCCGCGTTCCCGCCCGCGCCCACACCCGTGTTCGCACCCACGCCCGTGTTCGTGTTCATGTTCGCGCCCACGCTCGCGTTCGTGTTCAGGCCCGCGCTCATGTAGGTGCTCGCGTTCGTGTACGTGTCCGGGTGCTTGTGCGTGCCGCCGGTGAGCAGCGGCCAGGCCGCGTGCAGCGCCTCGCGCCAGTGGCGGATCGGCTCCCACCGGGTGTGGGCGAGCACGCTGTTGGCGGGCCGCCGCGCCGGGCGGGGATGGGCGGTGCTCGGCACCGGGCGCACCCTCTCCGGGTCGGCCCCGAGCAGCGCGTAGACCTCCCGGGCCAGGCCGCACCAGGTGGTCTCCCCCGAGCTGGTGCCGTGGTAGACGCCCGGCGGCAGGTCTGACTGGGCCAGCCGGACCAGGAAGTCGGCCAGGTCGGCGGTCCACGTGGGCTGGCCGCGCTGGTCGTCGACCACGTCCACCGTCGCCCGCTCGCCGGCCAGCCTCATCATGGTCCGCACGAAGTTGGCGCCCGACGTGCCGTACAACCACTCGGTGCGCACCACGTAGTGGCCGTACGCCAGCACCGCGCGCTCCCCGACCAGCTTGGTCCTGCCGTAGGCGTTCACCGGCCCCGTGAGCGCGTCCTCCCGGTACGGCTCGCGGCTCGTGCCGTCGAAGACGTAGTCGGTGGAGACGTGCAGCAGGCGCGCGCCCGAGCGGGCACAGGCCTCGGCGAGCGAGGCGACCCCGTAGCCGTTGACCGCCAGCGCCTCGGCCTCACGCGTCTCGGCCTCGTCCACCGCGGTCCAGCCCGCGCAGTTGACCACGACCCTGGGCCGGTAGGCGGAGACGAAGTCGCGCACGCCCCGCCCGTCGGTCAGGTCGAGTTCGGCCCGGCCGAGCGCCAGCACCGGCTCGCCGGTCAGCGCGGTCCGGTCGAGCACGTCGGTGGCCAGCATGCCGCCGCCACCGGTGATCAGCCATCTCATGACGACGCCCACCAGTCCCTGTGAGTGGCGTACCAGCCGACGGTCTCCTTCAGCCCCTGGTCGAACGAGATCCGCGGGCGGTAGCCGAGCCCCCGCAGCCTGGTGTCGTCGAGCGAGTAGCGGCGGTCGTGGCCCTTGCGGTCCTCGACGCGCTCGACCAGGCTCCAGTCCCTGCCGCACGCCTCCAGCAGCAGCCCGGTCAGCTCCAGGTTGGTCAGCTCGGCGTTGCCCGCGATGTGGTAGACCTCGCCCGGCTCGCCCGCCTCGGCCACCAGCCGGATGCCGGCGCAGTGGTCCTCGACGTGGATCCAGTCGCGGACGTTGCCGCCGTCGCCGTAGAGCGGCACCTTCCGGCCGCGCAGCAGGTTCGTGACGAACAACGGGATGATCTTCTCCGGATACTGCCGGGGGCCGTAGTTGTTGCCGCACCTGGTGATCGACACGTCCAGCCCGTACGTGATCGCGTACGAGCGGGCGATGAGGTCGCCGCCCGCCTTCGACGCCGCGTAGGGCGACCGGGGCGCCGGCGGGGCCGACTCGTCCCAGGAGCCGGTGTCGATCGAGCCGTAGACCTCGTCGGTCGAGACCTGGACGACCTTCGGGACACCCGCGTCCAGGCACGCCTGCAGCAGCGTCTGGGTGCCGAGCACGTTGGTCCGGACGAACTCGGCGGCCCCGTCGATCGAGCGGTCGACGTGCGACTCGGCGGCGAAGTTGACCACCAGGTCGTGACCGGGCACCACCTCCGCGAGCAGGCCGGCGTCGCAGATGTCGCCGTGCGCGAATGTGTGCGGCACACCGTCGAGGTTGGCCCGGTTGCCCGCGTAGGTGAGCTTGTCCAGCACGGTCACGTCCGCGCCGGCCAGCGAACGGACGAAGTGCGAGCCGATGAACCCCGCACCCCCTGTCACCAGGATCTTCTTCATGATCGGATCTGCACCTTGCTGTGATCTCCCAAGACGAGGCGGTGGGCTCTGGGCGCCCCGGCGGCCGGGGTCACCTCGACGTCGTGGCCGATGAGCGACCTCTCGATCCGGCCCACTCCCCGGATGGAGGCCCTGGGCAGCACGATCGAGTACTCGATCTCGGCGTTGACGACGACGCAGCCGGACCCGATCGAGGTGAACGGGCCGACGTAGCCGTCCTGGATCCTGGCCCCCGCCCCGATGATCGCCGGGCCCACGACGCGGGAGCGCTCGACCACGGCGCCCGGTTCGACGACGACCCGGCCGACCAGCTCGCTGGCCGCGTCGACGGAGCCGCTGACGCGGGGTTCGAGCGCCTCCAGGACGAGGCGGTTGACCTCCAGCATGTCGGTGACGTTGCCGGTGTCCTTCCAGTAGCCGGAGATCACCGACGACTCCACCGGCAGCCCTGCCTCGATCAGCCACTGGATGGCGTCGGTGATCTCCAGCTCGCCGCGCCACGACGGCTTGAGCTCGCTCACCGCCTCGTGCACGGCCGGGCTGAACAGGTAGACGCCGACGAGCGCGAGGTCGCTCTTGGGCCGGACGGGTTTCTCCTCCAGGCTGACGACGCGGCCTCGCGGGTCGAGCTCGGCGACGCCGAACTGGCGCGGGTCGCCGACCCGGGTGAGCATGATCTGCGCGGCGGGCCGCTCTCGGGCGAACTTGCGCACGATGCCGTCGATGCCGCCGACGATGAAGTTGTCGCCGAGGTACATGACGAAGTCGTCGTCTCCGAGGTAGTCACGGGCGATCAGGACACCGTGCGCGAGCCCGAGCGGCGCCTCCTGGCGCAGGTAGGTCACCTGCAATCCGAAGGCCGAGCCGTCGCCGACGGCCGACTCGATCTCGGCCTGCGTGTCACCGACGACCAGGCCGAGCTCGTGGATCCCGGCGTCCGCGATCGCCTCCAGGCCGTAGAACAGGACCGGCTTGTTGGCGACGGGGACGAGTTGCTTGGCCGAGGTGTGAGTGATCGGCCGGAGCCGTGTGCCCGATCCCCCGGCGAGCACGAGTGCTTTCACGGTCAGTAGGCCCCTTCTCCCCGCGTGACGACGGACCAGGTCTTCCAGAGGATCTGAAGGTCCAGGATGAGCGACCAGTTCTCCACGTAGCGCAGGTCGAGGCGTACCGATTCCTCCCAGGTCAGGTCGGAGCGCCCGTTCACCTGCCAGAGGCCGGTCATACCTGGTTTGACCACCAGGCGGCGGCGCACGTCCGTGCCGTACGCGGCGACCTCCTCGGGCAACGGTGGCCGGGGGCCGACCAGCGACATCTCCCCTCGGATCACGTTGAGCAGCTGGGGCAGCTCGTCCACGGAGTAACGGCGCAGGTAGGCGCCCAGACGGGTGATCCTTGGATCGTTCCGTATCTTGAAGAGCACTCCGTCGAACTCGTTGGCATCGAGGAGCTTGCCCTTGAGCCGCTCCGCATCCGCCACCATTGTCCGAAATTTCACGACTCGGAATTCTTTGCCCCGCCTGCCCACTCTGGTCTGGTGGAACAGCGCCGGCCCCTTGCTGGTGAGGCGGATCAGCAGCACGACGACCAGCAACGGCACCGCCATCAGGAGCAGCGCGGCTCCCGCCACGCAGCGGTCGAACACGCTCTTGACGAGCTGCTTCGTGCCGTCGAACTCGGGATGCTCCACGTGCAGCAGCGGCATCCCGGCCACCGGCCTGATGCTGATGCGCGGGCCGGCCACGTCCATCAGCGCGGGCGCCACGAACAGGTCGGTGCGCTCGGTCTCGAGACTCCAGGCCAGCCGGCGCAGCGCGGCCCCGTCCAGCTCGGGACAGGCCAGCACCGCCACAGCGTCCGCCCGCACCCGCGCGGCCGCCTCCGAGACCTCGTCGAACGAGCCCAGGACGGGGAGGCCGTCGAGGTCGAGGTCCATGCGGTCCGGCGGCAGGCAGGCCCCCACGACGCGCATGCCGTGGTAGGGCTGGCCCCGGAACTGCATCACCAGGTCGAGCACCGACTCCCGATGCCCCACGGCCACGACCCGGCGCATATATTCACCGACGGCCCTGCGCCTGTGCAGGCGTTTACGCATCTGGTAGCGGAAGTAAAGCGTGGACAGCAGCGCCAGCGGCAGCATCGCCATGACGAAACTCCGCGCGATCGGCGTCTGCGTGGCATAGGCGCCGATGGCGACGGTGGCCATCAGTCCGGCGCCACCGTTGAATACGGCTCTGAACTCCTCCGTTCCCTCGCCGTGGGCGCGTTGCCGATACGCGCCGCCCATCGCCAGAGCGACGGGCCAGGCGATGACCAGGCCGAATCCGAGCAGGAATTCGACCACCGGAATGTACGCGCCGAGCACGAGGCGGATGCCCAGCACACAGACGCACGCGACCAGCGCGCACGTCGTGTCGCCGCCCAGCAGAAGCCGGAGATACGCCCGCGTCCAGATGCTCGACGCCTGGCGTGGCACGGCTTCGAGGAGCACGACATTGGACTCCCCAGTCCCCACCCTCATAGCACCACCCATGCAACGTTGTGCACCGCAGTAACATGACGTTCCTTGAACCCCACGGGTTGACAAAGTCCCCCATGCGTAATCAAGGGCGGCGGCCCCCACTAAAGAGTAAAGATCGACTGCATAGCGGGGAATAACGTCATATGTCCACAATCGGCCGCATGACTGGGCAGCTGAAGGCTTGACGGAACGATCTAAAAGTGCGCCCCACCGGCAGAGAAATGGAGCTTACGGCACCATTTCTACAAGGTTGCCGCAGTATGAACCGTTAGTCGTATTCGAGGTCAGGCAACGCCGTCGGCGGATCCGGGCTGCGCCAGACGACTACCACCCCGTCGTGCCCCGACTCGGCCGCGACGATGAGCCGTTCGAGGTCGAAGTCGGGCAGGTAACGCAGGCGGGCGAGGAATGTCGCGTCGGTGGCCGACCGTGGCACCACGCAGCCCTCGCCGTCACGATCGAGCAGGATGTAGAGGACGTCCGCTCCGGACTCGGTCACCACACGGACCTCGACCACGTCCTCCCACGCGAGTGCCTCAACGCTCCCGTCCGCGTAGTGACGGGTGACGCCCTCTTCCGTGACATACACGTAGGAGTCCGGCATCGGGTTGCCGTGCATGGCCGCGATTCTTGCGAGTTCTGGGGTTGTACCGCAAGGGTTCGCGCTTATGCGCGCCGCTCGCCACCCCACCCGTGACCGAGGTGCGCCGCGACCGCCGCCCGCGCCGCCTCCACCGAACCCTCGGCGATCGCGTCGAGCAGCTCGCGATGCTCACGCACGAGCACGTCCCTGTCCTCGTAGACGTCACGCAGCCGGACCAGGCCGAGCCGGGTCTCGGCGTGCAGCGCGCCGTAGAGCCGCTCCAGCCGCGGGCTCCCCACGGCCTCGACCAGCGCCTGGTGCAGCGCCATGTGCTCGGCCACCGAATCGGCCCACGGCGCCGCGGCGGGCAGCGCGTCCATCCGGGCCAGCGCCGCCTCCGCTTCGGGGACCCGCCGGCCGGCCACCGCCTCGGCCATCAGGTCCTCCAGCGGCCTGCGCACGTACATCAGATCCGCCAGATCCGAGAGCGTCACCTCGGGAACGTACGCGCTGCGGTTGCGCTCCCGTCGCAGCAAACCCTCGTGGACGAGCGCGGCCAGCGCCTCGCGGACCGTCGGCCTGGCCACACCGTAGGCGGCCGCGATCTCCTGCTCGGGCAGCGACGTGCCCGGCTCGATCTCGCCGGACAGGACCCTGCGGCGCAGCGCGTCGGCGAGCGCGCCGACGGCGGAAACGGGACGAAGGGGCAACGTCACGAGCGTGACTCTAACCTTCTTCCGGTACGACCGCCCGTCCCGGCACGGACACCTCTCCCAGTACGGGCACCTTCCTGGGTCCGGCCGCCCTTCCCGGTACGGCCACCGCCATCAGGCTGATCGCCAGGAGCACCAGCCCGGCGACCGAGACCAGCCCCAGCCGCTCGCCCAGGACGACCAGGCCGAGCAGCGCGGCGACCGCGGGTTCGGCCAGGGCGAGGGTGGCGGCCGTGGCCACCGGCGTGCCGCGCAGGCCCCTGCCGTACAGGAAGTAGGACAGGGCGGTGGTGCCGAGGCCCAGGTAGAGGACGGCGAGCAGGCCGCGCGGCTCGCCCATCCAGTCGACTCCCCGCACGAGCAGGACGGGCAGCATGATGGCGGCGGCGCCGCCGAACAGCACGCCCATCACGGCGTTGGAGGGCGCGCCGCCCCCGATCGCGTGGGCCGCGCTGACCGCGTAGAAGGCGTAGAGCAGGCCGCCGAGCAGCGCCAGCAGCACGCCGGAGATCAGCTGCCCACCTGCCTCCGCGCCGCCGCCGATGATCAGGGCCGCGCAGCCGGAGATCGCCGCCGAGGTGGCCAGCGCCCAGCGACCGCTCGGCCGCTCGCCGTGGAGCAACCAGGCGAGCAGGCCGGTGAAGACGGGACCGCTCCCGATCGCGACGACCGTGCCGATGGCGACGCCGGTGCGGCCGACCGCGGCGAAGAAGCAGAGCTGGTAGGCGGCGACCGCGGCGGCGGCGAGCAGCAGGCCGGGGGTCACCACCCGCCGGATGCCACGACCGGCGAACAGCGCGAGCACGGAGCCGCCGATGACCAGCCGGGCCGCGGCCAGCGCGACCGAGTCGGCGGAGACTAGCAACCCCGCCGTGCCGGCCGTGCCCCACAGCACCGAGGCGCCCACCACGGCGAGAGGTCCGTTCTTCATTCCGGCATTGTCTGACAATCAGACAATATTGTCGAGTTGTTCATCGATGAACCGGCCCGCGGGGGCGGCCAGCTCGGCGGCGTAGTCGTCGAGGACGGCCAGTCCGTCGCGGATGTCGGGGGTGGTCTTGCGCGGGAGTTCGAGGAGCACCTCACCCTCGACCACGATCGAGCCGTCCACCTGGAAGGCTCCCTCGAAGACGGCGATCGAGACGGTGAAGCAGAGCTCGCGGCCGTCGGGGAGCGTGAACGCGGTGCCGGTGCGGGCGCCGGCCGGCGGGACGAAGTAGGAGAACGGCTCGCTTCTCACGAACGGATGATCTAACTCGGCGAGGAGGCCGGCCGCCCGGCTCAGCGCCGCCAGCAGGCCGGCCGCGGCCAGGCTCTCGCTGTCCACCCCCCGAGCGTAGATCAGCCCGCCACCCGCTGACCAGTTCACCCCCACTCACGCGGCTCGACCGGTAGCCGGCCTAGCCGGCGAAGGGGGCTGGTCGGTCAGTCGGTGGCCAGGCGGGCGTGGCGTTCGACGTTGTAGCGGAAGCCGTCGTGGCTGAGCTTGGCGCGCTCGACGCCCTCGGGACGGAACCCCGCCTTCGTCGCCACCCTGCACGAGGCCGTGTTGTCGGTGCGGTGACCGAGCTCCAGCCGGAACAGGCCCCGCTCGCGGAACGCCCATCGCGCGAGCTCGCCGGTCGCGGCGGTGGCGACCCCCCGGCCCCTGGCGGCGGGCACCGTCCAGTAGGACACCCACCCGTTGTCGTGCACGTCGATGCCCGTCACGGCGACGTTGCCCACGACCTGACCGTCGAGCGTCACGGCGAACGCGTGACCCACGCCCGACCAGGAGGCGATCCAGCCCGTCGCGTCTTTCAGGGTGACGATCGGCCAGGGCGCCTGGGTGCGCATGTCGGCCACCTGGAAGGCGGCCAGCACGACGGGCGCGTCGTCGTCTCGCCATTCGCGCAGCTCGATAGTCATAGGCAGCATTAGTGCAAGATTATCCCCCTATGTCATGTTTTGCCTCGAAGGCGGTCACCAGCTCCTTGGGCGCGGTCAGGCACCACGCCTCGGCGACCAGCTCGAACAGCTCCTCGTAGTCGATCCGGTCGAGCCGCACCACCACCCACCCGAACCGGCCGGCGGTGAACTGGATCTCGAACACGTCGGGCCGCTCGGCCACCAGCGCGAGCTGCTCCTCGATCGTCGCCTTGAGCCCGACGGTCTCGGTCTCCTCCCACAGGTAGCCGAACCCCTTGCCCCGCACCTTGAGGCTCACCCAGTCGCCACCACGGCTCGTGCGGACCTCGGGCAACTCGTCCAGCAGCTTGAGGAACTCTTCGACGCTCACACCCATGGGCCCCTGTCTAGCAAAGAACACCGACAATCCAGCCGGGAGATGTTCCAGAAATCGGTGTAGCGGCCTCTGCGGCGCAGCAGCTCGTCGTGGCTGCCTTCCTCCACGATCCGACCGTCGTCCAGAAAGACGACGCGATCGGCGCGTCGGACGGTCCGCATCCGGTGCGCCACCATCACCACCGTCCGGCCCGCCATCAGGCGGTCGATACCTTCGTGGACGGCCGCCTCGTTCACTGGGTCCAGTGCGGAGGTCACCTCGTCCAGCAGCACGATGGGCGCGTTCTTCAGCAGCGCTCGCGCGATCGAGACCCGCTGGCGCTCACCACCTGACAGCAGTGCGCCGCCCTCGCCGACATTCGTCGCCCATCCACCGGGCAGCCGCTCGATCACCTCGTCCAGCCGCGCCGCGGCCGCTGCCGCCCGCACCTCGGCTTCGTCGGCGTCGGGACGGCCGAGACGCACGTTGTCCTCGATCGTGCCGTCGAAGAGGTAGACATCCTGGAAGACGATGGCGATCTGCGCCATCAACACCTCCGTGTCGATCGCGCGCACGTCCACGCCTCCCACGCGCACCGCGCCCGCGTCCACGTCGTAGAACCGCGCGAGCAGCTGAAGCAGGGTGCTCTTGCCCGCACCCGACGGCCCGACAACGGCAAGCCGCTGTCCCTCTGGCACGGACAACGACACGTTGTCGATCACCGTGCGATCGCCATGCCGGAAGGCGGCGGACTCGAACTTCAGGTCATGGCCTACCGGCAGGATCGGTTCGCGAGCTTCCGGCAGCGGCTCGGTGCGCAACACCGTGTCGAGTCTCGCCAGCTCGGAACGCGCGCCGCGGAGTTTGCCGCCGATATCCGACAGCGACAGCAGGGGATCGGCGCAGCGGGCGGCGAGCACCAGGATCGCCAAAATCTCTGCCGCACCGATATTGCCGCCGAGCGCGAGGTAGGCGCCCAGGACCAGCAGCGCGGTGAACATCGCCTGCACCGTGAGCGTCAACCCCACTGCGCCGGGCAGCGTCGCCAGCACGGTACGGCGGGATGTGCGCTGGACTTCCCGCAGCGAGTCGTCGAGCAACGTGAAGCGTTCGGCGGTCCGGCCGCCGGCTCGCAGCACCGGCTGGGCCTGGAGATATTCGATGACTCGCCCGGTGGCCTCGTGGTCGCGTTCGTGGCGCTCCGCATCGGTGGCGGCCATCGAGCGTGCCGTCCAGATCTGGATCGCCGCCACGACGGGTGCGGCGATCAACGCGGCCAACCCCATCTGCCTGTTGAAGGCGAGCATCACGACCACGATCGTCAGGGGAGTCACAAGGGCGGAGATGAACGGTGCCAGCAGATGCGCCGCCACACCCATCGCCGCCAGAAGGCCGCGGCTGGCCATGACGGACACCTCGCCGACCCGGCCGGCGCTGTACCAGCCGATGGGCAATCGGGCCAGATGCTCGCCGAGCCGGTGATACATGCCACGCAACATCGTGGTCCCGACGCGCATCCCGGACAGATCGCTGATGTAGCGCAGCACGGCGTAGAGCGCGACCACGCCCCCGAACGCGATCAGCCACGGCCCGGCATCCGCGGGCGTGCTCCCTAACAGTGCCCGCAGCACGGGAACCAGCAGTGCGTAGGACAAACCCTCGGCTATCGCGGTTATCGTCATGAGCACCACGGTGCGACGCATTGCCTGGGCGTACTCGTCTCCCAGCACGCGCAGCAGCATTCGAATCATCGGGGCTCGTCTCCTTGCGGTACGCCACCGTGGGTTGCGGTCTCGTCGGCGATCGCCGATCGGTGGGATTGCCAGAACTCGGCGAACCTTCCGTTCTGTGCCAGCAGCTCGGCGGGCCTGCCGCGCTCGACGATCGACCCGTTGTCCAGCATCACGACGGTGTCGGCGTCGGCGACCGTCTCCAGGCGATGGGCGATGACCAGAATCGTCCGATCGCCACCCAGCGTCGCCAAGGCCTGGCGCACCGCCTGTTCGGTCTGCGGGTCGGCGAAGGAGGTCGCCTCGTCGAGCACCAGAACGGGCGTGGCGGCGAGCAGCGCGCGTGCGAGCGAGATCCGCTGTGCCTCGCCGCCCGACAGTCCGGCGTCTTCACCGATCACCGTTTGGTATCCGCGCGGCAGCTCGAGAATTCGATCATGAATATTCGCCAGCCGGGCGGCGCGAACCACGTCATCGTGGTCGGCATGCGGTACCGCCAGCGCGATATTGTCCGCGACCGACGCGCGGAGCAGGCGAACATCCTGGAAGACGAAGGAGACCATCCGGTAGAGCTCCCGGCTGCCGATCTCGCGCAGATCGACACCGCCCAGGACGACCGAACCGTGGGCCGGGTCGAAGAACCGCGGCAACAGCTGAACCAGCGTGGACTTTCCGCTTCCCGACGGCCCCACGATCGCGGTGACCGTCCCCGGCTCGAGCACCAGGTCGATCCCGCGCAGCACCTCGTGATCGGCTTCGTAACCGAATCGAACCCCACGCAGCTCCACCCGGTGACCCTGTGGTGCGACCGGGTGCGCAGGCTCCGGCAGCGACCGCACCGCGAGCACGTCCCGGATCCGGCCGACCGCGCGCCGGGCGGCCTGCATCTCGTCGAAGCCGTGGCCGAGGGCCGCCACCGGAGCGGTCAGTCCCAGTCCGAGCAGCAGGAAGGGCAGCAGGTCGGCCGGGGCCAGGCCACCGGCCGTGATCAGAGCCGCACCGCCGATCAGCACGACCAGCAGCACGAACGGCGGCGACAGCGCCAGCTGCATCCCAGCGGCGACCACGGACATACCGCGCACCCACCGCAAAAAGATGCTGACGAAATCGTCTGCGGCCGTGAGGAACTTACGGTGGGCGCGCTCGGATCCGCCGAACGCCTTGACCACCGAGATACCTTGCACGAACTCGACGGCGGAGCTCGCGATCCGTCCCATGGCCGCGTCGAACTCCTCCTGCTCGCGCAGCCGGGCGGGGAGCATCAGCAGTGGGACCAGCGACACTGCCAGCACCACCGGTATCAGCGTGATCAGCGTGAGCCGCCAGTCGATGGTGAACAAGTAGATCAGCGACACCAGCGGCACCACGAATGCGGAGATGAGCTCGCCGGGGGCGTGGGCGATGAACGGGTGCACGGCACTCACGTCCTCTCCCACCACCTTTGCCAGCTCGCCGGTCCTGCGCCGGGACAACCAGCCGATCGGTACGCGCCCCAACCGCGCGGCCAGTTGCCGGCGGAACGTCAGTTGCACCTGGCCGTCGACGATATGTCCGAGTCCGGACGATGCGGCCGTGAACAGCAGTCGGACGAACAAGCCGACCGCACCCGCGAACACGACGAACCAGACATGGCCGTGATCGATCGGCCCGGGCGACAGCAGAGTACGACCCAATTCGACGACCGCCAGCAGCGGCACCAGACCCGCGATGGCGCCGATCACCTGCAGGATCACAACGGCCGCGAACCCCCCGAGATGCGGCCGCAGCAGCCCTGCCAGGCTCTGTCCCGCCGCGGAATCCGGTGGTGGTGCGGGCTGCTCCCTTGCCTTGGCAAGGTCAGTGGCGTTCATCGCTCTCCCGTCTTTTCCGTCACCGGACATCGCTTGCCGGTAGAAGGCCGATAGCGCGTCGTCGACGGCCGCGCCGGGGCCGCGCGGTCATCAGTGGTTGTGGCTCGAGCCGACCGTGTGCATGCCGCCGAATGGGGTGGTGACACCGTCGTAGCGCAGTTGCAGCATCATCCCCTGATGGGCGTGCGGCAGGTTGTGGCAGTGATTCATCCAGATGCCCGGATTCGAGGCCCGGAACGCGACCTCCCACACCTCTCCAGGACGGACATCGAAGGTGTCGACCCAAAGGGGGCTGCCCGACGACGGCTTCCCATCCCTGGACAGGACCAGCACCGGATGACCGTGCAGATGCCAGGGGTGGGTCTCGAGGCTCCGGTTGACCACGGTGAACCGGACGATGTCGCCTTCGGCGACGAGCTGATCGGGGATTGACGGGTGTCCGCGGCCGTTGACGGTCTGCGCGTATGCCGGTGATCCGTCCACCATGGCCACCCCACGGTCGAGAACCAGGGTGAAGTGCCGGTCGGCGGCGTCGGCGCGCAACGCGACAGGGGCCGGGGTTCCGTACGTCAGCAGGTCGAGTTCGGGCCATCCTGTGGTGTCCTGCGTGGACAGCTCACCGTCGGGAGCGCCGGCCTCGGGCCGCAACCACACGGTGGCGGCGTGGTCGTCGAGCACCAGTGCCACGGATGTGCTCGGCATGACGAACACCAGGTCGTAGCGCCCGGCTGCGGGCAGACGCAGCCCGTTCCGGCTGATCTCGCCGGGCTGCTCCAGGTCGCGGCCGTCGACGGCAGCCACCCGGAACGAGGTGCCCGCCAGCGCGTACCAATGCGGTTCGGAGTCGGTGTTGATCAGCCGCAGCCGTACGGCGGTGCCCGCCGGTGCGATGTGTTCGGCTCCGCCCGCGATCGTGGCGGTGCCGTCGAAGGTGTGCACGGGCAGAGTCAGATCCAGTTGTCCGGTGTTGTGTTCCTCCCGGGGTTTCACGACGAGGGCACCGTAGAGCCCTCGGCGTACGCCGATGTGAGACGCGTGATGGGTGTGATACCAGTAGGTTCCCACTTGGTCGGCGCGGAACCGATAGACGAACTCGCCGCCGGGTGCCACGACGTCCTGGGTGACGCCCGCTGCACCGTCCTGCGCGCACGGCACGTCGTAGCCGTGCCAGTGCAGGGTCACTCCGTCGTCGAGATCGTGGTTGGCCAATGTGACCTCGATGAGATCGCCCTGAGTGGCCGTGATCGGCGGGCCGGGCACCGTGCCGTCGAAGGTCCACGCGTCGATGTCGCGTCCGGACTCCAAGCGCACGGTGGCTTTGCGGGCGACCAATACGTGTTCGCGCCGGACGCCGCCCGGTGCCGGTGTGCCGGCGCCCCGCAGGTCGGTCACCGATACGGTCGCACGCGAAGCCGGACCGGGACCACCTCCGTCGGTCACCGCCGCGGTGGGCAGCGCCGACAGGCCGGCGCCGGTGCCGACCGCACCGACCACGACCACGCCACCGGCAACGCCGAGGAAGCGGCGACGCGAAACTTCCGGCCGGTCCGGATCGGTGTCCGCTTCCTCGACCGTGTTCGCGTTCGGTGTCGCGAGCACTCGCACGGTCAGCAGCGCGCCCGCGAACACCAGCGCGATCGTGATCAGCGCGGTGCCGAGGGTCAGGGGGTATCCGATGAGGAAGGTCAGCACGAAACCCGCCAATGCGGCGTAAGCGGCGGTGAGCAGCGCGACGACGCCTGCGACATCGAGGTTTTCCCGCCGCCCGGCATCCCTGGCCTGCGCGAGCAGCCGGGGTCCGGCGATCACCGTGGCGGCCAGCGCGGCCAGCGCGAGCATCGGCAGCCCGAGCAGCACCTTCTCTTGGACGAGCCACCAGCCCCGACCGGCCAGCACCGTCACCGACACCGCCCTGGTCAACGTCACCAGCAGCGCCACGGCCAGGAGGGCGAGGGCGGGCCTGGCACGCCGCAGCGACATGGTGACGCCTGCCGCGAACCACGCGATGATGCTCAGCAGCGCGACGGCATGGTCCAGGATGATCAAAGTGGCCGTCGTCATGACGCCATTCGGCCGGGTTCGGCCGGTGTCCACGAAATCTGTCGCGATTGCCGCACGATCATTCCGATCAGGCCCATGATGACCAGCCCGTTGACCGCGTGCAGGCCGAAGATGAAATGGCCGCCGTCGCCGAACGACTTGGCGACTTCCCTGATCAGCGACTGAACAAGCACCAACCCGGCGGCCAGGCCCGCCATCCCGATGAGCCGTCCCGGCATCCGGGCGACGGCGGCGGCGATCGTCACCACGACCGCGAGGACGAGTATCACGTTTCCGAGCACGCGATGTGGCTGGAAGGCTTCCTCGATGGGCGCGGCGTCGAACGCGCCGCTGGCGGCCAGATAGAACTGTGTGATGACGGCGAGCAGCAGCAGGGCCGCCAGGCCGGTGAAGACTTTTTTCATGCCATTGATCGTCGCGCCGACCGGGCATGCTCCGCGTCCGGCGACGGGTGGCGCCGTCTACGTGAATACGCGTACGACAAGTGCGATCGGCTACGTCGGTCGTCGTAGCCGATCGCGCGTCCGAGCGGGAGCGTGAGCCCTCGCGGATCTCGTACGATCACGGCATGGATCTGCGAGCGGTGTCGCGACGGCTGTCCGACTGGTTCTCGCGTCGGCCCGCCTGGTTCTCGGATGTTCTGCTGGCGCTGTTCGTCACCGTGATTCAGATTCAGAGCGTCGCGGACTATGCGGCTGTTCTCCCCGAGCCGGCCGCCAGGCCGGTCTCGGACTTCGGACATTGGGGCTATGCCCTGCTGATCGTGAGTGGCGTGGCCGTCGTCGCCCGCCGCCGGTGGCCTGTTCTGGTGTTCACGATCACGGCGCTGGCCAGCCTGATCTATTTCGGTCTCGGCCTTCCCCAACGGCTTTCCTGCCTCGGTCTCTTCGTCGCCATGTACACCCTCGCCGCCTATGGCGATGGGCGCCGATCGCTGCTGATCGCCGGTTTGGGCACCACGGTGCTTTCCGTCGGCTGGCTGATCGCCGGGGCAGATACTGAGCCGAGCGTGGCCCTCGGCTGGGTGTTCCTCCGGATCGGCGCGACGGTGATCAGCATGACGCTCGGCGAGTCCGTCCGATCCCGCCGGGTCATCGCGGCCGATGCGCTAGAGCGGGCAGAACTGGCGGAACGTTTCCGCGACGAGGAGGCCAGAGCGCGGGTCGACGCCGAACGGCTGCGGATCGCCCGCGAAGTCCACGACACCGTCGCCCACGCTATCGCCATCATCAACGTGCAGTCCGGTGTCACCGCGCACGTGCTCGACAAGCGACCGGAACAGGCCCGCGAAGCACTACACACCATCGAGCAGACCAGTTCGCGGGCACTACGCGAGATGCGTGCCATCCTGGGTGTCCTGCGCGAAGGCGACGGGCGCGAACCCTACCCCGGTCTCGACCAGATTCATGAACTCACCGGCAAGGCCCGCGACGCCGGGCTCGACATCGCTCTCGAGCAGACCTCGCCGGTAACGCCGCTACCAAGCGCGGTGGGCAGCGCCGCGTACCGCATCGTGCAGGAATCGATCACCAACGTGATCCGTCACGTCGGCCCGACCCGGGTGACGGTGCTACTCGAACCCGGCATCGACGCGTTGCGGATACGGGTGATCGACGAGGGCCACCGCGACCCCTCGCACGTCCCGGCTCGCACCGCCGGCTCGCCAACGACCGGCCGCGGGATCGTCGGAATGCGCGAACGCTGCCAGCTGCTCGGCGGCGAACTCGACGCGAAGCCGCATCCCGATGGCGGGTTCGAGGTCACCGCCCGGCTGCCGCTCGCCCCGGTCGGATCGCGCTTGTGAACTCCACGTCGCCGATCAAGGTGCTCCTCGCCGACGACGAACGGCTGGTCCGTTCCGGCTTCAAAGTTCTGCTCGACCTGGAAGACGACATTACGGTGGTCGGTGAAGCCACCAATGGCGCAGAAGCTGTCGAACTGGTCCGCGCCACCCGCCCCGACGTGGTCCTCATGGACATCCGCATGCCACGGCTGGATGGGATACGCGCCACCGGCCAGATCGCCGAGACCGACGGGATGGAGCAGGTCAAGGTCCTGATCCTCACCACCTACGACACCGACGAGAACGTCTTCGAGGCCTTACAAGCGGGCGCGAGCGGGTTCCTGCTCAAGGACGCGGGCCCCGCCGAACTCCTGCACGCCATCCGGGTGATCGCCGCCGGTGACGCGCTGCTCGCCCCCCGGATCACCCGCCGCCTCATCAGCCAGTTCACCGCGCAGCGCAGGGCTGCCAAATCCGGCGAGGACCGGCTCGCGGTGCTGACCGACCGTGAGCGCGAAGTGCTCGCACTGGTGGGACAGGGCATGAGCAACGACGAGATCGGTGCCGCGTTGTTTCTCAGTCCGGCCACCGCGCGCACGCATGTCAGTCGCACGATGGGGAAACTGGGTGCGCGCGACCGCGCACAGCTGGTCGTGATCGCCTACCAGACCGGGCTGTGCGATTTCAGTCAGTAGCGATAACCGGCTCATCCGTCCCACCAGGCCGCGGCCGCGGCAGCTTCACCGCCGGCTCCGTGGACGTCGCCGAGCACGGGATTCCGGCTAACGTGAAGCCGGTGCTCGAGGACGCCCGCTGCTGACACCGGGAGACACATGGTGGCCGACACACGATCGAAGCTGCTCGACGCCGCGCTGGAGACGCTCAGGACCCAGGGCATCGCGGGCGTCTCGGCGCGGTCGATCGCCGCCACCGCGGGCGTCAACCAGGCGCTGGTCTTCTACCACTTCGGCAGCGTCGACCAGTTGCTCGCCCAGGCCGGCCTGCACGGCTCGACGCAGCGCGTCGCGGCCTACCGCGAGCGGTTCGCCGCGGTCACCTCGCTGCGGGAGCTGCTGGAGCTCGGCCGGGCCCTGCACGCGGAGGAGCGGAAGGCGGGCAACGTGGCGGCCCTCGCCCAGCTGATCGCCGGCGGCCAGACCGACCCCAAGCTGGCGCCCGCGACGACCGACGGGCTCAACCTGTGGATCGGCGAGCTGGAGCAGACCCTCGGCCGCGTGCTGGCCGGCACCCCGCTGGCCGAGTTCGTCGACGTGGCGGGCCTGGCCAGGGCGACCGCCGCGGCGTTCGTGGGCCTGGAGCTCTACGAAGGGGTCGACGCCGACGGCGCCGGCCGGGCGTTCGACGCGCTCGAGCAGCTGACCACGCTGGTCGCCGCCCTCGACGACATGGGGCCGCTGGTCCGGCGCACCGTGCGCGGCCGGCTGCGCCGCGCCCAGTCGTAGTGCCGGCCTCGCATCCCGAACTCAGTCACAACCGGGGCCCGGTAGCCGGGCTCAGGCGTAGTAGCGGATCTCGATGACGTTGTCGTCGGGGTCGGGGAAGTAGATCACCTCAGGGGAGATCCCCTGGGCGCCGAAGGAGTCGGTGCCGGTGCCCGTGATCTGCACGCCATGCCGCTCCAGCCGCGCCTTGAGGGCCTCGAAGTCCGCCCGGCCGACCGACAGGCAGAAGTGGTTGACCGGGTGGCCGGCGCTGCCCTTGACGCCGGTGCCCTCGTCGACCTGGCCGGCGGCGTCCTGGCGCATCAGGTCGAGGATGGTCGTGTCCGAGATCCGCACGCTGGGGAACGGCGCCTCTCCCGCGCGGAACTCGGTGGCCCGCACGCCTGGCAACCCGACCACCCGCTCGTAGAAGTCGAGCGCGCGGAGCTGGTCCGAGACCCAGCAGACGAGGTGGTCCAGGCGTACATCCATGAAAGTCCTCCGGTAGTGGCGATATTTGATCCAATATCCGGTGCAGCGAGGTTGCTGTCCACTTGTCCGTCCCGCCGCCGCCCGTTCGTCGTTGCCATGAATCCGTTTCACGAGAGGAGCCGGGCCAACATGACGGCGACGCTCAAGGCGATGACCGGTATGTGACTTTTCTCACGGTGGCCCTTCAGGCAGGATGATCACATGACCGAGGTCACCGAGGCGGCGCGCATGCCGTTCGCCGTCAGGAGCGCCAGGTTCGTCATGACGCTGCAGGTGGCCTTCGCCGTGGTGAACTTCGCCTTGTACGGGATGGCCATCATCGCCCACGGGCTCTTCGGGCTCGCCCCGATCCTGTACTTCGCGATCGGCGTCGCGTTCACCGTGCTGCTGGGCCTGCTGACGGGCCGCTGGCACTCGCGGCTGAGGCGGGTCCGCTGGGCCAGCGTCGCATTCGAGATCGTCATCGCCGGTGGCCAGGCGGCGGCTCAGGCCATCGACCCCGGGATCAGCACCGGCCACCTGATCAGCGCCATGCTGTTTCCCGCGGTCGTCGTCGTCATCCTGCTCACCCCGGCCGCCGGGCGCTGGTTCGACCGCTGACCGGCCCGCACACCGCCTGGCGCGGCGAGCCCGCCGACCCGGTCTCCTCCCTTCTCACCCATCCCCGTCACGGGATCAGCAGACCCCAGTAGAGCGACCAGGGCACGAACACCAGCCCACCGGTGAGCAGCAGCCCGAGCCGTACCCTCTCCCCGCATGGCACGGAGCCGCCCGCGCGGCGCCAGGCCCGGGCGGTGAGTACGGCGGCGACCACGCAGGCCACGGAGAGGGCCTGCAGGACCAGCCAGACGAGCGGGCGGCCGGCCAGCAGGGGCCCGGGAGAGGCGAGCTTGCCGCCGGTCGTCACCAGGTAGAACAGGTAGGAGAACCCGCCGAGCACCACCGCCGTCCCCCCGGCGCTGAGCAGCCGGGCGGCTCTCGTCACCGGCGCGAGCGAACGACGGCGCAAGCGGCGCACCAGCGCGACCACCGGGTAGGCGGCGAACCCGGCGACGAGCAGCACCAGCGCCACCGCCTGCATGAGCGCCGACTCCCACCAGGCCGGCGGCTCGGTGGGAAGGGTCGGCGAGTCCTGCGCCGGAGCCGGCCCGGACGTCTGCGCCACCGGGGGGCGTCCGGCCGTGACCTCGCCGATCCAGCTCCCGACCAGGTCCGCGTAGCCGGGGGCCAGCTCGGGCAGCCGGGTGACGCCCCGATCAGGGGTCAGGTGCGCGGCGTGGTCGGCGTCGGCGAAGAAACGGATCGTGTAGTGCCGGTTGCCGCCTTTCTCCAGCGCCGAGACGAACCCCGGCGGGCTCTCCTTCGGCGGGGTGAGCAGGTCGTGGACGCCCCAGATGGCGAGCACCGGCCGGCGCAGGGCGGCGATGGTCGGCTCCGGGTCGTAGTAGGGCTCGGGGAACATGCCGCCGTCGGCGATCACCCGGTAGAGGTTGTGCTCCGCCCGGTCGACGAGCGCCCCCGACACCCCGGCCTTGCGCAGCCCGGCCGCCACGGCCCAGGTCTGCTGGCGCAGCGGCGACTGGCTGTTGGCGCCGACGAGCACGACGAACGCGATGTCCGCCGACCGGGCGGCCGCGATCGGAGCCACCCATCCGCCCTCGCTGAAGCCCCAGATGCCGACCTTCGCCGGGTCGACGCCCGGCTGGGAACGGAGCGCCGCCACGGCGCCGAGCGCGTCGTCGGCCAGCGTCGAGTAGGACCGGCGCATGAGCGAGTAGCCCTCGGAGCGCTTGTCGTAGATGAGCACCGACAGGCCCCTGCGCGCGAACTCGACGGCCTCGCCCATCAGTTTGGCGCGTGGCGTTCCCGTGCCCGCCCCGTGCACCAGGACGACACCGGGCCGCGCGGTCTTCGCCCCGGCGGGTGAGAGGACCGTTCCGTGCATGGCGAGGCCGCCGCCTCCGCGGAAGCTCACCTCGGCCGCGCTCAGATCAGCCGGAACGACCCCGGACGCATCCGTGCCCGCGGTCGGGGTACTCGCGGGTGCGGGTGCGGGTGCGGGCGCGGGTGCGGCGGCAGGTGTGGGCGAGGCGGTCGCCGCGGTCGCCGGCCCTGTGAGCAGGCATGCGGCGACGGCCACAGCCGGGAGGATTCGTCTCATATCGCCGAAGATACTCTGCAGAGACTTCTCGGCAGACAGTTATCTGCAGATATCGTTCTGCAGGACTAGGCTGTTCATCATGAAGGATGACGACCGACTCCTGCTCGACGACCCGGCCCGGCTCAAGGCACTGGCCCATCCCATGCGACGGCTGATGCTGCGCCATCTCAACGTGCACGGCGAGGCGACCTCGACCACGCTCGGCGAGCTGCTCGGCGCCAAGACCGGCACCACCAGCTACCACCTTCGCCAGCTGGAGAAATACGGCTTCATCGAGGAGATCCCCGAGCGCTCGACCGGCAGGGAGCGCTGGTGGCGCAAGGCCGACGTGCCCAGGGACATCCGGCTGCCCACGCCCGACCAGCTCGCTCCCGAAGACCGTCCCGTGCTCGCCGAGTTCCACCGGCTCGGCATGGAGGAGGATCTCGAGCTGTTCAACCGCTTCCCGGAGGCCTACCGGCGCGACCCCGACTGGGCCAAGGGGTCACGCGGGCTCGGCCGGATGACCAAGGCGGAGTTCCACGACTTCTACGAGGCGTACATCGAGCTGCTGACGAAGTACAGCCATCGGCACGAGGACGCGCCACCGGACGCGCGGCCCCTCTACATCCGGTTGTTCGCCCTGCCCGCCGACGAGGACTGACCGGGCTCCTGCTCCTCGGCGATGGCGGCCACCCGGTTGAGGAACAGGACGCGCTCGCGTTCGTTGCGGGTCAGCTCCGCCGCCCGCCCGAACTCCTCGCGCGCCTCGCCGAGCCGGCCC
Organism: Nonomuraea sp. NPDC048916; assembly: GCF_040649575.1. Lineage (NCBI taxonomy): Bacteria > Bacillati > Actinomycetota > Actinomycetes > Streptosporangiales > Streptosporangiaceae > Nonomuraea > Nonomuraea sp. NPDC048916. The sequence goes on from NZ_JBEZFS010000001.1 coordinate 267,623, forward strand.
AGCCTGGCCAGCAGATCTCCTCGTACGGCCGGTAGCTGCGGGTAGTGCCGGAGCGCGTGTTCGGCCACCAGGCCGTCCACGATCTCCAGTCCGCGCGCCGGGCCGTACGCCATGCCCACCGCGACCGCCCGGTTCAGCTCCACGACCGGGGAAGGGCTGAGATGGGCGAGCACCCGGTAGAGGGCGGCCATCCGCTCCCAGTCGGTGTCGTCGGCGGAGGTCGCGCGGGCGTGGCAGGCGGCGATCGCGGCCTGCAGGCCGTACGGGCCGATCGTGCCGAGCGCCTCCGCGCGGCCGAGCGCCTCCAGGCCGCGGCGGATGAGCAGCCGGTCCCACAGCCGCCGGTCCTGGTCGAGCAGGAGGATCGCCTCGCCGTCGGGGCCCGTGCGGGCGCGGGTGCGGGACGCCTGGATCTCCATCAGCGCGACGAGCCCGTGCACCTCGGCCTCCGCGGGCATGAGCCCCGCCAGGACCCGGCCGGCGCGCAGCGCCTCCTCGCAGAGCGACATGCGCATCCAGTCGTCGCCGGCGGTGGCCGAGTAGCCCTCGTTGAAGATGAGGTAGACGACCTCCAGCACCGAGGAGAGCCGGCCGGCCAGCTCGTCGGGCGGGGGCAGCTCGATCCGCACCCGCTTTTCGGCCAGGGTGCGCTTGGCGCGGGAGATCCGCTGCCCGACGGTCGGCTCCGGCACGAGGAACGCCCGCGCGATCTCCCCCGTGGTCAGGCCGCCGAGCAGGCGGAGGGTCAGCGCGACGCGCGCCTCGGTGGGCAGCACCGGGTGGCAGGCCGTGAAGAACAGGCGCAGCACGTCGTCGCCGATCCGATCGTCGAGCGCGTCCTCCACCTCGTCCGGCGCCGACTCCTGGCGGAGCTCCAGGTCGTGGCCGACCTCCTGCAGCTTCTGCTCGTAGCGGGTCCGGCGGCGCAGCAGGTCGATCGCCCGGTGCTTGGCGGTGAGCATGAGCCAGGCGCCCGGGTTGTCGGGGATGCCCGACTCCGGCCACTGCTCCAGGGCCGCGACCAGGGCGTCCTGCGCCAGCTCCTCGGCGAGGCCCACGTCGCGCACCATCCGGGCCAGCCCGGCGATCACCCGCGCGGACTCGATCCGCCAGACCGCCTCGATCGCCCTACGCGGGTCACCTGTGGTCATGACCATCGATCCAACCATGGTGCGACCACGACGGCGCCCCCGTCCGCGGTCCGTTCGGACCATGGACGGGGGCGTCGTGGTGCGGGGGGTGCGGGGTCAGGCTGGGGCACGGTCCCGCGCGGTCAGGCGGGGGCGGCGAAGTCCTCGGGACCGAACACGCGGTAGACGTCGGCCTCGCCCTCCCAGCCCGCCCAGTGGTCGCGGTGCAGCCGGATGAACCGGGAGGTCCACTCGACCGCCTCCTCCTTGGACCGGACCTGGTAGAGGGCGTAGCTGACCAGCTCTTTCGCCTCGGCGAACGGGCCGTCGGTGACACTCAGCTCGCCCCCGGTGAGCCGCACCCTGGCTCCCTCGGCGCTCGGAGCCAGCCCGGCCTGGTCCAGCAGGACACCCGACTTCGTGGCCTCCTCGCCGAGCTTGGCGATCGCCTCCATCAGGTCGGCGGGCGGCGGGGTGGCGGGCTGGGAGGTGACTCGCAGCATGATCGCGTATCGCATGACAGATTCCCTTTTCTCGTGTTTTTTCGGATTCGGACGGTTCAGCCGTGCCGGGGTTCAGGCCCGCTGGGGTGTGGCACGACGGTAGAGGTGCAGCGACAGGGCCGAGAGCCAGGTCCAGATGGCCATGATTCCGGCGACGAAGGTCAGGTTGGCCCAGACGGCCCCGCCTCCGGTCGCGACAGCGGCGAAGGACAGGAGGAAGAAGGCGCCGGTGACCCCGGAGTAGACGGCCCATCCCCTGCGCCCCTCGCCGGCGAACCGGCGGGCGACGACGAGGCAGGCCATGCTCACGGCGAGGAAGCCGACCGCGCCGGCGGCGAAGTGCAGCATCCCCTGCGGGGTCACGACGCCCGGTCCCTCCGGGGTCCCGGCCGGGAAGCCCATCCCCGGATCCGCCCGGAAGATCCCCCCCGCGATCAGGCTCACCCCGAAGACCCCGATCAGCCGGGGCGCCCAGGTCGCGCCGCGCCCCGAGGTCATGGCCCGGCCCAGCCCGACGGCGGCCGCGAGGGTGGCCGCCGCGGCGACCATGAAGTTGGTGATGTGGATCCAGCCGAGGTCGCCGTTGGCGAGCAGGCTCCACGCGTGGCGGGTGAGGTCGAACCCCTCTCTGGTGAGCGCCTGGGCGAGCGACACCACCACGTACACCGGCCCGGCGATGATCCCGTAGCCCAGGAGCGACCTGGTGACACTCGTACGGGGGTCGCAGGTCTCCGTCAGCTGCCGGCTCATGGCCTTCTCCTCGTCAGTCCGGGGCTCGTTCTCGGCCCTTTGACTACGCTTCGAATGGGATCGCGCCGCTTCGACAGATCGGCCACACCTTTTTCCAAGATCTTTTTATTCTCGCTGTCTTCGCAGCTCAGCCGGGATGCTCACCGCCACGGGGCCTCTGTCCAGGCACTCCCGACCGGGAGATATCGTGACTGCTGTGTCTGGATCCCGCTCCCCCTTGCCCGCGGCCGATCTCGCTCGCACGGTCGTCTTCGCCGCCTTCATCGCGGTGCTGGGCATCTTCCCCGGCGTCTACGTCGGCGGCTCCGCCGTGCCCATCGTGCTGCAGAACGCCGGCCCGCTGCTCGCGGGCAGTGTCCTGGGCGCCCGCCGGGGCGCCGCCTCGGTCGCGCTGTTCCTGGGGCTGGTCGCCCTCGGCCTGCCGCTGCTGTCGGGTGGACGGGGCGGCATCGCCTCGTTCATCGGCCCGAGCGGCGGCTTCCTGCTCGGCTGGATTCTGTCGGCGTTCGTCGTCGGGCTGATCGTCTCGCGGGCGAGCCAGCCTCGGCTGCCGCTGCTGCTGGTCGCCAACCTGGCCGGGCTGCTCGCCGACTACCTGATCGGCATCCCCTGGCTCGGCTTCTACACCGGTGACCTGCCGGCGGCCGCGGTGCAGTCGCTGATCTACGTGCCGGGCGACCTGGCCAAGGTGGTGGCGGTCTCGCTGATCGCCGCCGTGGTGCACCGCGCCCTGCCGGGCAGGCTGACGGGCAACGTGACGCCCACTCCATGACGCTCGCGACACCCCCGATCCTCGGCGGCGGCGCCGCATCCGCCGGCCTGCTGGCGCGGGCGCACGGCGCCGCCCGGTGGCTGGCCGGGCGCGGCGTCACCGAGGGGTCGCGGATCGCCGTGGACGCGCCGGACGTGCTGGCGTGGTTGCTCGGCGCCGACCTGCTCGGCGCGGCGACGCTGGTCGTCGAGCCGTCGTGGACACCACGGGAGCGCGACGCGGTGCTCGCCGACGCGAGCCCGCACCTCGTGGTCACCGGCGCCGTCCGGCCCATCGCCGACGGTGTCCCACCGGTCGGCGACGGCGTCCCACGAGCCGATGGTGTCTCACCGGCCGGCGACGACGCCACGATCTTCTACCTGCCGACGACCTCGGGCAGCAGTGCCCGGCCGAAGGTCCTCATGCGCAGCCGCGGATCGTGGCTGCGCAGCTTCGAGGCCCTCGGCCGGCTTCCCGGTCCCGTGCTGATCCCGGGGCCGCTGAGCTCGTCGCTGTTCCTGTTCGGCGCGCTGCACGCGCTGTGGTGTGGCCACGAGGTCAGGTCGCTGCCGCGCTGGGCGCCCGAGGCCGCGGCCGGGGCCGCGCGCGAGACCGCCACGGTCCACCTGGTCCCGGCGATGCTGGCCGCGCTGCTCGACGTCCTCGACCAGCGGCCCACCCTGCGGGCCGGCTGCGCCCTGCGCACGGTCGTCTGCGGCGGCGCCCACCTCGACGCGGCCGTCCGATCACGGTTCTCGCGGCTGCTGCCGCGAGCCGAGCTGGTCGACTACTACGGCTCCGCCGAGCACTCGCTGATCGCCGTCCGGCGCGGCGCGGGCGGGCTGCGGCCGGTCCCCGGCGTGCGGCTCGACGTCCGCGACGGCGTGCTCTGGGTACGCTCCCCGCTCGCGTTCGCCGGCCACCTCCGCGACGGCGTCCCGCACCCCGCGGCCGAGTGGTCCACCGTGAGCGACCGGGTCGAGTTCGACGACACCGGGGCCGTGATGGTGCGGGGCAGGCTCGGCGCGACCCTGTCCAGCGGCGGCAAGCTGGTCTCCGCCGAGGAGGTCGAGGGGGTGCTGCGCGAAGTCCCGCACGTCACCGACGTCCTCGTCACCGGCACTCCTCACCCGACCCTCGGCTCCATCGTGACCGCCGTCGTCGAGGTGACCGCCGGCAGCCGGCCCACGCTGCGCGAGCTGCGCCACGCCGCGTCCGCCAACCTCGAACCCGGCAAGCGGCCCCGCCGCTGGCTGGTGACGACGGCGTTGCCCCGTACGGCGTCCGGCAAGCCCGCGCGCGCCACGGTCGCGGAGCAACTGCGTGACGGCACCCTCGCCGCGAAGCCGATGCGATGAGCGACGACCGGACACCCGTCGTGGTGGCGGCCCGGCGCACCCCGATCGGCAACGCGGGGGGCGCGCTGCGCGCGTTCGCCGTCGACGAGCTCGCCGCGCCGGTGCTGCGTGCCGTGCTCGACGACGCGGGGCTGGACACCGTCGACGACGTCGTGCTGGGCAACGTGTTCGGCCCCGGCGGCAATCCGGCCCGTGTCGCCGCGCTGCGCGCCGGGCTGGGCGAGAGCGTGCCGGGGATGACGGTCGACCGGCAGTGCGCCAGCGGCCTGGCCGCGATCACCCTCGCGGCGGCGCTGATCCGGGCCGGCGAAGGCGAGGCGTACCTGGCCGGGGGCGTCGAGAGCGCCTCCACCGCGCCCTACCGCGCGTGGCGCCCGCAGTCGGCCGGAGAGACACCCGGCTACTACACGCGGGCGCCGTTCGCGCCCGCCGAGATCGGCGACCCCGACATGGGGCCGGCCGCCGACCTGGTGGCCGCCGAGGCCGGGATCTCCCGGCAGCGGCAGGACGCCTTCGCCGCGCGCAGTCACGCCAGGGCGGTCGAAGCCCAGCGGTCCGGCAGGTTCGCCGCCGAGCTGGTCCCGCTCGGCCGGGCCGACCGCGACGAGCGCCCGCGCCCCGGCTTCACGGCCGAACGGCTGGCCCGGTTCCGGCCCGCCTTCACCCCGGACGGCACCGCCACCGCGGCCAACTCGTGCGGCATCAACGACGGCGCGGCCGCCGTGCTGCTGGTCAGCGAGACGGTCCGCCGCCGGCTCGGCCTGCCCGGGCTGCGGCTCGTCGCCTCGGCGACCACGGCCGTCGATCCCAACCGGCTCGGCCTGGGCGCGGTCCCGGCGATGAAGGCGGTCCTCGACCGGACTCCCGACGTCGTCGAGTTCAACGAGGCCTTCGCCGGTCAGGCGCTGGCCTGCCTCGACGGCGCCGGGATCGACGAGCGCACGGCCGGTCCCGACGGCGGCGCGATCGCCCTCGGCCATCCGTGGGGAGCGTCGGGCGCTGTGCTCGTGGTGCGGTTGTTCGCGACACTGGTACGAACCCGTCGCGCCGGCTCCGGCCTGGCCGCCCTCTCCGCCGGCGGGGGTGTGGGCGTGGCCACCATGTGGGAGGCAGTGCCATGATCGAGTTCGAGGGCGTCGGACACCACTACGGCGACCGGGTGGTCCTCTCCGGCGTGGACCTGCGCCTGCCCGAGCGGCGGGTGGCGTTCGTCGGGGCCAACGGCTCCGGCAAGTCCACCCTGGCCCGCATGATCAACGGTCTGGTGCGGCCCGCCACGGGCCGGGTGCTGGTCGACGGGCTCGACCCGAGCCGCGACGGCCGCGAGGTCCGGCGGCGCGTCGGGTTCGTCTTCACCAACCCCGACAGCCAGATCGTGATGCCGACCGCCGGCGAGGACGTCGCGTTCTCCCTGCGGCGCAGCGGGCTGTCCGCCGGGGAGCGCGCCGCGCGCGCGGCCGAGGTGCTCGCCCAGCACGGGCTGGCCGGCTATGCCGACCATCCCGCCCACCAGCTCTCCGGCGGCCAGAAGCAGTTGCTCGCGCTGTGCGCGATGCTCGTGCTGGAGCCCGCCGTGCTCGTGTGCGACGAGCCGACGACGCTGCTCGACCTGCGCAACAAGCGCCGGTTCGTCAGCCTGCTGGCCGAGTTGGAGCAGCAGGTCGTCATGGTCACCCACGACCTCGACCTGCTCGGCGGCTTCGACCGGGTCATCGTGCTCGACGCGGGGTGCGTCGTGGCCGACGACGAGCCCGAGCCCGCGCTGCGCCACTACCGCAAGCTCGCGACATGACGACCGGCGGATGGTACGAACCCGGCTCGACCCCGCTGCACCGGACACCGGCGGGCTGGAAGTTCCTCGTCCTGTTCGTGCTGGCCGGGGCGGTGTTCTTCGTGAGCTCCCCGGGGTGGCTCGGCGCGATCTGCGTGGCCGTCGCCCTCGGCTACCTGGTGGCCCGGGTCTCACCGAGGCGCTGCCTGCAGGTCGTCCGCCTGCTCGCGCTCCTGGTGGTGTTCGTGCTCGCGCTGCAGTGGTGGCTGCTCGGCCCCGTCGCGGCGGTGGTGATGTGCCTGCGGATCGTGGCCGCGCTGGCCGCCGCCAACCTGTTCGCGATCACCACCCGGGTCGACGACGTGGTCTCGTCGGTCGAGCGCGGGCTGCGCCCGCTGAGCAGGTTCGGGGTGCGTCCCGACCGGCTCGGCCTGCTCGTCGGGCTCACCCTCCAGTCGGTGGCGGCCCTGTCCGCCATCGCCGCCGACGTCCGCGAGGCGGCCAAGGCGCGCGGCGCGGATCGGTCGATCGTCGCGTTCACGGTGCCGTTCCTGGTCCGCACCCTGCGCCACGCCGACGAGCTGGGCGAGGCGCTCGCCGCCCGCGGCGAAGGCGACGGCTGACCGCCACCCACAGCCCGAGGCGATCAACGCGACGGCTGACCACCGCCCGCGGCTCAGGTGATCGCGGCTCAAGCCATCGCGGCTCAAGCCATCGCGGCTCAAGCCATCGCGGCTCAAACCATCGCGGCTCAAACCATCGCGGCTCAGCCGCCGGCCGCGTCGTACATCCGGCAGGCGAGGTTGCAGATCAGCAGCGTGTCGAGGCTGTCCAGGTCGGCGTCGAGCAGCTTGCCGATCTGCGCGAGCCGGTATCTCAGCGTGTTGCGGTGCAGGTGCAGGGCTTTGGCCGTCAGGTGTTGCCTGGCGTCCAGCCGCAGGTAGGTCCGCAGGGTGTGGAGCAGCTCGCCGTTGACCTTGGCGTCGTAGTCGATCAGCGGTTGCAGGACCTCACGCGCGGCGTGCTGCCCGCCCCGGCCGGCGGCGGCGGCCACGATCGACGTCAGGTCGAAGGCACGGGCGCGCACCGGCGTCGCCTGCTCCGGCGCTATCATCGCCCGCGCGGAGGCGAGGACCATGCGGATCTCCTCGGCGTCGCGGGCCGGTCCGGCGACGACGATCCGCCGGCTGGGCATCTCCCGCCGGAGGACTTCCAGCACCGTGCCCGTCGCATCACCGGAGCCGCCCTGGGCGAGCAGCACCAGCATCTCGCCGCTGCGCACCGAACGCACCACGGGCAGCACCTGCTCCACGGCCAGGCGCAGCCGCAGGGAGTAGCCGGCCGAGAACGCGGGATTGGGGTGGGCCACGAGCACCACGGTGGGCGCGTCGCTGTCGAAGCCCGCGACGCGCAGCGCCCTGACCAGCGTCGCCGTGGGCGTGGTCCAGTCGGTAAGGCCGGCGAGCACCGCGGCCATCCGCGTCGCGCTGGACGGCTCCTCCTGCAGCCGTCGCGTCAGGTCGATCGCGACCAGCGTCGCCGCGGAGTTCATGGCCATCCGCACGGTCTCGACGGCCATCTCGGACCGGCCGACCAGGATGTGGTCGTGCGCCCCGGCCTGGTCGAGCGGCACGGCGAAGTAGCCGGTCGTGCCGTTCGTGGCCAACCCCTGGAGCACCAGGTCTGGCTGCAGCTCGTGGTGCGTCGGCCAGCTCGACATCACGCTGCCGTCGATGTCGACGATGGCCGCCTCTCCCTTGATCTCCTCGGCGATCTGCCTGAGCAGGGCCGCGATGGGGGCGCCGTTGGAGACGAGCTTCGCCAGCTCGGCGGCCAGGTTGGAGGCCCGGCCCATGTCCTTGAACCGGTCGGCGATGATCGCGTCCGCGACGAACTCGCTGATCCGGACGAAGGGCACGCTGTAGGGGACGGCCAGCAGCGGCAGGTCGGCCGCGGTGGCGCACTCGACCAACGCGCGCGGGACGTCGTGGTGGGTCAGCCCGCATCCGAACCCGACCGCCGGGATCCGGGCCGCCTTGAGCCGCCGGATGAAGGCCTGCCACGCCTGGTGGTCGTCCGCGTCGATGAACGCGCCCGTGGTCAGCAGCAGCTCGCCCCCGCGCAGAAACGGCGTGGGGTCGACGAGCTCCGTCGACGCGACCCAGCGGACAGGGCGTTGCAGCAGGTCAGGGCTGCTGGGCGTGACCAAGGTCAGCTCGAGTACGGACTCGGCGAGAAGCTGGCTGAGCGTGAGGGCCATGGGCGGAGCCGACCTTTCGGGCTGACCGTATTGCTGTGCAACTGCACGATACAAGCTCGACAGGCTTAGACCTCACGCACGTAGACGCTGAAAGCGGCCCCCCTGTTGACTGCAACCACCCATCTACCTGCGAAGTTCCCGGCGTGGAACAAAACAAGGGGAGCATTCGTGCACTTCACCCGCTATCCCGCCGTCCTGGCGACCTCTGCCGCGGCACTGCTGGCGTTGACCGCCTGCGGCTCGGCCTCCACCACCGATTCGGCCGCCGACTCCCCGGCGAGCGCCGCACCCGCCAAGAGCTGGGCCCCCGCGAAGGTCGACATCTGGGCCGACCTCGCCATGGACAGCGAGCGCAGCAAGGGTGAGTACACACCCGTGGGCAAGGCCGAGAAGCCCTGGAACATCTGCGTGTCGGTCCCCCACATGAAGGACGCCTACTGGCTCGGCCTCAACTACGGCGTGGCCGAGCAGGCGCGCGAGGCCGGCGTCAACATGACGATGGTCGAGGCGGGCGGGTACGAGAACCTCGACAAGCAGACCCAGCAGATCGAGGACTGCGCCCAGAGCGCGGACGCGCTGGTGGTCGGCGCCATCTCCTACGACGGGCTCAACAAGACCGTGGACCGCCTGGCGGCCTCCGGCAAGCCGGTCATCGACGTCGTCAACGGCATGTCCAGCGACAAGGTCACCGCCAAGTCGCTCGTCTCGTTCCACGACCTGGCCGACATCACGGCGAAGTGGCTGATCGAGGACTCCAAGGGCGAGGCCGTCAAGGTCGCCTGGTTCCCCGGGCCGAGCGGCGCGGGCTGGGCCGAGGCCGGCGAGCAGGGCTTCAAGGCCGCCCTCAAGGACAGCAAGGTGGAGGTCGTCGACACCAAGTGGGGCGACACCGGTAAGGATGCACAAAGCCGGTTGATCGAGGATGTGCTCGCCGCACACCCGGATGTCGAATACATCATCGGCACCGCGGTGACCGCCGAGGCCGCCGGCCCGATCCTGCGGGACCGGAGCCTCAGCGACAAGATCCGCGTCGCGGGCTACTACTTCACGCCGGGCACCTACACGGGGATCCAGCGCGGCACCGTACAGGCCGCTCCGAGCGACAGCACGGCGCTGCAGGGCCGGATCGCCATCGACCAGGCCGTCCGGGCGCTGGAGAAGAAGGAGTTCATGAAGCACGTGGGGCCTGAGCTGGTCATGGTCACCAAGGACACGCTCGACGCCTTCGACGTGGCGACCACGCTGGCCCCCGAAGGCTGGTCCCCCACGTTCCAGGTCAAGGCCGGCAGCTGACCCGGTCCACCTGACGGCGTGATCCATGACCAGAAAGTTGTCTCCATGACCCATCCTGACCACGAGGTGGTGCTTCGGGTCCGCGGGCTCACCAAGAAGTACCCCGGCGTGACCGCGCTGGACCGGGTGGACTTCGAGCTCCGCAAGGGCGAGGTGCACGTGCTCTTCGGCGAGAACGGGGCCGGGAAGTCCACGCTCATCTCGATCATCTCGGGCGCCCAGCATCCGGACGGCGGGACGATCGAGGTCAACGGGCGGCCCGTCGAGCTCGCGGGCGTCGCGGCCGCCCGCGCGCTGGGCATCAGCGCGGTGTTCCAGGAGTTCTCGCTGATGCCCACGATGACCGTGGCCGAGAACCTGGTCATGGGCGCCGAACCCGGCCGTTACGGGATCATCAACCGGCGCGCGGTCAGGAGGCTGGCCCAGGAGCGCCTGGACGAGTTCGACTTCCGTATCTCGCCGGATCGGCTAGTGGAGACGCTGAGCCGGGCCGAACAGCAGATGGTCGAGATCGCCAAGGCGTTCCGGCCCGAGCTCAGCGTGCTCATCCTCGACGAGCCGACCGCCTCGCTGACCGAGGAGGAGTCGGAGCGGCTGTTCAGCCTCGTGGAGGAGGCGCGCGGCCGGGGGATCGGCATCGTCTACATCACGCACCGGATGGCCGAGATCCGGCGTCTCGCGGACCGGGTGACCGTGCTGCGGGACGGCCGGCTGATCACCACCGTCCCGGGCGGCACGCCCGACGACGAGCTGATCAACCTGATGACCGGCCGCGTGGTGGAGGATCTCTACCCGGAGCTGCCCGAGGCGGGCACCCGCGTCGTCCTGGCCGCCCGCGATCTGTCGACCTTCGACGGCACCGTACGGAACGCGAGCTTCGAGCTGCGCGCCGGGGAGATCGTGGGATTCGCCGGGCTCATGGGCTCCGGCAAGTCCACCGCGGCCCGCGCCTGCTTCGGCCTGGAACGGGTCGACTCCGGCACGCTGACGATCGGCGGCGCCGATCTCACGGGCGCCAAGCCGGCCCGCGTCATGCGGTCGGGCGTCGTCTACCTGCCCAGCGACCGCAAGACCGAGGGGCTGTTCCTGAACCGGCCGCTGCGCGAGTCCGTCACGCTGCCCTGGCTGCGCCGGGAGCCGATGTCCGCCGGGCTGGTGCTGCGTCCCGGCAGGGAGCGCGCCGTGGCCGGCGACATGCTGCGCCGGATGAAGCTGAGCCCCGCCGACCCCGAGCGGACGGCCGACAGCTACTCCGGCGGCAACCAGCAGAAGGGCCTGCTCGGGCGGGCGCTCCTCGGCGACTGCGGCACCTACCTGCTGGACGAGCCGACGGTCGGGGTGGACGTCGGAGCCCGGGTGACGATCTACGACCAGATCGTCGAGCTCGCCCGGCAGGGCAACGCCGTGCTGGTCATCTCCTCGGAGCTGCCGGAGATCCTGCACCTGTGCCACCGGGTGTACGTGTTCGCGCACGGGACGATCACCGCCGAGCTGCGGCAGGACGACATCAACGAGGAAACGATCCTGCGTCACATGATGCATTGGGACGAACCGGCGAAGGAGATCGCATGACCCTCCAGAGTGAGGTCGAAGTGACGGCGCGGCCACGAGCATCCGCGATCTCGTACGCCGCCCGGATCTTCGTCAAGATCGGCGTGCTGCCGATCCTGGTGGTCGTCGCGCTGATCACCTTCTCGATGATGTCGGACAACTTCCTGACCGTGGACAACATCCACTCGGCGCTCAGGCAGAACTCGTACATCATCATCGCCACACTGGGCCAGTTCGTCGTACTGCTGGCCGGAGGGTTCGACCTGTCGATCGGCGCCATCACCGCGCTGGTCTCGGTGAGCACGGCGATGACCATGTCGGCCCAGACGGGCTCCCCGCTGGCGGCCGTGGCGACCGGGATCGTCGTGGGCGTGGGCGTGGGCATGGCCTGCGGGCTCATCAACGGCCTGGGCGTGGCGAGCTTCAACATCAATCCCTTCATCATGACGCTGGCGACGGCCTCGGTGTTCTCGGGGCTCGCCCTGATGCTCACCTCGGGCGTGCCGGTCTCCGGGCTGCCCGTGGAGTTCAGCGACTGGCTGGGCTTCGGCAGCGTCTTCGGGATAGGCATCTCCATCTGGATCGCCGCGCTGGCCGCGCTGATCCTCTGGGTGCTGCTGACTTTGACCCGTCCCGGACGCCACATCTACTCGGTCGGGTCGAGCCCTCGCGCCGCCCGGCTGTCGGGAGTCAGCGAGTTCCGCACCCTGATCCTGGCGTACGTGACGGCCGGAGCCCTGGCGGCGGTCGGGTCCGTGCTGCTCACCGCGCGCATCGAGACCGGTGAGGCGAACATCGGCGCTTCCCTGCCGCTGCAGACGATCGCCGCGGCCGTCATCGGAGGGGTCAGCCTGCGCGGCGGATCGGGCCGGGTGCTCGACGCGGTGCTGGGCGCCGTGTTCATTGGGATCGTCGCCAACGGAATGAACCTGGCGCAGATCAACTCCTACTACCAGATGATCGTCACTGGCGTCGTCCTGGCCCTGGCGGTCGTCGCTGACCGGCTCCGCACCCGGCTCGCGTCAGCGGTGTACGCCGGAAAGGTATGAAATGAAGGTCACTCTCAACTCCGACATGGGCGAGTCCTACGGGATCCACTCCTTCGGAAACGACGAAGCGCTGCTCGGTCTCATCGACACCGCGAACGTGGCGTGCGGGTTCCACGCGGGCGATCCGAGCGGCATCCGCGAGACCGTCACCAACGCGGCCGCCGCCGGGGTCTCCGTCGGCGCGCACCCGGGCCTGCCCGACCCGGTCGGCTTCGGCCGGCGCGAGATGAAGCTGTACGCCGACGAGGTGCGCGACATCGTCCTGTACCAGGTCGGCGCGCTCAAGGGCTTCCTCGACGCGGCGGGCGTCGCGCTCGACCACATCAAGCCGCACGGCTCGCTCTACGGCATGGTCGCTCGTGACGAGGCGCTGATGGACGCGGTGTGCGACGTCGCCGCGATGTACGAGGTCCCGGTGTACGGCATGGCGGGCACCGCGCACGAGCGCGTCTGCGCCGCCCGCGGTGTTCCGTTCCTCGCGGAGTTCTACGTCGATCTTGAGTATTCCGCCAACGGCGGATTGATCATCGCCCGGCGGCCGCATGCCACGCCGGTCGAACGGGCAGTGGAGCGAATGATGATCGCCCTCGATCAAGGGGTCGCCATCGCCGCCACGGGCGAACGAATCCCGATGAGGTTCGATACGGTCTGCGTCCATTCGGACACTCCCAACGCTGTGGCAGTGGCCACCGCCATCAGGGCTGTCATCGATTCGCAGGATTCGACTTCTGGAAAGGTCTCGCATGTCTGAGCACGTTGTGCAGTCTCCGCTTCCCGGCGTCTTCTACACCCGTCCCGCGCCCGACAAGGACCCCTTCGTCGAGGTGGGCGCCGTGGTCAGCGCCGACACCACCGTCGGCCTGGTCGAGGTCATGAAGCAGTTCGCCGAGATCAAGGCCGGAGCGAGCGGGACCGTGACGCGGATCCACGCGGAGAACGAGAGCATCATCGGCCCCGGCGACGGCATCCTCACGATCGAGAAGGACTGATCTCTTTGCGTAAGCTGCTGGTCGCCAACCGTGGGGAGATCGCGGTACGAATCATCCGTGCGGCCCGTGAACTCGGGATCAGCACGGTGGCCGTCTACAGCGAGGCCGACCAGGACGCGCTGCACGCCCGGCTGGCCGACGAGCGGGTGCTCATCGGCCCGCCCGCGGCCTCCCGCAGCTACCTGGACATGGACGCCATCGTCACGGCGGCGGTCGACCTGGGCGCGGACGCGGTCCATCCCGGCTACGGATTCCTGTCGGAGCGGGCCGAGTTCGCGCAGAAGGTCACCGACGCCAGGGTCACCTTCGTCGGGCCGTCCGCCAAGACGATCCGGCTGATGGGAGACAAGGCCCGGGCGAGGTCCGCCGCCGAGGAGGCCGGGGTGCCGACGGTCCCGGGATCCGCCGGGCCGGTCAACGACCTGAGGGAGGCCCTGGCGGCGGCGGAGCTGGCGGGCTACCCGGTGGCGATCAAGGCCGCCGCCGGCGGCGGCGGCCGCGGCATCCGCGTCGTGGCCGACGCGTCGGAGCTCACCGAGGCGCTGCCGGTCGCCCAGGCCGAGGCCCAGGCGGCGTTCGGCAGTGGGCTGGTCTACATCGAGCGGTTCGTCGCCCACGCCAGGCACATCGAGGTTCAGGTGTTCGGTGACGGCGCGAACTTCGTCCACCTCGGCGAACGCGAATGCTCGATGCAGCGGCGACGCCAGAAGGTGCTGGAGGAGGCGGGAGCGCCCGGCCTGCCCGAGCACGTACGCGCGGCCATGACCGACTCGGCCGTCGCGCTCGCCAAGGTGGCGGCCTACACCGGGGCCGGCACGGTCGAGTTCCTCTACGACCCCGCGACCGAGGAGTTCTACTTCATCGAGATGAACACCCGGATCCAGGTGGAGCATCCGGTGACGGAGATGGTGACCGGCCGCGACCTGGTCCGCGAGCAGCTGACGGTGGCCTCCGGGGCGCCCCTGTCGTTCGCGCAGTCCGAGGTCGAGTTCCGCGGCCACGCCATCGAGGTGCGGCTCAACGCGGAGAACCCGGAGTTCGCCTTCATGCCGAGCCCCGGCGTCCTTTCGGCCATGCGGATGCCGGGCGGCCCGTTCGTCCGCATCGACTCGGGCTTCGGACCCGGCAGCGAGGTGAGTCCCTTCTACGACTCCCTGCTGGCCAAGATCGTGGTCTGGTCCGACACCCGCGCGTCGGCGATCGCCCGCCTGGCGCGCACCCTGGACGAGGTCGAAGTGGAAGGTGTCGTCACCACCGCGGGCTTCATGCGCACCGTGATCGACATCGAGGAATTCCGCGAAGGCCGCTACCACACCACCTTCCTCGAAGGGTGGATGGCCGGCCGCAACAAGAGTGGCGGGAACACATGACACACAACATCGCGCGCAAATCAGGCGAGAGTCGCTACTCCTGGGGCGGCGACGAGCACCTGGTCGTCCAGTTCGCCGAGGCCATGAGCCTTGAGGTCAACTTCACCGCCATGGCGGTGTCGAAGATCCTCAGCGAGGAGCGCATCCCGGGCATCGTGGACATCTGCCCGGCGAACGCCTCCCTGCTGATCAGGTTCGACCCCGACGTCGTGCCGCCGGCCGAGGTCGAGGCGGCGGTGCGGGCGGCGGAGGACAAGGTCGCCGGCTCCCCCTCACGCAGTGTGGAGACCCGGATCTTCGAGGTCCCCGTCTGGTACGACGACCCGTTCACCAACGAGACGGGCGCCCGCTTCCGCGACCGGCACCAGCGGCCCGAGGGCAACGACCTGGAGTTCGCGGCCGTGGAGAACGACCTCGACTCGGTGCAGGCGTTCATCGACGCCCACTCCGGCTCGCCGTGGATCACCTCCATGGTCGGGTTCGTGGCCGGGCTGCCGTTCCTGTTTCAGATGGTCCCGCAGGAGCGGCAGCTGGAGCTGCCCAAGTATCTGCGCCCGCGCACCGACACGCCCGCCCTCACCGTCGGGCACGGCGGCTGCTTCGCGTGCATCTACTCGGTCCGCGGAGCGGGTGGCTACCAGATGTTCGGCGTCACCCCGGTGCCGATCTTCGACCCGGAGCAGCGGCTCGCCGACTTCAGCGATTTCATGATCTTCTTCAGGCCCGGTGACATCGTCAAGTTCCGCGCGATCGACCAGGACGAGTACGAGGCCATCCGCGCGGAGGTCGAGGCCGGCACCTACCGCTACCGGCAGCGCCCGGTGACGTTCGACCTCGATCGCTTCCTCGCCGATCCCGACGGCTACAACACCGAACTTCTGGAGGCGCTCTATGCCAGTTGAGATCCTCGAACCGGGGCTGGCCTCCAGCATCCAGGACCGCGGCCGTCCCGGCTACTACAACGTGGGCATCCCGCCGTCCGGCGCGGCCGACCTGCGCGCCGCCGCCGCGGCCAACCTGCTCGTCGGCAACACGCCCGACGCGGCGGTCATCGAGTCGCCGTACATGGGTCCCGTGCTGCGCTTCGATGAGCCGACGGTGGTGGCCGTCACCGGCGCGAGCATGCCGGTGATGCTCAACGGGGCGCCCGCGCCGCAGTGGGAGTCCTTCGCCGTCGCGGCCGGAGACCAGCTGACGTTCGGCTTCCTGCAGGCGGGCGCGCGTATCTACATCGCCGTCGCCGGCGGGTTCGACGTGCCCGTCGTGCTCGGCAGCCGGTCGACGTACGCGCTCGGCGGGTTCGGCGGCTTCGAGGGCCGCAACCTGAAGAAGGGCGACGTCGTGCCGATCGGCCGGTCCAACGGCGTGCCGGGCAAGGTCGTGCCCGAGGCGCTCAGGCCCTCCTACAGCCGCGACGTGGAGCTGCGGGTGGTCCTCGGGCTGTACGACTACCGGCTGACCGACGCCGGGCGGAGCTGCCTGCTCGAATCGGAGTGGTCGCTGACCCCGGTCGCCGACCGCACGGGCTTCCGCTACTCGGGTCCGGTCCTGGAATGGGAGGAGCGCGTCCAGCCGTTCGGCGCCGGCTCCGACCCGTCCAACATCGTCGACGCCGGTTACCCGGTCGGTTCGATCCAGGTGCCCGGCGGCGTCGAGCCGATCATCCTGCATCGCGACGCGGTCTCCGGCGGCGGCTACGCCATGGTGGCCAGCGTGATCAGCGCCGACCTCAACCTGGTGGCGCAGTGCTCCCCCGGCACCCGCACCCGCTTCATCGCCGTGACCCTCGACGAGGCGCTGCGGGCCCGCGCCGACTCCGCGAGCTGGGAGCTGAAGGTACGCCAGGCCCTGGACGAGGCCGCCTGACGCCGGGTGGCGCCGGCGGTGACCGCCCGGCGCTGCCCGGCATCGGCCCGGCACACTCCCGCGGCACCGGGGCCCGGCCACTAGACAAGGAGCTCTCGATGACAGTTCAGACAGCGCCCGAGCTGTACCAGCCGACCTCGCTGGACGACGCCGTCGAACGGCTGGCGATCGCCGGCCCGGACGCCGCCCCCATCGCGGGCGCCACCTGGATCATGAGAAGTCCCTCTCGTGGCGAGTCGTTCCTCCGCGAGTACGTGTCGCTGGCCCGGATCGAGGAGTTGCGGCGGATCGAAGACGACGGTGCGAGCCTCACGATCGGCGCCGCCGTCACCCACGCGCGGCTGGCCGGCGCGCTGGCCGGCTACCCGGCGCTGGAGGCCCTCCGGCAGGCCGCGTCGGCCTCGGCCAACCCGTCCGTCAGGCGTCAGGCCACGGTCGGCGGCAACCTCTGCACCCGCGACTTCGCGGCGGCCGATCTGGTCCCTGCGCTGCTCAGCCTGTCGGCCAGGGTGATCCTGGCGGGCCCGGCGGGCACCACGACGGCGCCGCTCAGCAGGTTTCTCGCCACGCGCGACACCCAACCCCAGGGAACCGTGCTGGCCCACGTGTCGGTGCCGCTGGCGCCGGTCGTCTCCGCGCACGCCCGCCTGACCCTGCGGCGGGCGGGAGACTACCCGGTCGCCATCGTCAGCGTCTCGGCCGCGCTCGACGAGGCGGGAGTGGTCGGCTCGGCCACCGTCGCCGTGGGCTCGGTCGAGCCCGTGGCCCGCCTGTGGCCCGAGCTGGCGAGCGCGATGACCGGCCGGCCGCTCGACGCGGACGCCGCGGTCCGTACGGCCCGCGAACTCGCCGGAGCCTTCACCCCGCGAACGTCGGTGGAGGCGGATGACTGGTATCGACTGCAGGTGCTGCCGACGGTCGTCGGCCGTGCCGTACGCGCGCTGGAGCGGCGCGGAAGGGCGGGCAGGGCATGACCACCGAACTGGTCGTCAACGGTGAGGCGCGCCGGGTGCACGCCGACCCCATGACTCCCCTGGCGAGGGTGCTCCGCGAGGAGCTGCATCTACGCGGCACGAAGGCGGCATGCGGCGAGGGGTTCTGCGGATCCTGCACGGTGTTCGTCGACGACGACGCGGTGGCCTCCTGCCTGGTGCCGCTGGGCATGGCGGAGGGCAGGTCGGTCCGCACCGTCGAGTCCCTCGCCGACCCGGCCGGCGCGCTGTCGCCGCTGCAGCAGGCGATGAAGGACAACGACGCGGTGCAGTGCGGCATGTGCTTCCCCGGGATGCTGATGTCACTGACCGCGCTGCTGGAGGCGAACCCCGCTCCCGAGCGGCGTGACGTCCACGAGGCCCTGGTCGGCAACATCTGCCGGTGCACCGGCTACGACCGCATCGTCGACGCCGCCCTGACCGCGGCACGGGCCGCCACCGGGACGAAGGAGGAGGACGCGTCGTGAGCGACGTCATCGGAGTGGACCTGCCTCGCCGCGACGCCGAGGACAAACTGCGCGGCCGGACGGTGTTCACGGTCGACGCGGCCGAGGGCGGGCTCCTCCACGCCGCCCTGCGCCGATCGGAGGTCCCGGCGGGCCGCATCGTGTCGATCGACCTGGAGCCGGCCCGCCGCATGCCCGGAGTGCGGGCCGTCGTGTCGGCGGCCGACGCCCCGGGCCGCTACGGGATCACCATCGCCGACCATCCCCTGTTCGCCGTCGACCAGATCCGATACCTGGGCGAGCCCATCGCGGCGGTCGCGGCGGAGACTCTCGAACAGGCACGCGCGGCGGCCGCCGCGATCGTGGTCGAAGTCGAGGAGTACGCCCCGCTGCTCACGATGGCGCAGGCGCTGGCCGACGACGCCCGCGACCTCCACCCGGGCTGGGAGGACTACGACGTGCTCTTCGAGGGCGGTGAGCGGGCGCGCAACATCGGCTGGGAAGCCACCGTGGTCCGGGGCGACACCGACGCCGCCTTCGCCCGGAGCGATGTGCGCGTCATCGAGACGGAGTTCGTGGCCGGCCGGCAGAACCAGGCCCCGCTCGAACCCCGCGCCTGCGTGGCCGGCTACGAGAACGGCCGGTTCGTCATCCAGACGTCCACCCAGGTGCCCTGGGCGGTCCGCAACTCCACCGCCCGCCTCCTCGGGGTGAGAGAGGCCGACGTCCGCGTGGTGGTCCCGCCGGTGGGCGGAGGGTTCGGCATGAAGTTCGAGGTCAGCCTCGAACCATTCGCCGCGCTGCTGGCACGGGCCGCGGGCCGGCCCGTCAAGCTGGTCAACAGTCGCCAGGAGGAGATGCAGACGGCGCTCTGCCGAGAGAACGCGGAGATCCGGATCCGCTCGGCCGTCACCGAGTCGGGCGAGATCGTCGCCCGGGAGGCGGTGGTCCTGATGGACTGCGGCGCCTACGGCGGCG
Source organism: Nonomuraea sp. NPDC048916 (assembly GCF_040649575.1). Classification (NCBI taxonomy): domain Bacteria; kingdom Bacillati; phylum Actinomycetota; class Actinomycetes; order Streptosporangiales; family Streptosporangiaceae; genus Nonomuraea; species Nonomuraea sp. NPDC048916. The sequence goes on from NZ_JBEZFS010000001.1 coordinate 286,680, forward strand.
AGCAGCCGTTCCTGACCAGCATGACCGCCCACACGCTCGGCGGAAACTACCGGCTCGGAGCCGTGCGGCTGGTGAGCCGGGCCGTCTACACCAACACTCCCCCCAACGGCGCCTTCCGCGCCTGCAACGGCACCTACTGCACCGCCGCCCTCGAACGGCACACGGACGAGATCTGCGCGGCGCTCGGCATGGACAGGGTGGAGTTCAGACGGCGCAACGTCCTCGGCGACGGCGACCTCGGATCCACCGGGCAGGTCTTCGAGGGCGACGTGCTCGCCCCGATGATCGACCGGATGGTCGCGCTGCGCGACTCCGCCGCGCCGGCGGAGCGCCCCGACGACGGGCGCCTCTACGGGACGGCGACGACGGTCGGCACCTGGTTCATCTTCGTCGGCCCCTCCGCCGCCACGGTGAACCTCAACCCGGACGGCACGGCCACCCTGGTCACCGCCGGCGTCGAGATCGGCTCGGGGTCGACCATGCAGGCGATCCCGCAGCTCGTCGCCGAGTCGCTGGGCCTGCGGCCGGAGGACGTCACGGTCCGGGCCGCCGACACCGACGCGGCGGGATACGACGGCGGCGTGGGCGGCGGCCGGACGACCGTCTCCCTGGGCGCGGCCGGGGTCGCGGCCTGCGACGAGGTGCGCAGGAAGGTCTTCGATCTCGCCTCGGAGATGCTCGAGGCGTCGCCCGCCGACCTGGTCCTCACCGATGGCCACGTCGCCGTGAACGGAGTGCCGTCGGCGAGGGTCACCCTCAGGGAGGTGGCCGAGCGGGCGCAGGCGGTGTCCGGGCCGATCTCCGGCTCCGGCTCGTTCACCGGCATCGGGGTGCAGCCCATGTCCGGCTGCGCGGCCGGTCACATGATCGGGGCCCTGGACCTTCCGGTCTTCGCCGTGCACGAGTGCGACGTGGCGGTGGATCCGGACACCGGCCACGTGGAGGTGCTCGCCTACCGCGTCGTCCAGGACGTCGGACGGGCGATCAACCCCAGGGCCATTCGCGGGCAGGTGCAGGGCGGCGTCGTCCAGGGCCTGGGCTACGCGCTGCACGAGGAGATCACCATCGACGCCCGGGGGAAGGTGCGGCAGACGGGTTTCGAGACCTACCGCATGCCCCTCTCCGGTGACGTCGTCCCCGTCCAGCTCGATCTGTACGAGGGGGCCCCGTCCTTCGGACCCCTGGGAGTCAAGGGCGCCGGCGAGGTGCCCATCCTCAACGTCGCCGCCGCGGTCTCCTGCGCGGTAGCGGACGCCATCGGCAAACCGGTGTCGCAGATCCCGCTGACCCCGCAGCGGGTCCTCGGCCTCATCCTGGACAGGGAGGACGAAAACGTGGAGCTCCGGCACATCGGGCCGGGCTGGCGTGCCAACGTGATCGCGGACCCGGAGGAGCTGATGGCCGCCGCGGGGCTGTGAGGCCCGCAACCCGTGAGGTGCGAACCGGGCGTGCGAACCGGACGTGCAAACCGGGTGTGCGACCCGGGCGTGCGACCCGGACGTGCAAACCAGGCGTGCGACCCGGGGTAATCGGGGTCTTCACAACCCCAGGTCGCTCAACCCCGGATGGTCGTCCGGGCGGCGGCCCAGCGGCCAGTGATACCTGCGCTCCGCCTCCGTGATCGGCAGGTCGTTGATGGAGGCGTACCTCACCCGCATCAGCCCCTCGCCGTCGAACTCCCAGTTCTCGTTGCCGTAGGAACGGAACCAGTTGCCGGAATCGTCGTGACACTCGTACGCGAAACGCACGGCGATCCGGTCACCCTGGAACGCCCAGAGCTCCTTGATGAGCCGATACTCCAGCTCCCGCGCCCATTTGCGGGTGAGGAACGCGACGATCTCGTCGCGCCCGTTGACGAACTCCGCGCGGTTGCGCCAGGCGGAGTCGAGCGTGTAGGCCTGGGCCACCTTCTCGGGGTCGCGGGTGTTCCAGGCGTCCTCCGCCAGCCGTACTTTCCGGGTGGCGGTCTCGAAGGTGAACGGAGGCAGCGGCGGTCTCGTCATGCGGTCATCCTCATCGACGCGGGCGTCCCGCGACAGTAGGTGATCCGCCGGTCGGCCCCCGCTTGGCCGATCGTTGAGGTCACGATGACCGGGCGGTGCGTGGCCGCGCGGCGGCCCCCCGCAACTGTCTGAGGCGGCTGCGAGGAGCACCGCGATCATGGCGAGAGCGGAGGTCACATGAGCGGCTACGTCCGGCTGGAAGACGAGTTCTGCGCCACCCTCGTACGAGGGCTCGGCCCCGGGGAGGCAGTGCGCCGGCTGGGCCGGCCTCGCGCGCCTGGTGCGGCAGTAATTAACGCACGTATTGACTCAATGTGCATTAAAAGCGAAACGCGTGATTCGGGAGTGCCTATCTGTTCGTAACCGTACACGTGGTGCTACCGTGTGCGCCTGTTCCCTTCGCGCTCTGTCGCGAAGCGGCCACGCACCCGGCCTGTCGCGCGAAGGAGCAGGTTCGACGCGGCTCTGCCATGCCTTGCCGCCACGTCTCCAAGGACCGCCGATGCCAGCAGACGCACCCCACCGGACACAGCGAAGGCTTTCGCCGAGGGAGCTGGCGGTCATCGCCTCTCTCGGCACGATGATCCTCATGGCCTGTGTGTGGCTGTGGGCGGTGTCCTCCGTTCCGACCGAGGCCAAAGGCGTGATGGCGATGGTCGGTGGCGTCTCCGCCGCGCTGCTCGCCGGCGCCACCGCGGCCGTCGTCCACTACTCGGCCGCCGGCCGCCGCTCGCGCGAGCAGGCCAGGTGGGCCTCCGCGCGGCTCACCCGGCTGGAGCGTGAAGTGCTGCAGATGGCCGAGGAGTCGCTGCCCGCGCTCGGACGCCAGGTGCGCGGAGGCGTCTCGGTCGCCGACGCCCTCTCCCGCGTCGCGCAGCCCCCGGAGGGACCTCTGCGTCACCTGCTCAAGGCCGCCGCGAACGAGCTCGACGTGCTCGAACGCGAGCGCACCATGGCCCAGGCGTCCCGTTCGGCCATGGAGGCCGAGATCTCCCGGGTGACGAGCGAGACGCTGCCCGACCTGGTCAAGCGGATCCAGGCCGACCGGATGTCGGTGACCGCCGCCCTGACCGAGGTCCGCCGGCCGGTGCACAGCCAGTTGCGCGACCTGCTGGGCGAGGCGGCACGGCAGCTCGGCGAGGGCGAGCGCAGAGGCGCCGCGGTGATGGCGGCGTGCGCCGGAGCCGCGGCCCGGGTGCAGGCCCAGGCCACCAGCCTGCTCGCCCGGCTGCGCGGGCTGGAGGAGCTGTACGGCGACCAGGAGGAGGTCTTCGCCGACCTGCTGGAGCTCGACCACCGCATCGCCCAGCTGAGCCGGCTGGCCGACAACATCGCCCTGCTGAGCGGCGGCAGATCCGGCCGCCGCTGGACCCGGCCGATCGTGATGGAGAGCGTCCTTCGCGGCGCGATGGGCCGCGTCGGCGCCTACCGGCGCATCCGGCTGCACTCCACCAGCACCGTCGCCGTGGCCGGCTACGCGGCCGAGGGCGTGATGCACGCGCTGGCCGAGCTGATGGACAACGCCGCCACCTTCTCGGCGCACGGCTCCGAGGTTCATGTGTACGTGGACGAGGAGGACGCCGGTGTCGTGATCACGATCGAGGACAGCGGCCTGGGCATGCGCCCGCGCGAGCGGCACCACGCCACCAAGCTCGTGAGCGAGCCGCTCGACCTGCGCACACTGTCCGGCACCCGGCTGGGACTCGCGGTGGTCGGGCGCCTGGTCGACAAGTACGGCCTGACGGTCAGCTTCCGGCCGTCGGCCCGTGGCGGCACCGGGGTCGTGGTGCTGATCCCGCGCCTGCTGATCACGCAGCCCCGCTCGGACACCACCGCCCCACCCGCGATCGAGCCGTCGAGCCGTCCCGCGGTGACGGCCTCCGTGGCGGCGGCCATACCCACACAGGAGGGACCGGCAGAGGAGAACGAGGATCTCCTGCCCAGGCGGCGCCGGGGTCAGACGCTGGCCGAGGCCGGCAGGGCACTGCAGGCGCCGGTCGCCAAGCCCGTACGGGAGGGGCGGGATTCGGCGGCGAGGTTCGCCGCGTTCCGCCAGGCGGGCGCCCGTGGGCGCGGTACTTCTCCGGACCCGGGCGATTCCTGACACCCGCCCGCGGCTACCGGACCTTATCGATCACAGATAGGAGGCAGGGGCCGTCCCGCCGGCGCCCGCGCCGGAGGTGCGCCCCGTCGTTTCGATGGGCACAATCGACGCTTCGCGCACCACCGATCGCAACCTTGACTGGCTGCTGGAGAACCTCAAGGAGAAGACCCCCGGGATCAGGCACGTGCTGGTGCTGACCAGGGACGGCCTGAAGATGTGCTTCACCACCGGCCTGGAACGTGACGGAGCCGACCAGCTCGCGGCCCTGGCCGCCGGGATCCAGAGCCTGTCGCTGAGCGCCTCCGCCGAGTTCGGCGACGCCATCGGGGCGGGGCAGGCGATGGTGGAGTTCGCCGGCGGGCTGCTGCTGATCGTGCCCGCCGGGGCCGGCGCCCATCTGGCGGTGGTCGCCGAGGAGGACGGCGAGGTGGGCCTGATCGCGCACAACATGAACGAACTGGTGGAACAGATCGGCGTGTACCTCACGGCGGCGCCGCGACAGGCGGAGACCAACGGCGAGCGCGCATGACGCGGCGGGCCATCGACCGAGAAGACCCCGACCGGCTCTACACGGTCACCGGGGGACGCACCCGCGCCGACGAGACCGCCTTCGACTCGGTCTCCCTCATCGTGAGCGAGAGCCGCCCCACTCCCGGCATGCAGTCCGAGCACGTCAGGATCCTGCGGATGACCCGCCGGCCGACGGCGGTCGTGGAGATCTCCGCCGAGCTGCGGCTGCCGGTCAGCGTGGTGAAGATCCTGCTGCGCGACCTGCTCGACACCGGCCGCATCACCGTCCGTCATCCGTCGGCCGCCACGCAGGCCGGCCGGCCTGATCCCGAACTCCTGAAGCAGGTGCTCGTTGCACTCCACGACCTCTGATCAGCCGGCGGCCACCGGGCGAACTCCGCTGCGCGAGACCGCGGTGGACGCCCTCAAAATCGTGATCGTCGGCGGGTTCGGCGTCGGCAAGACGACCATGGTCGGCTCGGTCAGCGAGATCCAGCCGCTGAGCACCGAGGAGGTGATGACCCAGGCCGGCGTGGGCATCGACGACGCGAGCCGGGTCCGTACCAAGACCACCACCACGGTCGCCTTCGACTTCGGCCGGATCACGCTCAACTCCAGCATGGTGCTGTACCTGTTCGGGGCGCCCGGCCAGCAACGGTTCTGGTTCGTGTGGGACCAGTTGTTCGCGGGCAGCCTCGGCGCGGTCGTCATGGTCGACACCCGTCGTCTGGAGGAGTCCTGGTACTCCATCGACCGGCTGGAGCACCACCGGATGCCGTTCGTCGTCGCCGTCAACCGCTTCGCCGACGGGCCCGCCCTGAGCACGGTGCGCGACGCGCTGGCGCTGTCGCCCGAGGTCCCGATCGTCGACTGCGACGCGCGGGAACGGTCCTCGTGCAAGACCGTGCTGATCACGCTCGTGGAACACCTCGCCCGCCCGCACGACCTGTCGCCCGCCCGAGAGAGCACGCCGTGACGAAGCCTCCTGCCCTGCCCGACTCCGCAGCCTCGCCCTCCGAGCCCGGCCGAGAATCGCCGGACGGTTATCCCGACCACGCCGACGCCGTGCGCCTGTACGAGCCGGAGATGTACGACGACCCCGCCGCCCTCTACGAGGAGATGCGCCGCAAGTACGGGCCCGTCGTCCCCGTCCTCCTCGACGGCGACGTCCCGGCCTGGCTCGTGATCGGCTACCGCGAGCTGCATCACGTCACCAGCCAGCCGCAGCTGTTCGGCCGCGACCCCAGGCGCTGGAACCTGAGCGAGCGCCTGCCGCCGGACTGGCCGTTGCGCTCGTACGTCACCTGGGCGCCGTCGGTGGTGTTCACCGAGGGCGCCGAGCGCATGCGGCGTGGTGGCGCCATCGGCGACTCGCTGGACGAGATCGACCGCACCGAGCTGACCCTCATCTGCGAGCAGGTCGCCGACCTCGTGATCGACGCCTTCGCCGGCGACGGCCGGGCCGACCTGGTCTCCCAGTACGCCTCCCGCATCCCGGCCCAGGTCATCGCCCGGATCTTCGGCATGCCGGAGGCCGACGTGCCCGCGCTGGTCGAGGAGGTGACCATCGTGCTGGACGGCGGTAAGGACGCCTTCGCGATGGTCGAGCGCATCGTCGCGCGGGTGACCGGGCTCCTGGCGAGCAAGCGCGCCCGCCCCGACCGCGACGTCATGTCGGGCCTGCTGGCGCATCCCGCGGGGCTCACCGACGACGAGATCGTCCACGACACGATGACGCTGGTGATGGCCTCCCACGGCAGCAGCGCCAACTGGATCGGCAACACCCTGCGCCTCATGCTGGTCGACGACCACTTCCAGATGGACTTGCAGGGCGGCCGCAGCAGCGTCGGCGAAGCGCTGAACCAGGTCCTGTGGAAGGACCCGCCGATGCAGAACACGCCCGCCCGCTTCAGCGCCCAGGACTGCGAGCTGGCCGGGCACCGCATCCGCCGGGGCGACCTGCTGGTGCTCAGCCTCGCCGCGGCCAACGCCGACCCCCAGGTCCAGCCGGGCGCCGACGCGTACACGGGGCCCAACCGCGCGCACATGTCCTTCAGCCACGGCGAGTACGGCTGCCCCTACCCCGCCCCGGAGCTGGGCGAGATCATCGCCAAGACGGCCGTGGAGGTGCTCCTGGACCGCCTCCCGGACGTCCATCTGGTGGTGGCGCCGGAGGACCTGCGGTGGCGGCGCTCGATCTGGATCCGCGCCCTGGAGTCGCTCCCCGTCCAGTTCACCCCCGGCACCCCGATCGGCCGGCCATCCTCCCATTCCTGGGACGACCTCCGCTGACCCTTCGACGCCGCCCCTTCGACAGGACCACGGCCGAACCCGGCCACGAGCCCGGCGCGAACCGGCCACAGATCACGACACCTTGGACGCCGGGGCCGTCCAGGTGTTGCACACCGCCGGAGACGCGGCGCGGAAGCCCTTGTCGAGCCAGGCGGCGATGTTACGACCCTTCCCGTGGTCGCCGCCCTTGGTCCACTCGTCGCCGCTTCTACGCGTGGTGTCCAGCAGTTCGTCCCAGTCCTCCGCCGTCCGGTCCAGGGAGTCCCAGAAGCTGCCCACGAAGGCGCCTCCCAGGCACTCGGCCTGCAACTCGTTGCGCCGGATCTGTTCTTTCAGCTCCTTCTTGCCCTTGTACGGGTAGTACTGGAACGCGCGCTCCATCCGGGTGAGGTTCTGCACGTGGTGCCCGTACTCGTGGGCGACCAACTGGAAGAGGAACAGGTCCCAGGGCTGGTCGAGCAGGTCGTCATCCAGAAGGATGAGGAAGCGCCTCTCGTCGCCGCAGTACGTCGCCGCGGTGTACTTTCCCCAGGCGTGTCCGCAGTAGCGACGTGGTTTGGTGATGAATCCGATTCTCGCCTTGGCGAACGGCAGGTTCGCCTGCTTCGAATAGGCGGCCCAGGAGGTGTTGAGGCAGTTCAACACCGAGGTCAGATACCTCTTGGCGGAAGGGATGTCGTTCCGCTTGATGTCCCGCTCCGGGCATTCGCTCGGGCTGAGCTCGCCGCTGCGGTACAGCTTGTTCTTGGTCAGGACGGGATCTTTGATGGGGTACGCGGTCGCGTGGGCCGTACCGGAGAGTAAGAGCCAGAAAGCTGTGCAACCTGCAAGAAGAGGGGCTAAACGCATGATCGATATCTTATGAGCAGGGTGGCATTTTGGTGCATATGGTGCGGGGATGGATCACAGGGGCCCGGTGGAAGGACTCGATGTCCTCGGGCGGGCCGTGCTGCCCCCGGAGGACGGTAGGAGCGACCGAAGCGGTGGCGGTCACGACATCGCGCCCGCTCCAAGGCCGGCACCTGCAGCGACGAAGGGCTCCCACGTCCGTCACCGATGAAGATCGTCCGCACCACGCGGCCGAGTTCCTCGATCGCCGATACGGGCATCGGTGCTCGGCTTGAGCAGGCCGGCCTCATACGCCGCCGCGACCGCGGCCGCCCGATCATTGACCTCGAGCTTGGCGAAGATGTGCAGCAGATGCGTCTTCACCGTCGCCTCGGTGATGAACAGTTTCGCGGCGACCTCACGATTGGTCGCGCCACGGGCGATGAGCCCGAGCACCTCGAGTTCGCGACGGCTCAGCGTCCGCCGCTCCGGCGCGCGTGCCTGGTGCGCCAGCGCACCGGCCACGGAGGGTGACAGCACCGTCTCACCGCGAGCCGCCGCCCGCACGGCGCGGCGCAGGTCGGCGCGCGGGGTGTCCTTGAGCAGGTAGCCGGTGGCGCCCTGCTCGATCGCTGGAAGGACGTCGGCGTCGTTGTCGAAGGTGGTCAGGACCAGCACATGGATGCCGGGCGTCTGTTCGCGGAGCCTGCGGATGACCTCTGCCCCGCTCATCTTCGGCATCCGCAGGTCCATGAGCACGACATCGGGATGCGTGCGCATGGCCACGGTGAGTGCCTCCGGCCCGTCGGCCGCCTCACCGACGACCTCGAAGGCATCGTCGTCGGCGAAGATCCCACGCAGCCCGTCGCGGACGACTGGATGGTCATCCACGATGATCATACGAATCGGCATGTCTCACCACCCGTTTCCAGCGCGGTCGAACGATCCCGGCTCCGAGTCGGCCGGGATGGCTGGAATGGCTGGAATGGTGGCGGAGATCCCCGTTCCCTGGCCGGGGGCCGTCTCGATCTCGAAGTCACCGGCCAGCCGGATCACCCGCTGACGCATCGCGATGAGCCCGAAGCCACCCGCGTTCTCGGAGTTCGCCGCCTCCAGGGTGAAGCCCGCCCCGTCGTCACGCACGTCCAGCGCCACGACGTCCTCCATGTACGACAGGGTGACGCCGACCCGACCGGCCGAGGCGTGCTTGCCGACGTTGACCAGGGCCTCCTGCGCCACCCGCAGCAAGGTGATCTCCACCTCCGCGTGCAGCGGCCGAGGGTCGCCGGTGACCGACACGGAGACGGGTACGCCTGTGCTCTGCGACCATTTCGCGGCGATGCCGTGAAGGGCGGTGGCGAGTTGGGCCTCGTCCAGCGGCGCCGGACGCAACGCCTGAACCGATCGCCGGGCTTCGTTCAGGCTCTCCCTGGCCAGGGTGCGCACTGTGCTCAGGCGCGAGCGAACGGCAGGTGTGTCATCGATCGCGTCGGCGGCTTCGAGCTGGGTGAGGATGGCGGTCAGGCCCTGCGCGACGGTGTCGTGGATCTCCCTGGCCATCCGCTGCCGCTCCTCGAGCACGCCGGCCTCACGAGCGCTGGTCAGCAGCCGGGCCTGCAGATTCGCGTTCTCCTCCGCGAGCGCGGCCAGCTTGGCGCCGGCCTCCCGCAACTGCGCGATCATCACCTTGCGATTCTCGTTCTGATCGCGGATGTCCTGGCCGACCAGGCCGATGGCGGAGGCGATCAGCAGCGCGACGAGGAAGGAGAAGAGCATCTGGCTCGGGGTCCGCCCTTGCTCAGGGCGAGCGACGACCAGCACACCGGCCGTCGCGGCCAGCCCCGCGTATGCCCACCACCCGGAGATCAGGGTGAAGGACTGGATGAACATCGCCAGGGCCGTCACCGTGAACAGCGTGTCGATTCTGATCAGCGCCCCGATGACGGCGAGAATCACGACGAAATAAACGATCACCAGCACCGGCCTCTCGATCCAGCCGGGGTGCGACGTGACCATGAACCAGTGCCAGGCGCCGGCGAGCAACACCAGGGCCAGCACCTCCGGTCTCCAGTCCCGCAGCAAGGCGAAGACCGCCGGAAGCAGGATGAAGAGGTAAGGCAGGGCGGGCCGGAAACGATCCCAGCGCGAGGCGGCAGGGCCGTCGGTGGCTACCACCGAAACACCCTGAGGGCGACGCCGCCGGCGACGATGGAGATCGCGACCATGACGCCCAGGGTAACCGGGGACATCGCATCGCCCGCCCAGCCGTCGCGGACCGCCTGGACCGCGGGGGCCATGGGGGTCAGGTCGCCGATGGCACGCATCGAGCCGGACATGGTCTCGCGGGGGATGATGGCGCCGGAGAGGAAGCCCATCGGAAAGAAGAGGCTCAGCCCGATCACCGTCGCGGCGCGGCCGCTGGGAACGAGCGCGCCGACGAGAAGGCCGATGGAGCTGAGGCTCAGCGCGCCGAGTATCCACGCCAGGAGAAAACCCCCCACGTTCGCCGGTGCCGTCAGCCCGTAGACGGCCAGGCCGATGACGATCAGCAGGACCGTCCCGATCGCGGCCAGCGACATGTGAGCGACCCACTGGGCGCCGAACAGCATGGTGGGCGAGGCGGGAGTGGCGCGCAGCCGCTTCAGCACCCGGCGTTCTCTGTAGCCGGCGAGCGTGGCAGGGAGGATGACCAGCGCGGCGAGACCGATGACGAAGATGCTCAGCATCGGCACCGTGGCGTCGACGGCCGGCAGCCCGCCCGGCAGGGGTTTGCCGCTGCGCAACTTGACCCACAACATGATCAACGGGAAGGCCAGGGCGAAGAACGCCGACATCGGATCACGCATGATCAGTTTGAGCTCGACCGCGATGACCTGCGTGATGCCTTTCATGCCATGTCCCTTCCGGTCAACGCGAAGTACGCGCCCTCCAGCGAATCGGATCGCCCCTTCGTGATCAGCTCGCGCGGGCTCCCCTCGGCGACGACCCGGCCCTGATCGACGATCGCGATGCGGTCGCACAGCGCCTCGGCCTCGTCCATGAAATGAGTGACCAGCACGACGGTGACCCCGCGCTCGCGCATCTCGCGGATCAGGCCCCAGGTCGTACGGCGAGCCGAGGGGTCCAGGCCCGTGGTGAGCTCGTCGAGGAAGACGACGTCCGGGTTGCCGACCAGGGCCAGCGCGATGAACAGCCGCTGCTTCCAGCCGCCGGACAGGCTCGCGAAGCCGGCGCGTCTCTTGTCCGTCAGCCCCCACTCGTCCATGAGTTCCCGCCAGTCGGCGGGCTTGTCATAGAAAGAGGCATACATCCGTAACGCCTCACCGACTTTGATCGCGTCAGGTAGGGCCGCCTCCTGCAGTTGGACACCGATGCGCTGCAGCAGCTCGCGCCGGTCGCTTTGCGGGTCCAGACCCAGCACGCGCAGGGTGCCGCCGTCTCTCCGCCGCAACCCCGACGCGCACTCCACGATCGTGGTCTTCCCCGCTCCGTTGGGGCCGGCGATTCCGAAGATCTCCCCTCGCTCCACCCTCAGCGAGACACCGTCTACCGCCTTGCCGGCTTTGTAGCTTTTACGCAGGCCGTCCATCTCGATGGCTGTCATGCTCCGAGAATCATCGGCGGGCGACGCTTTCGGCATCCACCGAACGGTTGACGGGGATCAACCCGCCGCTACCCCGCGCCTTCATCGACACCACGCTCGGCCTGGCCAAGGTCACGAACGTGGTGGACTCGACCAGCAGCTACGTGCGCCTCGATCGGGCGCTGGAGCTCATGCATGGGCAGCTCGAGAGTGCGCAGGCGCCCACGCCACAACGCGGGCGAAATATGCGTCTCGTGCTTTGGGCCGCCCGGAGCACGGACGTACCATGTCTTACGTGCTCGCCCTTTTTCGCTCCGTGTGGGACGAGCCCCGCCCATCCAACCCGCCGCCGCGGGTGTGGCGGGACTGGGCACTCGTGGGAGTGCTCGTGGCGGCCGCGGTGCTCGAAGGAGTTCTGCGGGCCGATCTTCCGTGGCGGGCCGTCTCGGTGACCGTCACCGTCGGACTGGTGCCCACGCTGTTGTGGCGCCGGACCAGGCCGCTGCTGATGGTCGTGATCGTCGTTGCCACCACGAGCCTGGCCCCGCTGTTGACGGACGGCGACGCCTTAGAGACGTACACGATGGTGTACATACTGGTCTTGCTGTACTCGCTGTTCCGGTGGGGGTCGGGACGCGAGGTCGTGATCGGTTTGACGATCATGCTCGTCGCGGTCTCCCTCTCGCTGTTCTTCGGTCGCCTCACCCCCGGCGACACGATCGGCGCGTTCGCCGTCACGTTCTCGGCCATCGCCCTGGGCGGGGCGCTCCGCTACCGGGCCCGGGCGAGAATGCGCGAGCTCGACCAGATCAAGTTGCTCGAACGCGAACAGCTGGCCCGCGACCTGCACGACACCGTCGCCCATCACGTCTCGGCGATGGCGATCCGAGCACAGGCGGGCCTCGCCACGTCGGCGTCGCGGCCGGACGCCGCGACCGAGGCACTCCACGTGATCGAGGCCGAGGCGGCACGCGCCCTCGATGAGATGCGCGCCATGGTCCGCCTCCTGCGCCGGGACCAACCCGCGGAGCTGGCGCCCGGCCGACGCATCACCGACCTCGAACAGCTCGCGAGCCGAGGCCGCGCCGGCCCGTCCGTCGACGTGGAGGTCTCGGGCGACATCGGCGACCTTCCCCCGTCGGTCGAGGCCGCGATCTACCGCATCGCCCAGGAGTCGGTCACCAACGCTCGACGGCACGCCCGTCATGTCACCCGCATCGAGGTTCGCGTGACCGCCGACGACACATCGGTGCGCCTGCGCGTGAGCGACGACGGCGGCCTTGTACGCCCGGCCGCGTCACCGGGATATGGCCTCATCGGCATGATCGAACGCGCTGACCTGCTGGGCGGCACCTGCGAAGCCGGCCCCGCCCCGGATCGAGGGTGGACCGTGACCGCCGTACTACCCCGAACCGGGGCGGTGACGTGAGCATCCGGGTGATCGTCGCCGACGACCAGGAGATCGCCCGCACCGGGCTCACGATGATCCTCAACGCCCAGCCGGACATCGAGGTCGTCGGCGAAGCCGCCGACGGGCGGCGAGCCGTGGAGCTCGCGCGGCGGCTACGCCCTGACGTGTGCCTGTTCGACATTCGCATGCCCGGCCTTGACGGCATCGAAGCCACCCGCTCCCTCGCCGGGCCGAACGTCGACTCTCCACTCGCCGTCGTCGTCATCACCACTTTCGACCTCGACGAGTACATCTACGCCGCCCTGCGAGCCGGCGCCCGGGGTTTTCTGCTCAAGAACGCCGGCGCCGACATGCTCTCCCATGCCGTCCACGCCGCCGCGAACGGCGACGCGCTCATCGCCCCGAGCATCACCGCGCGACTGCTCGAAGCCTTCGCCCGCACCGGGTCCGGCTCACCGCCGGTGCGACCCATCGAGGTGCTCACGGACCGGGAGGAACAGATCCTGGTCACCGTGGCACGCGGGCGCACCAACAACGAGATCGCCGACGAGTTTCACATCTCTCTCAGCACCGTCAAGTCCCACATCGCCAGCCTGATGGCCAAGCTCGGCGCCCGCAACCGCGTCGAGATCGCCATGTGGGCCTATGAGACCAAGCGCGTCTAGAACCGAGTCGGGCGCGACGCCGCTCCTGAACGGTGACGTACGGCGACCGCCGGTCGGTTTCCGGATCCCTCGCCGTGACGGCTCGACGCCATTCGGCCCTCACGGTGGCGGGCCGGCAAGGCGCGAGCCGGATTGGCCGGTCGCCTACGGATGATCCATTCGGCCACGGCGAGGTTCGTCACCCAGCCGGCGCCCGTGAGCAGCGCCCTGGGGAGCTCACCAGGTGTGCCGATGATCAGGAACCAGAACAGGTGGGTCAGCACCTGCGTGCCCGCGCCCAGGCCGATCGCATAACCGCGGATCATCCAGGCGCGGTGCCGGGCGATGTCCCGCCGCCGGATCGCGGCGACGCCGAGGACAAGGGCCAAGGCCATGGCCGACCCGAACACGAGCCGGAAGCCGGAAAGCAGATCACCGTCACCGTCAGGGCGGGGATAGAACAGGGTCATCCACAGCCCCGAAAGCGCCGCGACGAGTCCGCATGGGACCAGTACGCGCCCGGCGACACGGTGCCAGGCAGGCCTCCGGCGGCGGAAGCGGAACGCGAACTGAAAGGCCCCCAGAACGCTGTACAGGCTGACGCTGAGGATGTGCAGCACCACAGGCAGCGGCGCCGCGAAGAACCGTGCGTTCTCCGGTGTGATTTCGGCGCCGCCCGTCAGCTCGGTCAGGCGGACGGCCCCGGCGGCCATCGGAACAGCGCTGAGCACGACCAGCGCAGCCGGCACGAGCCAGTCCGCCCTGGCGGAGGAGGCCACGGCGGAAGCCCCTGCCGTGTTCCGGCCCGCCGCCGGCCGGCCGCTTCGCGGCGACTGCGGAAACGGAAGATGTTCTGTCAGGCCCTCGTCGGTCATGACCCGATCGTGACGACTGAGACAGGGGCGGCTCATCGGCACAAGGGTCTGATCTGAGTCGGCCGATCATCCACGAATCAGGCGTACTTTCGGCCGATGAGCCCTCCCTACAGGCCTTTTACGCTGATTCCGTGGCTCGAGACGCACTTGTCGCCATCCGGGCGGCGATTCCGCCGCCCCGTCAACCCCGCGATGGATGAGGAGAATGTGATGAAGGCGTTCGTCCTGCGTTCGTACGGCTCACCCGACGCATTGGATCTCACCGACATCGACCAGCCCGTGCCCGGCGACGACGAGGTGTTGGTCCGGGTGCGGGCCACCTCCGTCCAGCCCTATGACTGGCACTTCATGAGAGGAGAGCCGTACATCGCGCGTCTGATGGGCGGCGGCCCCGGGCTGCGTAAGCCGAAGATCTGCATCTTGGGCGCCGACATGGCGGGACGGGTCGAGGCGGTCGGCAAGGACGTGACGGAGTTCCGCCCCGGCGACGAGGTGTTCGCCATGCCCAAGCAGGGCGGCTTCGCCGAGTACGTATGCGTCCGGGAAGATGAACTGGCGCCGAAACCGAAGAACCTGTCATACGAACAGGCGGCGGCGGTACCAATGGCGGCCAACACCGCCCTGCTGGGCCTGCGCGACAACGGACGAATCCAGCCGGGACAAAAGGTCCTGGTCAACGGCGCTTCGGGAGGTGTGGGCACGTTCGCCGTGCAGCTCGCCCGGGCGTTCGGCGCGGAGGTCACCGGCGTCTGCAGCACACGGAACGTGGACCTGGTCCGCTCGATCGGCGCGGATGAGGTCATCGACTACACCAAAGAGGACTTCACCCGGAATGGACGGCGCTACGACCTCCTGCTGGACATCGCGGGAGGCCGCCCGATGTCGGCATGCCGGCGGGCGTTGACCCCCGGCGGGACCCGCGTCATCGTCGGCGGCCCGGCCGGCCGATGGCTGCAACCCGTCGGCCACATGTTCTCGGCACTCGTGGCGTCACCGTTCGTGTCCCAAAAGACGGCCATGGCGGACGTGGTCCGATGCCCGGAAACCAAACAGAACCTGATGACACTGACCGAGTTCATCCAGGATGGGAAGCTCACGCCGGTCATCGACCGAAGTTACCCCTTCGAGGAGATCCCGGCCGCCATCAGATATCAGGAACAAGGGCACGCCCCAGGGAAGGTCGTCATCACGGTCTGAGCCACCAGACCCGCCACATATTGTGGCCCGCTGAGGTGATCACCGTGCGTGTGGTCCCACCGGCGATGTCGGACGGGATTCCGGCGGTGCGGTTGAACGGCTGATGTGGCCTGTTAGAGATATGTCGACATCTCCGCCGACGCGCTCAAGACAGCCGAGAAGAATGCAGAAATTCAGGGTGTCTGGGAGCGCATCCGGCTACACGAGGGGCCGGCCACCGAGCCGTCAGAGTTCTCCGACCTACGGTCATCGTCTCCAGAACAACAGGTGAGTGACTCCGCTGGGGCTCGGCACCGTCTCAAGGTGGAAGCGGTCGAGCAGCTCGGTATGACTCTCCCACAGTCGTTCGCCCCGACCGAGGTCGACGGGCGCGACGGCGATGTGCATCGTGTCGACCAGGTCGGCCTCGATGAATTCGCGGACGGTGGCGACTCCGCCGCCGAGGCGCACGTCCCGGCCGTCGGCGGCCTGCTTCGCGCGTGCCAGCGCCTCGGCCGGTGTCGCGTCGAGGAAGTGGAAGGCGGTGTCGGCCAGGGTGAAAGACGGGCGTTCGTGGTGGGTGAGCACGAAGACCGGTGTGCGGAACGGCGGGGTGTCTCCCCACCATCCCTGCCACTCGTGGTTCTCCCAAGGGCCACGCTGAGGGCCGAACTTGTTACGCCCCATGATCTCCGCTCCGATGTTGTGGGTGTAGTCGCGGGTCAGGTAGTCGTCCAGGCCGCGAGTGCCGCCGGGGTCGGTGCGGTTCACCCAGCTGGCGGTGGCACCCGCCCAGGACCAGAGGGGGGTGGGGTCCGCGTGCCCGAAGGGCCGGTCCAAGCTCTGCCCCTCCCCGGCCCCGAACCCGTCCCGCGACACGTTGAAGCACTGCACCCTCAACAGCTGCGACATGCGTCCTCCTTTAGGAACTGACAAACAACTTCTGACAGGACGGCCAGGTCAGGCGCCCTTCAGGGAGACAGTCGGAGCAGTGGGGAGATTCTTGCGGTCGGATACCGCAAGAAGACGGCACCGGCTCCGACTCCATGGAGAACAGCGCCTCAGGGGCGCCCCCGGCCGTCGAAGGAGACGACGCATGAAGTTCATGTTGATCATGCATAACAACCCGCAGATCTGGGACGCGCTGACCGAGGAGGAGCGCAATGAGGTGATGAGCGGCCACGGCCCGTTCATGGAGACCATCAAGAGATCCGGGGAGATGATCAGCACCACCGCGCTGGCCGACCCGTCGCAGAGCGCTGTGGTCAAGGTCCGGGGCGGCGTCCCGGCGGTGACGGACGGGCCCTACCTTGAGGCCAAGGAGTACCTCGGCGGCTACTACCTGGTGGAGTGCGACAGCCGGGAGCGTGCCTTGGAGCTGGCCGCGCTCATCCCGGACGCCGGCGTCGAGGGCCTGGGCATCGAGGTGCGGCCGGTGCTCTACGCGGGCGGGGCAGACGACTGAGCACGCGGTGAAGTTCCTGCTGAACCTCTACCTGCACGCGGCGGACCTGCCGGGAGAAGGGTTTGACCATGAGGAGTTCCTGGCCGCGGCCAGGCAGGCAGGGGAACTGATCAGTGCCCACGCATTCGCCGATCCGTCCATCAGCGCGGTCGCACGGGCTCGGGACGGCGTGGTGACGGTGACCGAGGGCCCATACCTCCAGACCTCGGATCATGTCGTCGGCCAGTACGTGGTGGACTGCGAGAGCCGGGCGCGTGCCGTGGAGCTGGCCACCCTGATAGCGGGCGGTCAGCTCGGCGGCGTGGAGATACGGCCGCTGATGGACTCGGCCGGGATGGAGATGTGAGCACGACCGAACCCCTCGGGGATCTGCTGCGCGAACTGGTGCCGCAGGTCCTCGGCGTGCTCCTGCGCCGGTACGGCGGGTTCGAGGAGTGCGAGGATGCGGTGCAGGAGGCGTTGCTCGCGGCGGCGACGCAGTGGCCTGCCGAGGGCGTCCCGCGAAGCCCGCGGTCCTGGCTGGTGACCGTCGCCTCCCGCCGCCTGGTCGACCAGGTGCGCAGCGAGCAGGCCCGCCGCCGCCGGGAGGTCACCGCGGCGGCGCGGGAGGCGCCGCACGCCGGTCTCGCGCCGGCGCCCGGTGATGGGAGCCCAAGCGACCAGGACGACGCCCTCGTGTTGCTGTTCCTGTGCTGCCACCCGGCGCTGACGCCCGCCTCTCAGGTGGCGCTCACTCTGCATGCCGTCGGCGGCCTCAGCGCCACCGAGGTGGCGCGGGCATTCCTGGTGCCGGAGGCCACCATGGCGCCGCGGATCAGCCGCGCCAAGCAACGGATCAAAGCCGTCGGCGCGTCGTTCACAATGCCGTCGGCCCAGGAGTGGGCCGGCCGGCTGGACGCCGTCCTGCACGTGCTCTACCTGATCTTCAACGAGGGCTACACCACCAGCTCCGGGCCCGACCTGCACCGCGGCGAGCTCACCGCAGAGGCGATCCGGCTCGCCCGTATGGCGCACCGGTCCTTGCCGAATGACGGTGAAGTGGCCGGGCTGCTGTCGCTGATGCTGCTGACCGACGCCCGCCGCGCGGCGCGCACCGGCCCGGACGGTGACCTCGTGCCACTGGCCGAGCAGGACCGCGACCGATGGGACGCCGCCATGATCGAGGAGGGCACCGCGCTGGTCACCGACGCCATGTCCGCCTCACCCCTCGGCCCTTACCAGCTCCAGGCGGCGATCGCCGCGCTGCACGTCCAGGCGCCGCGAGCCGGGGACACCGACTGGGAACAGATCCGCATCCTGTACGGAATCCTCACTCGGATCGCGCCGAACCCGATGGTCACGCTCAATCACGCCGTCGCGGTCGCGATGACCCGCGGGCCCCAGGCCGGGCTCGAACTGCTGGAAAGCCTGGACGGCGACCCCCGGATCGCCCGTCACCATCGCCTCCACGCCGTGCGCGCCCACCTGCAGGAGTTGGCCGGCGAGTACGCTGCCGCGACAGAGAACTATCGACTGGCGGCCCGGCGTACCACGAGCCTCCCCGAACAGCGCTACCTGCGGGACAGGGTTCATAGATGCACCGATTCAGCGCCCGACGTGCCCGGTCCACTTCTCGATCTTCCCTCATCCGCGTCTTCCGGAAAGCGGTCAGGAGGATGATCCGCCGACCCGGGGCGATCTCACCGACATCGACCGGAGTTATCCCTTCAAGGAGATCCCGGCCGCCATCAGATATCAGGAACAAGGGCACGCCCCAGGGAAGGTCGTCATCACGGTCTGAGCCACCGCACCGACCCGCCGCGTCCACCGCGTACCACTCCCTGGTGGCGGGCCCCCGGGCCGCTTCAGTGATAGAAGTACGGGTCGAGAACGCGGACCTCGGTGATGTGCTCCACCGGCAGACCGTTGCTTTCCGCGGCCATGCGGATCGACTCCGGTGAGGGACCGTCGTAAATACAGTAGGTCTTCGTGTGGTCGGGGCTGACGTACGAGTGCACCCAGGTCACGGTGTGCTCGGCGTTGCCGTCCACGACGCGCAGGCACTGCTTGGCGCCTTCGCCGTCGGCCGGGATGGCCAGGCCGTCGGGGAAGATGCGTTCGACCAGGTAACGGGGCATGATCTATTCCTTCCTGACAGGGGGAGACCTGTCGAGAAGGACTCTGCCGGACCGCCGGAATGGGGAGATCGGGAAGCGCTCCCTACATTGCCCCGGGCGATTCCCCATTTTCGGAGAGGGCACCCGGGTTGTCGCGCACCCAGCGCGCCGCTGCGTGGCGGGAGGCGACACCGAGCTTGGCGAGGATGGCCGAGACGTGGTGATCGACCGTCTTCGGCGAGATGTGCAGCCGCGCGGCGATGTCGACGTTACGCAGGCCTTCGGGCATCAGCCGCAGCACGTCGATCTCACGGCTGGTCAGGCGGGCCGGATTGCCGCGGGTGGCCCGCCGTGGTTGGCGGGGCAACCGGCGCACGCCGTGCTCACGGAGCCGTCGGGCCACCAGCTCGGCGGCCGACCACGCACCCAGTCGCTGCAACTCCCGTAGCGCGGCGAGCCCCTGATCGGCATCGTCGCCCTCGGCCAGCGCCAGCGCCGCTTCGTATGGACAGCCGAGCCGGCGCCAGGACCGGGCCGCGTCCACCCAGTCACCGGTCATCTGCAGCCTGTACGGGTTCGCTGAGACCTCTGCGGGCCACGTGGAGGCATCGGCGACCCAGCGCCAGTACCCCAGTTCACCGGCGGCCCAGGCGTGGCCGAGCCGGACCGCGAGCCGGTAGGTGTCGCCGACCACCTCCTCGATCTGCTCGGGTGAGCCGCGCAGCCAGGCCAGCTCGGCCTTCGCGGCGGCGGTCGGCCAGAGCCGCTGCAAGTCGCCGGTCCGCTCGGCGAGCGTCCATGCCTGGTCCAGCGGCGTCTGGGCGTCGGGGTCGCCGCGGCGCGCCCGCAACCGGCCGAGCACGGTCAACGCGACGATGCGGGTGGGGACGTGCTCGGGGCGCGCGTCGAGCACTGTGGTGGCGGTGGCGGTCGCCTCTGACCACCGTCCCTGCTCCAGGTGTCACGATCACCATGGCCGGCAGGTCGCTGAGGCGGCGGCCGACGAACAGCAGCAGATCGAGCGTCGCCTCGTCGGCCCAGTGCGCGTCCTCCACCACGGTGACCGACGCAGCGGCGGCGAGCAGACCAAGGAACGCGGTGAAGATGGTGTGCCGGTCCGTTCCGGCGGCCAGCAACCGGTTCAACCCGTCGTCGGCGGTGCGGGCGATGTCGTACAGCGGACCCAGCGCGCGCGGGGTGTCGAGCGCATCGCAGTAGCCCCGGCGGATCGCGGTCCGGGACGACAGGCCGGCACAGAACCTGTCCACCAACACGGTCTTGCCGATGCCCGCCTCACCGGACACGAAGACCATGCTCCCGCGACCGTCCGCGGCGGCCGACTGGAACTCCCGCAGTGACGCCAGGAGTGCCGCACGTTCCACCAGTTCCACAACGGGATGCTATGGGGCGGTGCGATCGACGGGCCACCGGGCAGTTCTCACCTCCCTCCAGCGGCGTGGACCAGCCGGAAGGAGACCAGTACGGGGCGGCGGCGCACGTCGCCGTCAACCCCGCCCGTGACCTACCGCGGCTTCGACCGGAACTCAGCCCACAGGTCGACCGCCCCTTCGAGGTCAAGAGCGGCGACGTCCTCCACAAGGTGGACGGCAAGCCGAACGCTGGAACTGGATCGCCGACTTGACGCGACGGAACAGTTCCGCCGCCCGAATACGAAGATGCGAAGTCCCGCTCGAAGGAACTTCGCGGTCAGGGCCGCTGTGCGGGCCAGAGAATGGCCTCTATGTCTTCGAGGGCGGCCAGGGTTTCGGCGAGCTTTTCGCGCTCGGCTTGGGAGAGGGTGATCGCGCGGGCCCGGGCGAGGGCGTCGCCGGCGGCGGCGGGGTCCTCGGCGCGGAGTGCGAGTTCGGCGCGGTAGGCCAGCGCTTCGAGAAGGTCGGCCGCCGGCGCAGTGTCCTTGTCCCGCTCCAGGGCCGAGTCCAGGATCTGAGCCGCCCGTATGTGCTTGCCGTGGGAGTCGCCCATCACGACAGCCCTATGCAGAGTCGTGGTGAGCTTGCCGGAGGCCGCTTCCTTCTCCTCGGGCGCGGAACTGGCGGCCGTGATCCTGATCCAGTTACCGCCGGGGTCGATGACGGTGAATCCGGAATGGTTCTCGGCGTTCTTGCGCTTGCGGGGGCGGGTCATCCGGGGGATCCCGGAGACCAGGAGCTTGCCGTGGGCCTCGCGCATGCCCGCGGCGAACGCCTCGAAGAGCTCCCCGGTGTCGGGAACGATGACCAGGCAGGTCCCGTAGGAGTCCTCAGGTTTGAAGTCCGGGATGCCGAAGAAGTCCAGCTGGAGGTCTTCGCGTTTGAGTGACACGTACGGGTTCGGGCGGACCTGGTAGTAGGTCCGGGTGAAACCCAGCATGGTGTAGAACTCGACGATCTCGTCGATGGACCGGCAGGGAAGCAGCGGGACGGTGATCTCGTTGGCCATGGGTTTCTCCGCTCCGATGGTGGGGGGGTTACTGTGGTCGGCGGCCGTGGCGCCGCGCGGCCCCGGACGCGGCAGGGCGGGCGCTATTCGACCTGCCGCGCGGGTGCGGGGTCCTCGCCGGCCATGATGAACGCGCCCTCTTCCAGTCGGCGGATCAGCCGGTGGGTCCATTGGGCGCCGGTGTCGGCGGTGGTCAGCCACAGGGACAGGACCTCGCCTATCGGCCCCCAGGCGTCCAGATCGGTGTCCGCAGGCAGTTGCGAGGTGATGCTCGTGCGCCACTCGTGCATCGCACGGGCTCGCTCGCGCAGCATCCGCAGGGCACGCTCCCGGGGAAGGTCCTCGATCAGGCCGACGGCGGCGCCCAGCACGTCCAGGCTCGGCTCACGGTCGGCGAGGGCCCGACTCAGGAGGGCGAAGTACTCCTGTTCGCCTTTGTCGGTTAGCTCATACTCGATCCGCGGCGGGCCCCCTGCTTCGGAGGGGACCGTCTCGTGCGTCACGAGCAGGCCCTGGCCGGCCATGCTCTTGAGCGCGTGGTACACCGAGCCCGACGTGGCGGTGGACCACTCGTGCGCGCCCCACGACTCCAGATCCGCGCGGACCTGGTAGCCGTGTGCGCGTCCGCGCCTGCGCAGCGCTCCCAGCACCAGCAGCCGTACCGATTTCATCGAGCTCCCTCAATCGTTGACTAGCCAAATTTGGCTAGCTTCCAAGGAGAATACCGCCGACCTCCTCGCCGGCCAAATTTGACCAGGCACCCGAGGTGGCCACACAGGCCGAATCCGCGACGGAGGAGTGCAGGAACAGGGTTGACGCCGAGATCCAGGTACTACATCGGTAGATCTTTAAGTCGTTCGCCAGCGTGACTGCGGGTGTATCGGTGATGGTCTGCAAGTGACCTTGTGCCTCACCTACGATCTCGTCGTGTCCTGGGATGCCGAACTCGCGACGGTGACCTCGCGGATCGCTGAT